>JADGQM010000441.1 GCA_017881795.1 Syntrophobacteraceae bacterium
CTGCGCCTCTCCATTTCTTTCTCGTATATGGCCCGATCAAACAAATCGGCCTCCCGGCGTCCGACCAGTTCGTCGCTCGAATAGCCGAGCATTTCGCAGAGTTTATCATTGGCATAAATGATCATGCCGTTTTCATCCTGCACTCCCAGCCCTTCATTCATGGTTTCAACCAGCATGCGAAAGCGCTGCTCGCTCTTTTTCAGCGATTCCTCGGCAAGCTTACGCTGGGTAATATCGCGGATGGACTCGATAGCGCCGGTCAGCCTGCCGTCATTATCGTAGAGGGGTGAAGCTTTCCCCCAGAGATATGCCCCCCTGCCTCCGTAGAGCATGGGAGCATAGGTTTCCGCATAAAAGTCCCGTCCGTTTCTCTCAACGAAATGATATCTCTCACGGGTGTCGGCTTCGCCATGTATGACGAAATCGATCAAAATCGGTTTGGGCTCTCCATAGAATGGAACGGCATAGAGGTGATCGCCCTTTCCGAGAACATCCATCTTTGCCACATTCGTCATCTCCTCCATGGCGCGATTCCAGGCGATGACACGGCTCTCACAATCGATCACAAAGGTGGGGTCGGGGAGGAATTCGATGATGTCAAGAGATTGCCGGTGCGGGATCAGGAGTTCTTTTTTGGCTTCATTGATCCGCGTTTCTGAAGTTGCCAGTTCACTGAGCTTCTGACAAACTTGCAGCAACTCATCGATCAGGTCGCTTCGGGATTGCTTGGGATTATTCATCTTTGAACCCTCAAGTTGAAAGCAACTCAGCTTGAAAATAGTCAGCACGCGCCTTAAGAAAGGGAACCAGCCCGGATTCGATCGTGCCTTGAGAGTTAATTCAAAAGTGCAGCAAGTAAGCGCAATTTTGCATCGTTTGTCAAGATGAATAAATTTGACCGGAAGCGATCCACGAATGCACACGAAGGGGAACGAAGACACGCGAATACAAGGGAGGGCGGGTTTTCTTACCCGCCCGGTTATCTACCCGATCCGAATCGCAATCGAATTCATGATTGACCCTGCCAGTTCTTCACTTACGTACTGCTTCAGATAAGGGGATCAGGTCTCAAAAAGGGATCAGGTCTCAAAAGTGGCGTAGGATTCGCGCAAAATCTCCACGGGGTGGAGAACCTTGTGCGGGATGAGCTGGTTAAACTGAATTCGGCAGCTCAGACAGTCGGTTACCAGTCTTTCGGGATCGAGCGCTCTGACTTTCTCCATCAAACGACCGCCCATTGCCACCGAAACGTCATGGAAATCTTGCTTGAATCCCATGATTCCAGCTATGCCGCAGCAGTAGAAGGGCCCATCGATTTTATCGAGGGCGGCGCCGGGAACGAGCTTGAGCAAATCGAAAAAGGGCCGACCGATCTTTTGTTCTCGCAGGTGGCAGGGAGGGTAATAGACCATCCGCGCCGGCACGCGGCCGAAGTTAGAGCTCAGCTCCCCTTTGCAGTGCAGGCTCCACAGATATTCTCCCAGGTCGAAAGTGCGGGCTGCAACCTTCATCCTCTTTACCGCGTCGATGGAGGAGAAATACCCTTCGTCCTTAAACAAGTCTTCGAAGATGGTGTTGCTGGGGAAGGACCATTGTCTGCGAACCGTTCGCACACCCGCCTGATAATTGGTCCAGCAGCTCCCACCACGGCTGATCGACTGACGATAGGCATCGGCGTAGCAGGCGCCTTCACCCAAAACGCCCTTCAGCATGAAGCCACAAGTGGGGCAGGAACAGAGGATTTCATAGCCGGCATCCACCGCTTCTGCGAGATGGTCCACATTGAACTTCGCAAAGTCGATGGTGAGCGGCCCGTCGCCTTCGAGCAGGCTGGGCATGCCGCAACATTTCTGCTCGGGAAAGTAAACTTCGATGCCGTTGCGCTCAAGCACCTCGACCACCGCCTGGGGCACCTCGGGGAACAGATATTGGCCCGTGCATCCGGCAAAATAAGCTACTTTCCTGCCCCTCGCCGGCTCGCGCGAAGGGACAATTCGTTTTTTCATCCACTGAGGAAAACTCTCCTGCGGAAAAGAGGGGATTTTCCGCTCTGCATGAATGCCGGCCAGCTTTTTGATAACGCTTCCAGGCAGGTGGCTCTTGAAGAGAATGTTGGCCAGACGAGGATAAGCGCCGCACACTTTGGCAACCCGCTCAACATCTTCAAGGAGCCTGATTGCCGGCTTAAGGCCGTCTCGGCTGATAAAGGCATGCTTAGCCTTCATGATGTCAGAGCGGATGTTAGGACAGGGGCAAAGCCCGCAGAAGTTGCACAAGTCCACGATCTGCCGCAGTTCTCTCGGCGTCGGTTTCTGTTCTTGCGCCGTTTCGCGGTCATAGAGCCGGTACAGTTCTGGGAAGAACATACACGGGGTATGTTCCATGAGGTATCTACAGACATCACAATCCGAACAGGCATCAATCACGGCCTGAGCCATCTGCTCCGGGGAATCGTTGGACATCCTTATCACTCCACCTTTCAGAAAACCTCTGATAACACGGCGCCCCGATGCCAAGCAGGAGCCCTTCTGAGAACAGCCCTTTTGGGCAATGTTCAGCAAAGCAGGCTGGAAAGCCTGCTCACCATGCTACCCCGCTGCCAAGAGATGTGGGGCAGGCTTTCCAGCCTGCCAAATTTCCAAACAAGCTCCACGGGAAGCTGTTTTGAACCTTATTAAAACAGGAAACAAGGAAGAAGAATATCCCCTTCCGCCAATAGCGAGAGAGATTGAGCCAAAGATGTTGTTGCTCAGCGGTTGAATGTGGCGGGAACGATGCTTAACTACGCTGAGACAAGGGGTATTCCGTGAACGGTTCTGCTCAAAGGTTCAGGTTCCGAGGAATCATCAATGTTTGTATGCCGTTTGCTTTTGCACCTGGGTCGTTAATGCTGTCAACACCATCCACCACCATGAATCATTCTGTGAAATGAGAGAAAAGGAGGTTTTATGGCTATCGTTCTTCCCGATCTGCCCTACCCCAAAAATGCTCTGGAACCCCACATCAGTTCCAGGACTCTGGAGTTTCATCACGACAAGCACCACAAAGCCTATGTTGACAATGCCAACAAATTGATTGATGGGACGGACCTTGCAAGCCAAAGTCTCGAGGCCATCGTCAAGGAGACCGCCGGAGATGGATCCAAAGTCGGGATTTTCAACAATGCCGCCCAAGTGTGGAACCATTCCTTTTACTGGAAGTGCTTGAAACCAAACGGCGGCGGTCTACCCACGGGGGCGATTGCCCAGAAAATTGATGCTAACTTCGGAAGCTACGCCAAGTTCGTTGAAGAAATGAAAAATGCAGGGATCA
>JADGQM010000132.1 GCA_017881795.1 Syntrophobacteraceae bacterium
ATAACCCACATCCGCGAGGGCATCGAGGCTGGAGTCAGGATCCTCGGAGAAAACTATGTCCAGGAGGCCGCCCAAAAGATGCAGGCTTTGTCCGATTTGGCGGTTTCGTGGCATTTCATCGGCCACCTCCAGTCCAACAAGGTCAAAGCGGCCCTGGAATCCTTCGCTTGTATTCATACCCTCGATCGCGAAAGCCTGGCTCGCGAGCTCAACCGTGCGGCCCAAAAACTGGGGAAAAGGATTCCCGCTCTGATCCAGGTGAACACCGGGTATGAAGGGAGTAAGAGCGGCCTTGCTCCGGAGGCGCTGTTCCCTCTTTTTGAGCTGGCTTCATCATTGGATGGATTGGAGGTGCGCGGCTTGATGGCTTTGCCGCCTTACTTTGATGATCCCGAGGAAGCTAGGCCCCATTTCCGCGGCTTGCGGGAGCTGCTTGAGCGGTTGCGGGACCGGACCGCTGCTCCCGAGATCTTATCCGAGCTTTCCATGGGGATGAGCCATGATTTCGAAGTGGCCATCGAAGAAGGCGCCACAATGATCAGAATTGGCACGGCGCTTTTCGGGACGCGGCCTATTTCCTAGCTGGCTCTTCTTCAGAAGCTCCGCATGGGTGGATTTAGGATGTAGGGGAGGGGTTTATCCCCATATGCATCAAGCTAAGACGATCTTCTGGTCATTCCCACCTGTTTCAAAGGGGCGCTGGGAGCATGAACGATAACTTAATTGAATCTCGAATATCGAACAAGGAACCGCAGAATGTCGAAGGAGAGTAGAAATTATGATCTTGAAGAGCGGTTGATTGGTTTTGCAGTTCGAGTTATTCGGGCAGCAGAATCCTTATAGCCTGGCAAAACAAGAGAGGACTTCATAATTCGAAATTCCTTGTTCGATATTCGATATTCATCTTTTCGGTTAAGCAGGGGAACCAGTTAGCTTGATGCGTATGGGGTTTATTCCCTTCCGAAATGTGGCGAAGGCATTGCCAATTGCGGGAGGGTTTAAAACCCGCCCCCCGTTGGTTAATCGTGCTGCGAGGTTTTTGATTGAACACCAACGGTGAGTCTCTGGCGCTGCACCTCCGCCAGAGCAATCGCCCCGGCGGTTGCCGCATTGAGGGACTGTAAAGGTCCGCCTGCGGGAATATGGACCAGGAAGTCACAGTGTTTTCGAACCAAAGGGCGGAGGCCTTTCTGTTCATTTCCCACCACCAGCCCCACTGGCAGCGAAAGATCCGCCTCGTAGAGCGATTGCTTCGCCTCAACGTCCAATCCCACCAGCCAGAGTCCGTTGCCTTTTAAGTGATCCAAGGCTTGAGCCAGGTTGGTCACCTGGATAACGGGAAGATAAACGGTAGCGCCCGAAGCAACTTTGATAACCGTACCAGTGATGCTTGCGGACCGATCTTTGGGAATGATCATGCCCTTTGCCCCCAGGAAACAGGCGCTCCGGATAAGCGCTCCCAGGTTTTGCGGGTCTTGGATGGAATCGAGTATCAGGACCGGTTGTCTTTCTTCGAGGGGGTGCTGCAGCCATGCTTCCAGCGTGGTGTAGCGGAATTCTTCAGAGCGCACGGCCAGTCCCTGATGATGGGTATGACCTGCCAGGGCCGAAATGACGTCAGCCGGTTCGTGACGCACGGCTATTCCCCGCTCTGCGGCCATGGCCTCGAGGGCGGCAGCCCGTTGGTCACTGCGGGCCAGAACCAGCTCTTTGATGACCGTGTCGCGGCTGGAAAGAGCCTCTTTTACCGGATTGTACCCCGAGATCCAGTAGTCCTGTTCGTGGCGAGCTCTCGTCTTCATGATGGTGGTGGGTGAAAATCGAGGATGGCTCTCAGGCGATGGGCCTGGGCCATCCGCCGGCAGCGAGCAGCGCGAATAATGGAAATGAGATCAGTCACTGCCGTTTCCAGAACGTCGTTTACCACGATAAAATCGTACCAGGGTGCTTCCTGCACCTCCCGGCGCGCAGCGCTCAGGCGCGACGCAATTTGGTCGGGAGCTTCCGTGCCCCGCGCTTGCAGCCTTTGCTCCAGCACACCCCAAGAAGGAGGCAGGATGAAAATGTTATGAGCCAGAGGGAAAATACAGCGAACCTGACGTGCTCCCTGAACGTCGATATCCAGGAGGACATCTTTTCCTGCCTCCAGCCATTCGTCCAGCTTTAGCTTGTCAGTCCCGTAGTATTCGCCGTGGACTTGAGCCCATTCCAGGAAACGCCCCGCCTTGACACCGGCGAGGAAGACCTCCCTGACCAGGAAATGGTAGTCTCTCCCGTCCGTTTCGCCAGGTCGAGATGGTCTCGTGGTGCAGGAGACCGAGAACTCCAATTCGGGCAATTCCTGTAAAAGCGACCGAACCAGCGTAGTCTTCCCCACCCCCGAAGGGGCTGAGATCACGAAAAGCTGTCCCGTACGACGGTGCCGGGGCATAGAGGCTATTCTTTTTCCTGCTTGGGGAGATTCCCATCTTTAGGATGATTGTCGGAGAGCAGCCGTTGCGCAATCGTTTCGGCCTGAACTCCGGAGAGGATCACATGATCACTGTCGGTAATGATAATGGACCGGGTGCGTCTGCCCATCGTGGCATCAATGAGTTTGTTCGCCTGTTTGGCATCTTCTTTGAGGCGTTTCATCGGTGCTGAAGCGGGCGACACAATGGCAACAATCCGGTTTACTACAACCGTATTTCCAAACCCTATGTTAAGTAATCTCGGTTCCATGACTGACCTCGTTACCCTGTCGTTGCAGTTGATGGCGCCAAGGGTCCGGCCCACCTGGCTGATTCTGGGAATGCAATCTGAAAAGGGAGCAAAATGTTTGTGCGACCTTAGTTTTGGGGTAGGACTTGAGCACCTGTAATGCTGGAGCTTCTATCAAAAAAAACAAAAAGCCATAAATCTCACAACGGCTTGATTATCCCTTGAAAGAGGTCAGCAATGCAAGAATTTTTCCACATTGAGTCCATTTCCTCGCTCTCAGGCGACAGAAAAACATTCGCATCCGCCCTTCATTCTACGTTCTGAAACTGCTCTTTCAATTTCCCGATTTCCGTTTTCATGGTTATCACCGCGCGGATGGTCTCCAGATCACCGGTCTTGCTGCCGATCGTATTGACCTCACGGTGCATTTCCTGGGTGAGGAAATCAAGCCTTCTGCCATCAGCCGGTGGGGCCTCATCCAACAGTTCCTGCATCTGGTCCAGATGACTGCCAAGCCTCACCAGCTCTTCATTGATGTCGGATCGTTCGGCAACCAGGGCCACCTCCATGAGCACGCGATTTTCGTCTAGTTGCGTCTCTCCAAGCAGCTCCTGAACGCGATCTCGAAGCCGCTGCTCGTAGTTAGAAAGGATGGTGTCTTTCTGATTTTCAATGGAGGAAAGTTCGCGGCGCACGCTGGCGATCCGGTTCAGGCAGTCGTCGAGCAGGGCCTTGCCCTCCTGGATTTTCATTTGCTGGACTTGTTGCAGGGCCTCAACAAGGGCTTCAGTCAATACCGTCTTGAGCGAATCCCGATCAACCGTGGTTTCGCAAGTCTCAAAAAGATAAGGAATACGCAACAGATGATCCAGGCTCGGCGGAGCGGTCTGCGGCAGGCGGCGGTGCAGTTCCTGGAGCTGTTCCCAGTAGAATCTCGCGAGGTTCATGTTGAGCTGAGGGGCTTTTCCTTGAGCGGCTTTGGTTTCAATCTGCACGGCGGCTTCAATGCGGCCACGCCTGACTGATTGGGCAATCACCTTGCGGCAGTGATCCTCGAATTCAACATAGTTCTTGGGCAGCCGCAGCACCACATCCAGGTTGCGACTGTTCAGAGCCCGGATCTCAACGGTTATCGCAAATTCGAAAGTTTCCCTCTGACTGCGACCGAATGCGGTCATGCTAAGGATCAAGAGCCACCTCCTGGTTCATGTAAAGGTTTTGCCATGCGTGAGCCGGACTGGGGTCCGGCAGCTCCCACAGGATCAAGAGCCACCTCCTGGTTCATTCAAAAGTTTTGTGGGGAGCCGTCCGTGGTGTTGAAGGTGCAATTTGTGTCGGAGCACTTTAAGGAAATGGCGCAATGCCGCGTCCTGATAATCGGGATAGGTCCACGGCAGCACGTGATAGGCTTCTTTCTGATAGAGCAGGGTGAGATCGGCGTAAATGCCGTCCCGCAGGTAAATCCGGTGAATGTAGTTTTTGCCCGTTGCCAGAATCAGTCGTTCTACGCTGAGGAATCCCGGGTCGATATTTATCTCTCTCTTGCCATCACGGGAAAGCTCCCTTTCCAGTTGATTGGTGCAGAGCTTGATGTCAGGAAGACTTTCCGGGCGCACCAGGTGCAGGAAACTGCACACCTGGCGCACTAAATCAGCCCCCATTTCCCGGTCATAGTAGGCAGTATAGGTGAAAGGTTGGGCTTTCGTGAGAAAATCCGGAGGGCCGAAATGTTCAATGAGGGCTTCCAACGCACGATCACGGACTTCGAAGTTGGAAAAGAGCAGTCCTACAATGAGCTTTGGCGGCAGTGGTTCCTTGGGAACACTCATGAATCCGTCAGCAATTCTGGATGGTGGCGAGCAACTGGTCCGGCGATACCGCTGCGGTGCCAACTTCCCCAACGACAATACCGGCCGCAAGATTGGCCAGAAGGGCGGCGTCTTCTCGTGACAACCCGGCGACAATCCCAAGAGTCACCGCGGCAATAACGGTATCTCCCGCGCCGGTGACGTCGAACACGCGCTGTGCTACCGTCGGGATATGAACAATGTGCCCATCATGATGAAAGAGGCTCATCCCGTCCTTACCGCGAGTGATCAGAACACTTTCACACGCGAGTTGCTGGAGCAATAGCTTTCCAGCCTGGATCAAGGTCTCTTCGTTTCGGATCTCGATTCCGGACATCTGCGATGCCTCATGGTTATTGGGCGTAACCATGGTGAAGGAGCGGTATAAAGCCGCGTGTTGCACCTTTGGATCAACCACCACCGGCACCGCCGAACCGGAGACGAGGAACCGCAGGGCATCCAGGAATTCACGCGTAACCACACCCTTTGCATAGTCGGACACAATGATGCCGCCAAGGTGAGGAAGATTTTTCCCGATGAAAGAGAGCATTTGCTCCATGGTGTCGTTCTTGAGGGGAGCCCGCCACTCCCGGTCAAAACGGACCACCTGCTGGTGCCGGGCGATGATCCTGGTTTTCACGGTGGTGGGGCGGCCAGTCTCGGTGATCAGGCCAACGGTGGGTACGGAAATTTCCTCAAAGAGCCGCAAAAGCTCCCGGCCGGCGAGGTCATCTCCAATTGAGCCAGAGACCATGGTCTTGCCTCCAAGGCTGGCCACATTGTGAACCACGTTCGCGGAGCCCCCCAGGAGGTGGGATTCTTCGCGGACTTCCACCACGGGTACGGGAGCTTCCGGAGAGATGCGGCTGACTTCTCCCCAGATGAAGCTGTCCAGCATGAGGTCACCGACGACAAGAACCCGACAGGCAGGGAACCGCGAGATTGCCTGGCGCAGTCGTTTTTTCTGTTCAGGGGAGAGTTTCATGCAGGCGTGCATAGGAAGGCTGGCGCTATACGTCAATGGGTTTGGCTTCGTCAATCAACATGATGGGAATTCCGTCTCGAATCTCATAGAGAAGTTTGCAGTGCCGGCAAATCAAGCCGTCTTGCGACTCATTCAGGAATATGGCGCCCTTGCATTTTGGGCAGGCCAGAATATCGAGCAATTCTTTGTTAATGGTCATGTTTTGGTCATCTCCTAACGGTTCAAAAGTTTGACCTTACTCTTCGGTTCACATTCCCCTTCTTCTTCTTTATCCATATTCAATAATTGTTGATAGGTCTCGATTGTGGAGCGCAGCTTGGATTCAAGTAGAATGCGGTGACGCTTCAGTTCGGCAATGTCGTCATGGATTTGGGAAAGACGCTGATGGGCGCCCTGCAAAATTTTCTCGGCTTTGAGCTCAGCCTCGGCGACCATCAGCTTCGCTTCCTTTTCCGCGTTTGTTTTAGTCTGCTCTGCAATTTTGTGGGCATTGAACAGCACGGCGCGAATCGTCTTCTCGCGTTCTTTGTACTCATGGAGCTCTTTTTCCTGGGTCTGCAAGTCCTTGCGGAGAGCGGAATTTTCGACCTTCAGGTGATGGTTTTCCTCACCCAGTTGCTGACAGAAGAGTCCCACCTCTTTGGGGTCAAGGCCGAACCACCGCGTCCGAAAACGCTTGCGCTCTATCTCAGCCAAATTCAACTCCATGGGAATATCACCTTGTGATGCGCTTACATTCCCATCCGCATGGCCATTCCTGCCAGGGTGGGGACGAGAAAACTGTCGAGAAAGTAGATGATAAGGATGACGATCATCGGAGAGAAATCAATCCCTCCGAAAAATATGGGCACCCGCTTGCGAATCGCATACAGCACCGGCTCTGTGGCATTGTAGAGGAAGCGGACTATCGGATTGTAGGGGTCTGGATTGACCCAGGAAAGGAGCGCCCGAGCGATGACGATCCACATATAGAGGTTGAGTACAATGTGCAATATATTGGCCAAAGCTATGAGTAGATTGCTGATAATGAACATCTTTCACCTGCGCCGAAATCTGGAGGAAATTCAATGTTACCTAAAGTCACCTGCTGTCGAGAGGTGAGACTACTTACTTTCTTTATATCTGTCAACTTCCACGCAAGGGTCTGGAGGATTTCATTCGGCGCCGTTGTCTTCTTGGGAGTTGAGTGGGGTCTTCGCACTCAGCACAATTCCCGTTCCGAGGATGAAAAGTCCCAGCGCTTTTGTGGGCGCCGCCGTTTCCCCGAAAAACCAATAAGCGAGGAGGGTGGCTCCAATGGGTTCGCCCAGGATCAATACCGCCACCGTCGTTGGGGAAAGGTATCGCAAGGTCCAGTTAAAGGTTGTATGACCAATCAACTGCGGGACGATTGCCAGGAGGACCAGCACCAGATAGGTTTGGTTGGTGAATCCGGACAACGGAGTGGCGGTAAGAGTGCTGACCAGAAGTAAGAGCAGGGCGGCACTTCCATAAGCGCCCAGGGTGTAGGATGTTAAATCAAGTTGACGCCTGACGAAGCGCCCGGCGAGGAGATAGCCCGAGGCTGCAACGGCTCCCGCCACAGCCATGAGGTCGCCCGACAGGGCTTCCGTGGAGAAGTGAAAATCACTACCGGCGATGAGGCCACTGCCTGCCAGGACCAGGAGAATTCCAATCCAGGAATGCCTGGAGAGACGCTCGCCAAGGCAAAAATAAGCGAAAATTGCCACAAAGAGCGGCGCCGTGCTGACAAGAGTAGCGGAGCTGGCGACGGAGGTCATTTGCAGGGAGCGAATCCAAAAAGCAAAATGGAGCGCCAGGAAAAAGCCGGAAAGACAAGTAACGCCCAATATCTGGCCGTTCCACCTCCGCCGGATTACAGGGAACTTCAAGGCACCGTACGGAGTCAGGATTATGGAAGCGAGACCGACACGATAGGTTGCTATGGCCAGAGAAGGTGCATCAGCGAGCCGGATCAAAATGGAAGCAAAAGAAATTGCGGTGATGCCCGTGCATACGAGAGACCACAAGAGGTAGGGATGGGGGCGGGTGGTTGGATCTGCATGGTGCATGGATGCCACGGTTCCAGGAAAGTGATCTTTGAGGACCGTCTGCAAAAACTACTTGACATTTTAGCGGACTGTCACCTACATATAGCCGTTCAAAACTTTTTCAGAGAGGAACGGTTGTCATGGTAAAGAGCCCGTGCATCAATTGTGAAAGAGCGACCGAAGACAAGAACAAATGCCTGGAGAGCTGTGACAAACTCCGAGAGTATCAGGAATTGATTCTAAAGCAAGGAATTTATGCAACCATGTAACTAGGGGAGTTGCTGCCTCCTCCACATTGCGGCCTTGCGGCCGTTTTTTTGTCATTAGGAGCACTGATGACTGGAGGGGGCGGAACTGCCCGAGAGCGGCGAACCTGGAGGATACCAAAATGTATGCAATATTTCAGTCGGGTGGCAAACAATATCAAGCCGAACCCGGGACAGTGATTAGACTCGAAAAACTTCCAGGGGAGGTTGGTGGCGAAATCACTCTGAATCAAGTGATCTTTGTTGGTGATGGCGAGCAAGTGCAGGTTGGCTATCCCCTGCTGGAGGACGTATCCGTCCGGGGGCGCATCGTAGAACAGGGGCGTCACCGCAAAATTATTGTGTTTAAGCACAAAAGGCGCAAGGATTATCGCAAGAAGCAGGGGCACAGGCAGTACTACACTGCAGTCCTGATTCAGAGCATTGAGAAGGGCATCGAGGCGCCATCTCAGGCTGATTCCTAAGCCCCCATCAACATCGTATCTGAAGCCAGTCAGATTTGGAGGAATGATCCATGGCACATAAGAAGGCTGGAGGGAGTTCCAGAAATGGTCGGGATAGCGCCGGACAGCGGCGTGGCGTAAAGCGCTATGGCGGCGAGTTGGTCCGGGCGGGTAATATTTTGGTCCGTCAGTTGGGGACCCATTTCCACCCCGGCAAGAATGTCGGCATGGGCAGAGACTATACCCTCTTTGCTCTGATCGATGGTACGGTCACCTTCGAATATAAGGACAAGATGCGCCAGAAAATCAGCGTTTACCCGATTCCTGTCCCATCCTAAAGCCTTCCCTCCTTTGAATCCCCAAATAATCCGGTGCAGATTCCGTTGATGAGAGTCTGCACCGTTATTCATTTTTCAGAATTGGATGTCGTTCTCCAGACGGTGGCGCCATGAAATTTGTCGATGAAGTGAAAACCAGGGTCGTGGCAGGCAATGGTGGTCAGGGTTGCGTCAGTTTTCGCCGCGAAAAGTATGTCCCTAAAGGCGGTCCCGATGGGGGCGACGGCGGCCGGGGAGGAGATGTGGTCCTCGAAGTTTCGGAGAGGAAACGCACGCTCCTCGATTTTCGCTATCGTCATGAGTTCAAGGCTCCATCAGGGACTCACGGCAGCGGCAATAACCGGCACGGCAGGAGCGGGCAGGACCTGATCCTTGAGCTTCCTGCCGGAACGTTGGTAAAGGACCCCGCCAGTGGCGAGGTCCTGGCTGATCTGGTAAGACCGGGCCAGCGCTGGGTGGCGGCGAAAGGCGGACTTGGCGGCAAAGGAAACGCCCATTTTACCACGGCAACCAGGCAGCTCCCGAGGTTTGCGCAACCGGGAGAGGCGGGAGAAGAACGTGAGCTCGTGTTGGAGCTGAAGCTCTTGGCGGATGTGGGTTTGGTGGGGCTGCCGAATGCCGGGAAGTCGACCTTGATTGCGGCCGTTTCAGCAGCGCGCCCGAAAGTTGCTGATTACCCCTTCACCACCTTGGTCCCGAACCTTGGCGTCGTCCAGTATGGGGATGGCGCTCCTTTTGTGATTGCGGATATTCCTGGTTTGATTGCCGGGGCGCATCAGGGTGCGGGCCTTGGCACGAGATTTCTCAAACATATTGAAAGGACTCGCATTCTCGTCCACCTCATTGATGTCCACGAGATTCTTCCCGACGATCCGTTGCTTCCCTATCATTTGATTGAAAATGAATTGCTCAGCTATTCGGATGAAATGCAGAACAAGCCTCGCGTTATCGCCTTGAATAAAATCGATCTCATTCCCGACCCCGAGGCTTTGCAGCGGATCTTCCACGCTTACCAGGAAGCAGGACACCCCGTCGTGCTCCTCTCGGCTCTTGATGGTCGGGGTGTCCTGGAGTTGTTGCGCACCTTGACGTGGTTGCTGTCTTTGCCTGAGCACCCCGATTCGTTGACCTCCAGCATTGTCACGGCATGAGTCAGATGAAAAGGAAATTCCCTCTGAATGATATGGAAAAGATGGAGTGGATTCCATCAGTTCAGGATATAATAGTTAAAGCCTTTACCTCTCGTGTGGATTGTTGTTAGTCGCTTGATTCGGCTTAAGCGTAAGTATCGCTAGTGAAGGAATTCTCGGCTTATGGAGGGAATTAAAGATCGGGTGGCGTTTTTCAGTGGCTGCCGGCGGTTGGTGATCAAGGTTGGAAGCGCGGTTTTGACTGATTCGCGAGGATTGAACCGGGTGATGGTCCATCGCCTGAGCGATCAGATTGCGGAACTTCGACAAAGTGATCCTGACCGTAAGATTGCCATTGTGTCCTCGGGTGCGGTGGCTTCAGGGTTACGCAAGGTTGGCTTTACCGAACGCCCCCGCACTATTCCCCACAAACAGGCGATGGCTGCGGTAGGGCAGGGTGTGCTGATGGAGGCCTGGGAGGCCGCTTTCGATAAATACGAACTGCTCGTGGCACAACTGCTCCTCACCAGTGAGGACCTTACCCATCGCCACCGTTACCTGAATGCGCGCAATACTCTCGAGACCCTTCTTGACTGGGGCATTCTGCCCATCATCAATGAAAATGATACGGTCGTGGTCGAGGAAATCAGGTTTGGCGACAATGATCACCTCTCGGCCATGATCGCCGGACTTATCGGCGCCGATCTGGTAATCATTCTGACCGACACGGCTGGATTATATGATTGTGATCCCCGCTTTAACGAAGAAGCGCGCCTCATTCCCCTTGTGCACCGGATTGATTCCAAGCTGACGGCTTGCGCCACCCCTGTGCCCGGTTCGGTTGGCACGGGCGGGATGTTGAGCAAGATCAATGCGGCGAAAAAGTGTCTGGCTTCAGGTATTCCCATGATCATTGCTCCGGGCAAAGAACGGGACGTGCTTCTGCGGATCTTTGCCGGCGAACCGCTCGGCACTTTTTTCCTTCCCCGGAAACGCCTTTATCATGGTAAAAAACTGTGGCTGGCAAACCTTCCCAAGCCTGTTGGGGAGCTGGTGCTCGATGAAGGCGCGGTG
>JADGQM010000021.1 GCA_017881795.1 Syntrophobacteraceae bacterium
ATAGACGTGCGGAGGCTGCAAGTGAATGCTGAGATTCAGGTGTTGGTAGTTGAAGATGAAGCTTCCTTAAGACGTTCTTTGGAAAAGTATTTGGAACGGGCCGGGTATGCTTTTGAGTGTTGTGCGACTGCTCGTGAGGCGTTGGCGCTGGCGGAAAGACTTGATCCTGCGATCGTGATTACGGAATATCACCTTCCCGATGCAAATGGCGTGTCGTTGCTGGAAAAGTTGATGCGGATTGTCCCTGATGTAGCTGCGATTCTTCTTTCGGAATATGACTTCCAGGCTGTGGCGAAAGATCTAGATCCTGTTGTGGTGCGATCATTTCTCAAGAAACCCTTCGACCTTGTTGAACTGGAAACTGCTTTGTCTTCCGCGCGCTCGAAAGCTGAATTAGCGTCAGTTGATCATATTGAAAGTGAACGGAAACTTGGTTTCGAAGGTATACCTGGCTCTACATTTGAGTAGGGAACTCTCAGAGGTTAGTGGTTTAATGTTCATTCTGGTTTCAAGCGGATAGCGGAGGTTGTGGTTTCGAGTTGGGCGTTGCGAGTTCGAGTTGAAGTGAAGCTGAAAGTGCGGGTGCGAGTGACAGCGCGTGTTGATGTTCAAGTGGATGAGGTACAAGCGGTTGTTTTCTGAGCTGGTTTGCGTGCGGAAATTCCAACGAAAAATCTGATGCGGAATCGTGGATCTCGAAGTCCTGGTGGATGGTTGTTGCTCCTTTGAATTGTTGAAGCTGAATCGGAATAATCTGAGAGCCCTCCCTTTTTCATAACGAAAGGCCATGAGGATAAACCTTATGGCCTTTTGTTTTTGGCTGCGCTAGAATGGTGCTTTCCGAATCCTAATGAAGGTGACGCCTGGCCTTTGCTGAGCGTCAGCCTTCCAGCCGGCCCTGCACATAGGGGGCTTAAATTCACCTCTCCACAGGAGAAGTCGCCATGGAATCACAGAAGCTTGAAGTAATCCGAAAGATGGAAGCAAAGGGGCTAACCTTAGCTGAGGCTGCAGAAAGAATCGCCTTTGATCCCGCACTTCTGAAGCTTTATTTTGCACAGGATTCCTACCCCGTGCCAAAAAGGATCATCGACAAGCTGGCCGAAGCCATTAATAACTGATCGCGGATGCTTCGGTACTGGGTGCAGTTAAAAGTGAGAGTAGAGACAGGTCTCGACGCAACAACGATAGGCCTTGTACATACAGAATGCGTCATTCCGGCATGCTTTAAGCCGGAATGACGATATTGGCAATGCTGCAAGCATCAGGGATCATTTTTGGAAATTACTCTCACTTTTGATTGCACCCTTCGGTACTTGACAGCTCATGATCTTGGTGGTAATGGGTGACCGCTGGAGTAGTCCAGGCTTTTGAGTTTTGCGACAATGGTTTTTGCTCGTCTAGAATTCCTTTCTTGATTTGAATTTCCAGTAGTTTTGCGGTAGTGGTGGTCCTCTTGAAAAAAGTGTGCATTAATTCACGCGTTCAGAGAAGGTTGGCGATAATCTTTTTCCTCTCATGCTCCTCTATAGAGCAATGAGATGCTTGTCATGAGGCAGTTTCACTAGTTTTGAACGGCTCGAGGAGGTGTTTTATGGAACACGAGGACAGTGTAAAGCAGAGGTTGGAACAGAGGGGCGTTTCTCGAAGGGATTTCATGAAATACTGCACCCTGTTGTCAGCCACCATGGGACTTTCATCATCATTCATACCAAAGATCGCCGAAGCGCTCACTGCTCCACGGCCCCCGGTAGTCTATCTCGCCTTTGCCGAATGCACCGGTTGCGCCGAATCAACACTGAGAACGATGTATCCGTGGATTGACACCTTGTTGCTGGATGTCATCTCCCTGGACTACCATGAAACCATCATGGCGCCCTCGGGCGAAGCAGCGGAAAAGTCTCTCCATGATACCGTCACCAAGTATCCGGGCAAGTTCATCTGTGTCGTAGACGGGGCCATTCCGACCGCTGAAAACGGCATTTATGGGATGATCAATGGGAAGACCTTTCTGGACATTGCCAAGGATATCTGTCCAAAAGCGTTGGCAACCATCGCCATCGGCACCTGCGCCTCGTACGGCGGGGTCGCGGCCGCGGCTCCCAATCCCACCGCAGCCAAGAGTGTCAAGGATGCCATCGGCATCAACACGTTGAACATCCCCGGATGTCCTCCGAACCCGATCAATTTTGTCGGCACCGTGGTGAACTACCTGCTTTTCGGCAAGCTGCCTGATGTGGATGACAAAGGACGTCCCCTCTTTGCTTATGGGCAGACGATTCATGATCAGTGCCAGCGTCGTTCCCATTTTGAAAATGGTGAGTTCGTCACCTCATTTGCATCCGATGAAGCCAAGAAAGGTTACTGCCTCTACCAGGTGGGATGCAAGGGACCCGAAACCTACAACAACTGCCCTGTAGTCAAATTCAACGATGGCACGAGTTGGCCGGTGCAGGCGGGACATCCCTGTATTGGATGCAGTGAGCCCAATTTCTGGGACAAGATGTCGCCTTTCTACAAGTCTCTTTAGAGATCGTTCCGCGTCAGTGTGGTAACCCCTGTCTGTGGAGCAAACCTGAGATAGCACGATGAAAAGCAAGGAGAACTGACTATGGGACAGAGAGTAGTCATCGACCCGATCACCCGTATTGAGGGTCATTTGCGGATAGAAGTCGAAATAACCAACGGGAAGGTAAGCAACGCGTGGAGCAGTTCCATGCTCTTCCGCGGCCTGGAGATCATCCTTCAGGGCCGCGATCCCCGCGATGCATGGCTGTTTACCCAGCGATCCTGCGGCGTGTGCACCTATGTTCATGGGCTGGCTTCGGTGCGAGCCGTGGACGACGCAGCCAAGATCACCATCCCCGATAATGCCAGAGTGATTCGAAACCTCCTCCTGGGCGCGCAATTTCTGCATGACCACATCGTCCATTTCTATCAACTGAGCGCTCTCGATTGGGTGGATGTGGTGAGCGCCCTCAAGGCCGACCCCAAGAAGACCGCCGACCTCGCCGCCAAGGTGACTCCCGCCCCCAAAAGCGGGATCAACGATTTCAAGGCAACCCAGGCCAGACTGAAAAAATTCGTGGACAGCGGCCAGCTCGGCATTTTTGCCAACGGTTACTGGGGAAGCCCAGCTTACAAGCTGCCTCCCGAAGTAAATCTGCTGGCCGTCGAGCACTATCTCATGGCCCTCCGGCAGCAGGCTCGGACCGCGCGCATGCATGCCATCTTCAGCGGCAAGAACCCGCACGTCCAGGGTCTGGTGGTGGGTGGCGTCACCTGCGCCACGGATTTGACAGCCGACCGCATCGCCGAGTTCAAGTACCTCTGGGCGGAGACCATGGACTTTGTCAATAACGTCTACATCCCGGATGTGGTGGCAGTGGCCGGATTCTACAAAGACTGGGGTAAAATCGGCGGGACCACTAACTTCCTGGTCTACGGCGAATTTCCGCAAGGCCCCAAAGAACCCGATAGCTTCCTCTTTCCGCGGGGTGCCATTTTCAAGCGTAACGTCGGTCAGGTGCAGGCAGTCGATATTGGCAAGATCGAGGAAGGTGTCAAGCACAGCTGGTACGAGGGCGACAAGGCGCTGCCTCCGGCCAAGGGCGAAACCAAGCCCAAACCCGGCAAACTCGATGTCAACGATCGCTACAGTTGGATGAAGGCGCCGCGCTACAATGGCGAGCCGATGGAAGTAGGGCCGCTGGCGCGCGTGCTGGTTGCTTACGGCAAGGGCCACGCCCCGACCAAGGCCGCCGTTGACGGGTTACTGAAAACGCTGGCAGTTCCCCAGGATGCGCTCTTCTCAACGCTCGGCAGGACCGCTGCCAGGGCTTTAGAAACCAAGATCATCGGTGAAGCCATGGAAGGCTGGATGGGCCAATTGATCGAGAACGTCAAGAAAGGCGACACCAAAATCTACCAGGAGTATCAGATGCCGGATGCCGCCATGGGCGCGGGCCTGAACGACGTGCCGCGCGGCGCTCTCGGGCACTGGATTGAGATCAAGGATCAGAAGATTGGCAACTTCCAGCTCGTGGTGCCTTCCACATGGAACCTGGGACCGCGCTGCGCTCAGGACAAACCTGGCCCGCTGGAGGAAGCGCTCATGAATACCCCGGTTTCCGATCCCAAGCGCCCGGTCGAAATCTTGCGCACCATCCATTCGTTCGATCCCTGTATCGCCTGCGGCGTGCACGTGATCGATCCGAAAACCAATGAGGTGTACAAATTTAAAGTTGTCTAAGCCCACTTTTGTGGATATCATTTAAAGCAGGAACCCGGCGGCAATGTTGTCGAGCCGGGTTCCTGCTTTTTTGTTTTGATCCTTAGAAGATGAAAGCGCTCACCATGGCAAACAAGCGAATACTGGTTCTGGGAGTGGGCAACATTCTCCTGCGAGATGAGGGAGTTGGCGTGAAAGCCGTGGTTAAGCTCCAGTCGGAATATGACTTTTCCAATAACGTGGAATTGATGGATGGCGGCACTTTAGGCCTGAGCCTTCTTGAACCGATCTGCCAGGCAGACCATCTCATTGTGGTTGATGCCGTGAAATATGGCCATCCTCCTGGAACACTCTACCGCTTCACGGCAGAAGATTTTGAAAGACGCGTGAGGTACAAGAACTCTCTTCATCAGCTGGATCTTGTGGAAACCCTCGCTTATGCTGAGCTGCTTGAAAAACGCCCCAGCGCTGTGGTGGTAGGTATCGAACCGGAAGATATGTCCCCCTGGGGTATGGAACTGACCGAAATTGTTGAGGCCCGCTTGTCCGATGTGTGTTCCAAGGTGCTGGAAGAGATTGCTGCGGCGGGAGGAACTTTCACACTCAGGAACGGAGCTCAGCGGGAACACTCCTCAGAAAGGATTGCGTAAATGTGCTTGGCCATCCCTGCAGAAGTAGTTCATATTGAAGACGAAATGGCAACTGTT
Source organism: Syntrophobacteraceae bacterium (assembly GCA_017881795.1). Taxonomy (GTDB): domain Bacteria; phylum Desulfobacterota; class Syntrophobacteria; order Syntrophobacterales; family Syntrophobacteraceae; genus JADGQM01. Next base: position 4,939 of record JADGQM010000021.1, read on the forward strand.
AAAGTGGGCGACGCTCTCAGGAAGGCATCCCTGTTGCTGCTGCCGGAAGCCGCCGAATTGGGTGACTATGTGATCGTACACGCGGGATTCGCCCTGCACAAGGTGGACCCCGAGGAGGCCCAAGAGTCGTTGCGGCTGCTTCGAGAATTGGCGGCATGTGCCGACGAGGAGCTCTTCCACTGACCGGTGGCTGCTCCCTTACCTTGTCGCCTTGAAGGTTTTGCTCTGAACCATTTCCTGAAGACCGGTCAAAATACCTTCGCACTCAGCCGTGACTGCATGCTTCCTGCCAAGGGAGAGCTCCCGCGATTTGACGTTGGTGTTTTGCCGGGAGAGACGCACCACCTCTTCCGTGACCTTGATAAAGTCGGCGTAGGCTGTCCTGGCGTCCTGCAGAGCAGCTCGGCCCCGCTCTCCCGCAAGTTCAGTCAGCACGTCTAAGGAACGTTCGACGGTTCCGTTATTGTCTTTCATCTCAGCCTCGATTTGGTCCATCTCTCTGTCGCCTGCTGCTTTAATGTGGGGCGTATGGAGGTAATGGATGCGGAGGCAGGAGGTGACGGCATGGAAAACCGGCATGGCCATTTGCTCGCAATTCCCGGCGGCAGCGTCCGTCACAATTAACTCAGCCAAATCATGCACAAAGCGTTGCACATCATCGTTGGCCTCGGTCTGAGATAACCTGGCAGCTTTAAGATTGGTGTTTTGAACCGCCAAATTAAGGACTATCTGCTCGGTTTTCTGGAACTCCGTCCAACATTGGCTGAACTCCTGAAAGGACTTCATTTCGTCGTCATTCTTCGAACTCTCGATGAGTTTACTCAGCTCGATGCGGTTTCTTTCCACTGCGGCAATTGCCTGAAGAGACTGGGCTGCGAACACCTCCGATTCCTCGTCTGATTCGCTCAGCACAGCGCTCTTCTCGAATTCCACTGACCGGAGAAGATCGGCTTTCATCTGGGACAGGATTTGATTCTTCCTGGCCAAGTTGCCGACTACGTCTTCAATTTGAATGGTAGCGTTATGGAATTTTAACCAAATCGCTGCCAGAGCCAGCAACAAAGCCAGGCTCACCGACCAGCTCACCATGACGCCTATTCTTCTGACTGAAGGTTGATCGCTCATTTACTCAATCCTCCTCCTGTTCTTTTCTGCAACAATCCTTTGGATTCTATTTCGGTCAGCCGCCGACCTCTATTTCCAGTTGTATCGGCTTAAAGAGATAGGTAACTCTGCCGCTGTTGGTCGCGTCATCAAAATGCAATAATAGGTTGACGTGTTCGCCGTTCCAGAAGAGCTTCTTTTCCGATTCATTCGGCTGAAAGGGGTTTCCGAACGTATTGGAGAGCGTTTCCCGAATCTTGTTAAAGTTGGCGGGGGAACTGTAGTAGATCATCACATTGTAGAAACGGTCCTTATAAAATCCATAGACGATCTTATCAGCATCGACGTCGCCGATCTTCATCCGGTCGTTTGTCTTTTCATAGAATTTGAGATCACCTTCTTCGGCTAAAAGTTTCATGTCCGGCAGGTCACGAATGTTACTGCCCCACTTGATGCCTCTGAAATCGTCGGCTTCCTTTGCGGTGCTCGTAAGAAACAGGTAAGCGATCACCAGCACTGCCGCAGTCCCCACAATCAAACCAATTTTGAGCACTCTTTTTTCCGGCTGGAAGAGAGACATCTTGTATCCTTTCTATCAATCGGTCCTTCCTGCAATTACTCCGCAGGCTCCTCTTCTTCAAAGTCGAGTCCCAAATGCCGTCTCAGAAAGTCGAGCAGACGTTTTCCCTCGTCTGTGGGAATCCAGCCGAGACCGCCACATTCCGGACAGTCCATCAGTTCAGCATGGTCATTCCAGGGGATCACCCCGCTCCCCCAGCATTTCCAGCACTTGGTCTCCAGATCCGGCAACGTCATGCTCTCATTTCCTTATCGTAACCGCACTCAGTGGTTTTCGGTGGGTTACGGCGCAAAAAGACGCGCCTAACCCACCCTACGCATGGAAGTCGGACACGCTTTTATGCGGAGCTGCACTCAGGCTCTAGAACTCGGCATGCCCTGGAGTTCTCGGAAAGGGAATCACCTCCCTGATATTCGGGAGGCCGGTCGTGAACTGAACCATCCGTTCCAAACCGCAGCCGAAACCGGCATGGGGAACCGAACCAAACTCCCTCAATTCCACGTACCAGCGGTATTCCTCAGTGGAAATACCTTTCAGCTGCATCTGCTCGATCAGCACGTCGCGCCGGTCCTCACGCTGAGAGCCACCGATGATTTCGCCAATGCGCGGGACGAGAATGTCCATGGCCGCTACCGTCTGTTCATCGGCATTCACCCTCATGTAAAAGGGTTTCAGCGCCCGCGGGAAATCGATAATGGCCACCGGCTTTTGAAACAGCTTTTCGGTTAAATAGCGTTCATGTTCAGCCTGCAGATCGTTCCCCCACTCCACCGGAAAGGTGAAGGCCTCGTCTGAACGTTTGAGAAACGCCACCGCTTCCTTATAGGAAATGATCTCAAACGAAGTGTCCACCGTCTTTTGGAGCGTTTCCAGGAGGGCAGGTTCAACGAAATGCGCGAAAAATTCCAGATCCTCACTGCAATCGACAAGGATCGTCCCCACAAGATGCTTCACGAATTCTACTGCCAGTTCCAGGTTATCCTGCAGGTCGCAAAACGCTGCTTCCGGCTCGATCATCCAGAACTCGGCCAGATGCCTGCTCGTGTTTGAATTTTCAGAGCGAAACGTGGGGCCGAAGGTGTACACCTTGCCGAGTGCCAGAGCGTAGATTTCTGCTTGGAGCTGGCCACTTACGGTCAAAAAAGCCGGCCGGTTAAAGAAATCGCCCTCGAAAATATTGTCGGACTGGCCCGTAAGCAAGCTTTCCGGTCCGAGTGTCGTCACGCGAAAGACTTCACCGGCTCCTTCGCAGTCACTGGAGGTGATGATTGGGGTATGGATGTAGTAGAATCCGCGATCCTGGAAAAATTGGTGTACTCCATAGCTCAACCGATTGCGGATGCGGGTCACCGCGCCAATGGTGTTGGAACGAGGCCGCAGATGAGCAATCTGCCTCAAGAATTCAAGGGAATGCCGCTTTTTTTGCAGAGGATAAGTGAGCGGATCCGACCGCCCATAGAGTTTGATCCGATTGGCACGGATCTCAATGGATTGGCCCTTGCCGGGAGAAGGCGATACGGTGCCTTCCACCTGGAGGCTGCACCCGGTAGTAATGTCGGCGAGGATTTCCTGATACTCCGGATGGTTGTGGTCCGCGATGATTTGCACGCTCTTCAGGCATGATCCGTCGTTGAGCTCGATAAAACTGATCCCGGCCTTGGAATCCCTCCGCGTACGCACCCAGCCCTGGACCCGGGCGGTTTTGCCGACATATGCCTCACTTTGAGCAAAAAGCTCTGCAATGCGCGTTGCCTTTTCCATCATGATATCCGTGATCCTCTCTTGGCTATTGTTGAATTTACCAATATTATCTTACCACGTTTTTATGATGGACGTCAGAAGTCAGTGGTCGGAAGCCAGAAATAAGCTGGGAGATGGTGGCCTCTTGGTCCCGGCATCTGACCTCCGCCTTCCGCCGTCCGTTTTGATAATGATTGAGAGGAGATCTGCTTCTTGGAACTACCGAGATTAACATACCATTTCATTTCCAATTTCCTGGAGCTCTGGGCGCCCCGCTTCCTCTCCTCCAGACTACAAGAGGACCCGTTGTTTTGGCAAGGGAGATTGGGCTACTACGACCTGGAATCGACGCATGATCGGACGCCGCGAATCTGGCTGCATGCCGCCTCGGTCGGCGAGGTAACCGGTGCGCTGCCAATCGTTCGCACATTGCGAGAGCGCTTGCCCGACGCCGGAATCACCCTGACCGTGACCACTCCCCAGGGGTTTCAGTTCGCCCGTACAACGCTTTCCCAGTGGGCTCAAATCCTGCCCTTTCCCCTCGATTTCCCAGCCGCCCTGGAGCGGACTCTTGAGATTCTGCAGCCCGACCTCTATGTAGCGTTGGAAGGGGAATTCTGGCCCAATCTGTTCCGTTTCCTGGAACGTCACCAAATCCCGGCGGTCCTCCTGAATGGTCAACTCTCCGCCCGGTCCGCCAGTTGGTATGCTCTCTTCGAGTCTCTCTTCCAACCCATTTTTAAGCAATTTATCTGGCTGGCAATGCATTCTGAGGAAGATCGCAACAACGTTGTGCGGCTCGGAGCTGATCCCGGGAGCACCTGCGTTCTGGGAAGTTCCAAGTACGATGCGCTTCTCTTGCGAAAAGATCCGGAAAAGGTGCTGGCATGGCGGCGGATGCTGGACCTCGCCAGCGAATTTCCGGTGCTGGTCGGCGGAAGTCTGCGGCGATTGGAGTGCATCAAACTCCTGGAGGTTTTCCACAGTCTGCAGCAGGTTGCTCCGCAACTTATCGGAATATTTGCCCCAAGACACATGGCACAAATACCCGAAATGGTCAGGTGGCTGGACGATCACAAAATTGCCTTCCAGTTGCTTTCCCAGATTGAGAGCAGAAGGGAAAGGAGAACCTCATCGGTAGTCCTGGTAGACCGCATCGGCATTCTCTTCGAGCTCTATGCACTCGGAGACCTTATTTTTTGCGGCGGCACTCTCGAACCTTTTGGCGGGCACAACATCCTCGAGCCGGCAGCTTGGGGAAAACCCGTTTTTTACGGCCCTCACTTGCAAAAAGTAGCTGATGAACATAATATCCTACAAGCTTTTAAAGCGAGTTTTCTGGTGCAGGATTCAGATGATCTCCTGGGGCAGTGGAGCTACTGGATTCAGCACCTCTCGGAGCTCAGGAGGATTGGAGAAAATGCCAAAGGGGCGCTCTTGAAACTGAGTGGAGTTTCTGCAAGACAAGTCGAAATTATCATGACTGCTCTTTCCAAGCGGCCGCCGCGTGACGCTGGAGCTTTAGATAAGGAAAGGAATAGAAGTGGCTAAAGAGCATCGACCCAACGCCAGGGAGTCTGCAGTTATTTCGAGGCTGGACCATGAGAAGGAATCGCAACGATATAATGCCATGAATCTCCTGCGTCAGCACATGGATAGCTTGAGTGACAAAATCGCCACCAAGTTGATCGAAGAAAGGCTCGTGGACACTACCAGTAAAGATGATTTGGAGGGCCAGATCAATTTTGCCTTGCAGAATCTTCTAACCGCCGAAGAGTTTGATATCCAGTTTCACATTGCCAACGTCCGCACCCTGGTGCCACGTCCCCATTTCATTAGTCTCTATGTAACGGCGTATATCATTGAGAAACTGATCGATCATCGGTGCATTGTGGAAATTTATGGAACTGACGAGGACATTTACCACTGTGTCAACAGACAGATCTCTAAGCTCATCCCGCTCTGACCCTAAATCCTGGTCCAGATCAAATCTCGCTTATTGGTTGTGTCGGCGCGCTTGTCGCGCCAGATCTTTGAGCTGCAGAAGGTCCTCATAAGAAAAATCAGGGCGCCTGCAGGCGAAAAACGTATTGTTGTGGTATAGCGGCTCGCCGGCAAGGTCGAATTGACTCAGCGCCACGGCACTCTGCCACATTTTCGTCCCAGGAATGGGAGAGTACTCGGCAATATACGGCAGAGCTCCGGTTTCCTTGACCACTTGAATCGCTTCGGCAACTTCTTTGGGGGACTGCCCGGGAAGACCACACAGGAGATAGACGCCGATCTGATCCGATGAAAAACCGGCGCCGAAAAGATGCTCAACGGCTGAGACAAACATTTCGGTCTTGACTTTGTCGCCCCAATCCCGCTGCTTGTTCGGCTGCGTTGTGTCAAGACCCAGCCGCATGGTGGTAAAGCCGCAGGCATGGAGCAACCGACAGCAGTCGGGCGTTAAGGCACGGATGTGCACGGCATTGGGCGTATGGAAACGGAGTCCGGGGAGTTCTTCGCTTATCCTCCTCAGGGCCGGCTCCAAACTGCTCTCCGCCTCGATCAGCAGGGCATCATCATAGAAAGCGAAATCCACCACCCCGTATTCTCGATGCCATCGGCAAATCTCTTCAAAGATTGCCTCGGCGCCGCGCCTTTGCCAGGTTGGTTGTAGAATTCCCGACGCACAGTAAGGGCACTTGAACATACATCCCCACCCGGTCAGCACCGTGGCGTACGTCACTTTGGAGAGAAGCTCCAGGGCTGGAGATGGTAACAATTCGAAACGCGTCCATTCATCTCTATTGCTCAAAGAAAAACCCGTTGCTGCTGCGATCTTGTCCGGCAACTCACTGAGGGGAAGCGTAACCACCTCCGTGGCGCCGGTGGTCCCTCGCGCATGCTGAGGGCAGAGCTGAGCATAGATCCCTCCCAGCCAGATGGGGATATCGGGAAAGACCTCTCGGATCACCGCAATGGTCTGCTGAATTCCCGGATACCAGTAAGTCATCATCGAGGTCACCCAGATGAGGTCCGGTTTTTCAATGGCCTTAAGTTTCCGGCGGAGGCTCTCAGGGTGGATGCCATGGCGATAGTAGCGCCGGGGAATCTTCGCATAGGCTTCCGGTTTGGGAAGGAGCATCTTGGGGTATTTGCCGGTGCCGTATTTGCGGGCCAGTCCAGGAATGACCTCAGGATGTTGATTGGTGAAAGCATCGTGCCGGTCAACACAGTCTATGAAAAAAACACCACACCCTCCCGCGCGCAGCAGTGATCCGAGAAGGAGCAGACCTAAAGGCTTGGCCCAGTAGTCATACGCGGCAAAATCGGTAATCCAGGGGTTAACCAGGAGGATAAACGGAGCGTTAGGCATGGACATGAGCGCCATCATTCAAAGGATGGTGTTGAGCGGACAAAATTTACTCTTTTGCCTCAACGAATTGCTTCTCCCGATCCCGGATGGCGCGAGCCCCAATGAATTCAAAATAATCATCGAAGGTCAGCATGTGGTCAAGATAAGCCGCCGTGCTGCCGTGTTCTTTCAGGTGGCGTGCCCACTTCTGTAAAGCCATTACCGCAGTAAAGACGGACCCGCAGGGATGGACAACCACGCTGTAACCTAAATCCTGTAGTTCCTTGGCGCTCAGAAGCGGCGTCTGTCCGCCTTCGACCATGTTCGCCATGCTCGGTGTCTTCAACTCGGCCAAGGCCGTGTTGACTCGTCGCATCTCCTCAACAGTGTGCACTGCTTCAACAAAAACCATGTCGGCTCCGGCCTGGGCATAGATCACAGCCCTGCGCAGGGTCTCTTCGATACCATATACTGCGTAAGCGTCGGTGCGGGCCGTGATCACGAAATCCGGGTCTTCCCTGGCCCAACAAGCGGCCTTCAGCTTCGGGAGGTATTCCTCCACGGAGACGACACTTTTACCTCCCATGTGACCACACCTTTTGGGGTAGGTCTGGTCCTCGATGAAGAGCCCCGCTGTCCCGGCCTTTTCACAGTCTTTCACGGCGCGGATGACATTGTTCACATCGCCGAAACCGGTGTCGATATCGACAAAAACAGGGATATCTACAGCACCGCAGAGGTTCCGGTATTGCGTGATCATCTCAGACCCGGTCAGTACGGCGATGTCCGGCATGCCGAGCAGGCTGCCCGCAAGACCATAGCCGGCAGCCGCAATTGCCTTGAATCCGGCCTGTTCGAGCACCTTGGCTGAAAGACCGTCATGGCAACACGGCAATTGCAAAATTTCTGCATCATGAATCAGTTTTCGAAACGCTGTCGTTTTTTTCATTGTTCTTATTCTTTCTGCCCAACGTCCGGCGCTTCAACTCCGAGCGAAGCGCGACTGTTGGAAGCGCTTGATAGGCATGGTGACGAGCTGCGCGTCTCCTTCATTGCGTGGTTCGGCCCTCCTCTTGCGATGGGTTTGCGATTTCCTGGTACGAAAACTCCTGGAGTCGGGCATTAGTGCGTGCATGCTCAATGGTCATGCTCACAAGGTTTCCTTGCCTGTCGAGGTCAACGTATATATTTTCGCTGATCTCTCTTGTTTGATCTACTTCTTGGTCTGTAAATTCGACGAGTGCTGTATCTGTGTCTGAAAAATACTTGACTCTCATTGCCGAGTCTCCTTAAACGATCCGTCGAAAAAGGCATTGTGGACAGTCTCCCCGTCTTCCAACAGGATGACCCGCAGGAACCTGCTTTCCTCTGGAATCCAGGCCCATTTCCGTATCCTACCGTCCGATTGGACTTCCGTCTTTTCCGGGAGCTGCATCACTCGGTTTATCCACTCGTCCTTTATTATAGCCCTGTCTGGCCTTTTTCGCAGGTGTTTGAAGTATTCGGTTGTCTTCAATTCCGCTTCCTATTGTGAAGATGTCACGCAGTCGAACGAATTGGTTAATCTACTCGGGCAGGCCAGAATGTCATATGCCAAGGGACGGCCCTCTTACTTCCAGTGTTCCTTCACAATTTTGATGGACCAGGTTCGACAAGGGGTATTCCTCAGATAGCCCCTTGCAAGTGATCGTATCGTAGGGTAATGACAGCGACATGCACCTTAAGCTTGGATTCGATCAGCAAACGTATTATATGGTAACGGTCTTTTATAGCCTTTTCGCAGCGGTGGTCAAGCTGACAAAGCTGAGCAACTGAGCAGTAGAAGGGCCTACCATCCGGGAGCAACACGTGCGGGCAGTCGTGCAGCGAGTGCTGGAAGCGAGCGTTTCTATCAGGGAGAAAACCACCAGCCAAATTGGCAAGGGGATTTTGATCTTTCTTGGAGTTGGTCAAGAGGACACCCTTGATGATGCGCATACCCTGGCAGAAAAGGTTGTCAACCTGCGTATTTTCCCGGACGCGGACGACAAGATGAACCTCTCAATCCTTGATGTTGAAGGTGGGGTTTTGGTGATCTCCCAGTTCACCCTCTTCGGGGACTGCCGCAAGGGAAGGCGTCCCAGCTACACCTCTGCGGCCCCGCCGGAACAAGCGAAAACCTTGTACGAAGCGTTTGTCGAAGAAGTTCGTCATTACACTGCGTCGATCAAGACCGGCCAATTTCAAGAAATGATGCAGGTCCATCTGATCAACGATGGACCCGTAACCCTGCTCATCGACTCCAGGAAAATATTTTAGCGGCGCAAAGGGGTTAAGGTGGACTCCAAAGAATTTCTTGCAGATTCGGAAAAACCCCCGGGGCGAATGCTTTCTTCCGGTATCTCCGTGGATCGGGAAGGAGATTGGTATTATCAGGAAGACAAGATCATCCGGGAAGATATCCTCGAATTGTTCCTCTCAAACCTCTGCCTGACTTCCGACGGGACTTTTGTCATCGAGTGGAGGGGACAACGCTGTGCCCTGGAGGTGATCGACACACCGTTCATTGTTTCAAGGGTTGACCGCATCAGATCGAAAGAGACGAAACACGAGGAGATCCTGATCCAGTTGAAGCATCTACCTGACCCGGAAGTCCTCGATCCCTCCACACTCCACGTTGGAGAAGACAACGTCCCTTATTGCTTCATTCGCAACGAACAGGTTCGCGCGAGATTTTCCCGGCCCGCTTACTACCAGCTAGCGGAATGGATTGAATGTGATCCGGATACGGGTACATTTTACCTCGAACTGAATGGCAACCGCCATCCGATCACGATCGCAGAACCGTTGCCGCCTGAAGATGACGTTTGCCAGTGAGCAAACGGGGCGCCTTCTGTTCCTGATCACTGCTCAACACTCAGCGCTTTTCGACTGAGTTATTTTTTGGTTGTTACGCATCGCCCAGGTAAGGTAATTTGACCCCAGTTTCCGGATTATAGAAGTCTTGGCTTATTTGTGTGAAATTACTCCCGTCATACCGGCGTAAGCCGGTATCCAGGCTATTCTTCTGGATTCCGGCTTACGCCGGAATGACGCAGGGGCCTTCATGCTTTGTTGTGACCCTCTGGGTCATGGAAATTAGCGGTTTTTTCAAATTTGAGCAGCGCCTTTCAGATTCCTTTAACAATTCGAGGAGGGACTATGAGTTCACCGTTTCAACCCGGCATGACCCATGAATTAAAAGTGAAGACCAAGCCAGAAGATTCCGCTCAGAAGTTCTATCCTCACCTTCCTGATGTTTTTGCCACGCCGTTTCTGGCAGGCCTGATGGAAAGGGTTTCGGCCGAGCTCATCAATATGCACTTGCAGCCCGGCGAACAGTCTGTCGGGATCTCAATGGACTTAAAGCACATGGCGGCCACGCCCCTGGGCATGGAGGTCCGAGTCAAAACGGAAGTGACTGCTGTCGAAGGCAAGAAGTTGACCTTCCGGCTCGAAGCGTACGATGAAGTTGAAAAGATCGGCGAAGCCACCCATGAGCGTTTCGTCATCCAAGCCGACAAGTTCAATTCACGAGTTGCTCAAAAAGCAAAGAAAATGACATCTTAAGGGACCCAAACCGGAGCAGAGCGGGTGGGTCAATGCTCGCGGATATTTTGACCATAGGCGGCCTCCCTTCGCACTGAGGCATCGCAGTGCGAAGGGGGGACAATCTTCTTCGACATTTTGGCCATGACGGCGGGAGGTCTGTGCTATGGGTTCCACCGACTTACGCGCGTTTTTTCATCCAGACAGCATTGCGGTGATTGGTGCCTCGGAGAGCGCGGGGAAACTGGGCCATGAGATCTTAAAGAACCTCGTGGAAGGTGGTTTTCCTGGCGCGCTCTATCCAATCAACCCGAAGAGCGAACGGATTTTGGATCTAACCTGTTTCCGAAACGTAAAGGACGTTCCGGATAACGTCGATCTGACCATCCTGATCATCCCTGCCCGTTTGGTGCCGCAAGCGCTTCAGGATTGCGGCGAAAAGGGAGTTAAGGGAGCGGTCATCATTTCGGGAGGGTTTAGTGAGGCAGGACCCGAAGGAGACGAACTCCAGAAGGCCGCGGCGAGCGTCGCTGGTCGCTACGGGGTCCGCCTCATTGGACCAAACTGCCAGGGCGTGAACAATCCCTATCACCCGCTGTGCGCCTCCTGGCCGCTTTTGACCCGCAAGGGAGCAGTAGCCGTGATCAGCCAGAGCGGCACCGTCGGCGCCGCGATGATGGACTGGTTTTCGCTTGAGGAGCTGGGGGTTTCCAGTTTTGTAAGCCTCGGTAATCGCGCTGATGTTGATGAAATCGATCTGATCCAGTACTTCGAGAACGATCCCAATACGAGGGTAATCGCTGTTTATATCGAGGGCGTCAAGGACGCGGCGCGGTTTCGCAAGACCCTGGAATCCTTGAGCAAGCCGCTGGTTGTTTTGAAATCCGGACGAACCCCGGGGGGGCGGGTAGCGGCCGAATCGCACACCAAGTCCCTGGCTGGAACCGATGCCATCTACTCTTCACTCTTCCAGCACTATGGCGTGTGCAGGGCCGAAACTATTGAAGAATTCTTCGACTTCGCGAAGGGCTTCGCCTACCTGACGCCACCCAAGGGGAACAGCATCCTTTTCGTTACGACTTCCGGGGGCGCCGCCATTCTGGCCACCGACACCGCAGAACAGGAAGGGTTGCAGGTTGCGCGGCTTCCTGCAGAACTGGCTGCGCAGCTCGAAGGCATCATTCCGGCACACGCCATTCGCTCCAATCCTTTGGATTTGACCGGTGACGCCAACGCCAGGATGTTTCAGGAAGTGATCGAGCGGGCTCGTCCGTATTACGACACCTTGGGCGTCATTTTCGGCGATCCCATTTTGGACGCCTCACAAGTCGTCACTCCCGGCGCGAACGAACTGATCATCTTCCTTGGCGGTGCGGAAGTCGAACGATCCGAAAAACTGAAAATGCATCACCTGGGCATACCCGTTTTCCCGACTCCGGAGCGCGCCATTCGCGCCCTGGCTCAAATCACTCCCGCGGAAAAGAAGGCCTCACGGGCAAAACACACCTTTCTTGCCGCAACCGGGCGATCCCAGTTGGGTGTCTTCGAAAGCCTCAACTTTATCAAATCCAAAGGCTTTGATTGCATCGTGAACCGGTTCGCCGAAAGCCCGGGGAAAGCGGTTCACCATGCCCACCTGATCGGTTTTCCCATATCGTTAAAAATTGATTCGCCTGATATCTTGCACAAATCAGACTGCGGGGGGGTGAGGCTCAATCTCCAAACACCTCACGGTCTGCGAAATGCTTACGATCACATGATGGAAAAAGTCAAGGCCCACCACCCGGACGCCCGCATCAACGGCGTCCTGGTAAGCGCCATGGCGGCCCCCGGGGTGGAAGTGATCCTCGGGATGAACCGTGATCCCCAGTTTGGGCCCATTATTATCTTTGGGTTGGGCGGCATCTCGGTGGAATTGTTCCGTGACGTCTCGATGCGGTTGCTGCCGCTCGATCGCACGGAAGCCGTGAAGATGATCAACGAGATCAAGAGCGCGTCATTGCTGAAAGGATTCCGGGGACAGCAGCCGGTTGATGAGAACGCCCTTGTGGACGGACTGCTCAAGCTGGCCCAGATTGCAGAAGAACATGAGGACATCACGGAAATTGATCTGAATCCGGTATTTGCCTATCCGGAAGGAATTGTCGTGGTCGATGCCCGCATTCTCAGGGCCTAGTACGCTTGAGCGAAATTCGTAACCGGCTTTGGTGGGCACGATAAAGCCTGTGCCCACCCTACGATGTTTGAAGCTCTGAGGCCGCGACCGTGTAGGGTGGGCGAGTCTTTTTGCGCCCACCGGAACCGTGCAGGGACTTACGCCGAGCCGTACTAGTCAGCACGCCAGCTTTTGGAGCTTCTCCAGAGCATCGGCCGGGAGGGGGGATGGCGGCGCTTTACTGAGAACGTGGGCAAAGAAGAGAATCCTCGCCGCGTGTTCCAGTTTTTCCAGGCGCAGGAAGGCTTCATTCAGGCTTCTCCCAAGGGTCAGGGAGCCGTGCCGTTCGAGAAGGATGGCCTGGTGCTTTTCCAGGAATGGGGCAAGGGCTTCAGGGACTTCTGCGGTGCATGGCGTCGCATAGGGGGCAGTGGGGACCGAACCGAACGTCAACCATACTTCCGGCAAGGCTTCAGACACAAAGGGGATGCCCGCCAGAGTGAATGCCGTCAGCATGGGAGGGTGCGCGTGCACGACCGCCGCAATATCTCCTCGCCGGCGATACACTTCAAGGTGCATACGGATCTCACTGGACGGTTTCTCCCGCCCCGCTAGAACTTCGCCGTGAAGATTGAGGAGCAAAAGATCAATGGGTTTGAGCTCGCCTTTGGGCTTGCCGCTGGGCGTGACCAGCAGTCTGCCTTCACCAGCCCGGCAACTGACATTGCCATCGGTTGCAGCGATCAAATCCTTTTCTGCAAGCTTTTGACAGACCGCGATCAATTCCATCCGCGCACTGATCTCTTCCTTCATGTCATCTCTCCCCGTGAACGTTCAGGTTTCCAAACCCTTTCCTGAGTCAAAATGCGTGTTTTGTGTTTTTGTTTGGGATCTGTTACAAGTTAACTCTCCTTGCCGTCAAGGCGAAGGTCCTTTAACGGTGTTTCGACATCTCTTCAAAGCGCGAGTAACTGGCCGTCTCAAAATCGGGCCCATGACTCAGGAGGAAATGCATTTTTCATGATCAAATGGTTCAAGCGCAAAAACAAAGTCACTGCCCAAGTCACCGAGGAAATACCCCAAAAGGATGCTGAGGTCCATGAATTCATTGCAGAGGAAGTCCCCGAAGAGGAGACCGCGGCCTCTGAAAGAAGTCAAACCGAGACCTTTGCAGACGATGACGAAAAGACTGAAGAATTCCCGGATGCCGGCGCATCACCGATGGAATCAGTGGAAGAAGAGTCCCAAATCGATTCCGGCCAAGAAAAGGGGCGATTCTTCAAACGGTTGCGGGAGCGTCTCCAGAAAACCAGGGAGCAGTTGAGCAACCGTGTGGATCGGCTCGTTCTCGGGAAAAAGACCATCGACCTCGACTTGCTGGACGAATTGGAAGAAGTGTTGATTACTTCGGACCTTGGGGTCCACACCGCCCAAATTCTTCTGAATAAAGTGGCAGAAAAGATCAAAAGGCAAGAGCTCAACGATCCGGCAAAGCTCAGGGAGCAGCTGCGCGAAGAGATTCAAACCCTGCTCTCCGTACCGGCTGAACCGTTGGACTTTCAGGCCAGTCGCCCATTCGTCATCATGGTCATCGGGGTCAACGGGGTCGGGAAGACGACAACCATCGGAAAGCTCGCTTATCAGATCAAAAAGGAAGGTTTAAAAGTGATACTGGTCGCCGGGGATACCTTCCGGGCCGCAGCTATCGAACAACTCACGCTGTGGGCGGAACGGGTGGAGGTCCCGATCATTCGCCAGAAGAGTGGCTCCGATCCTTCCGCCGTTGCCTTTGATGCCATCGAGGCCGCAATCGCGCGGGATATGGATGTCGTGATATTAGACACGGCGGGGCGAATGCATACCAAGATCAACCTGATGGAGGAGCTGAAAAAAGTTCAGCGGGTGCTCACCAAGAAAATTCCTGACGCACCCCACGAAATCCTGCTCGTCCTCGACGCCTCGACCGGTCAGAACGCACTCTCTCAAGCCCGGCTCTTCAAAGAAAGCATCGGCGTAACCGGCCTGATTTTGACCAAACTGGACGGAACCGCCAAGGGCGGGATTATCGCCGCCATCTGTGACGAACTGAAACTCCCCGTGCGCTATATTGGTATTGGCGAAACCCTGGAAGACCTGCGACCCTTTGACCCCGAAGAATTCACCGCAGCGCTCTTTTGACAACAGCCACAACGCGGCCTTGATGCCACAACCAAAGGCATTTTCTAACCACGAAGGACACGAAGAGCACGAAGCTGTTTTTCAAAAGATTCCACTCCATTCGTGACCTTCGTGTGTTCTTCGTGATCTTCGTGTTGAATTTTTGTGTTCCCGTACAGAGATTAACGGCTAGCAGCGCAGAGCAGAGAGAATCATTTGGTCTTGTCCGCGCTCTCTGCGGTGAGTCATTGGACGCGAGTCGGAGAGTCTTTGCAGTAAACCTTTATGGAGGCGAAGATGGATGGTGCGTTATCGGGCGTAAGAGTATTGGATTTGTCGCGTCTCCTTCCCGGTCCGTTCTGCTCGATGCTCCTCGCGGACATGGGGGCGGACGTGATCAAGGTTGAAGATCCGAAACAGGGAGACTACATCCGCTGGTGGCCGCCTCTTATCGGTAAGAACAGTGGTTTCCATGTGATCTTGAATCGGAATAAACGCTCCCTTACCCTAAACTTGAAGCTTGCGGAGGGAAAAGACCTTTTTCAGCAGCTTGTGAGAGAGGCCGACGTCGTCCTCGAGAGCTTTCGACCGGGAGTGATGACGCGTTTGGGCTTAGGTTATGAAACCTTGAAAGTCATCAATCCGCGACTCGTCTACTGCGCCATTACCGGTTACGGGACCGAGGGGCAGCGCTCGCGGAAAGCCGGCCATGACATCAACTTCCTCGCCCTCAATGGCGTTCTGTCTTACAGTGGAAAGGACTGCCATCCCACCCTGACCGCTGTGCAAATCGCCGACCTGGGAGGCGGTGGCCTGCTCGCGGCTTTCAGTATCGTGACCGCCTTGCTGGCACGCGAACGACTGGGCGAGGGGCAATTCATCGATGTTCCCATGATGGATGGCGCGCTCACCTGGAACTGTCTGAGGTGGGGGAAATATCTTGGTGACGGAGAGATTCCCTACCCTGGCGACGGTATGCTCAATCATGGCTTTGCCTGCTATAACCTTTACGAGACCCGGGATGGCCGCCACATGAGCTTGGGCGCCCTCGAACCTCAATTCTGGAAAGCCTTCTGTGAAGCCGCGACACATCCCGAGTGGAACCAGCCGAATTACTTTGAGCCCGGACCTCACCAGCAAGTCTTGCAGCAAGAAATTGCGTCCTTCTTCAGGCAAAAGACTCAGGCCGAATGGGTGGCCCATTTTGAGCGCGCCGACTGCTGCTGCGAGCCCATCAAGAATCTGGCGGAAGTGATGGACGACCCTGAAATGAGCGCTCGCCAGATGGTCGTCGACATGGTGCACGAAAGCTGGGGGGCCTATCGGCAGATGGGAATCGCCGTTAAGTTTTCTTTGACTCCCGGAGTCATCAGGACTCACGCCCCGGAACTGGGTGAACACACCCAAGCTATATTAGGGGAATTGGGCATGTCACTGGTCGAAATTGAGGCCTTGCAGGTTAAAGGTGCAATTTGATGGTTAGAGAATTATTTCGAATGGCCGGGCAACTCGATCGTGGTGCAGCTTTTTCCAGGTCCGCATGTTTTGGTGGTCACGCTTGGGGAAGAATCATTACCGCCGGAGGAACCCACCGCGTAGCTTACCCGGCTCAAGACGCGCTCAAGCTCGTCTCCCTGGCAGGCTCCGCATTTCATGTCAATTTGCTCGGTGGTATTGGTGAGCAGGAACTCCTGGATATTTCCACATTGCGTGCATCGAAACTCGTAAATAGGCATTGTTACTCCTTGTCATTGGGCGCCGATTCATGTTCATAAACCATGCGAGAACTTTTAACCAATGACTGGGAGACTGTCAATTGTCCGAGCCGGCAAATGGCAGATGACCTCGGCTCTTTCGGTGAAGAATGCGAAAGAGGTGGGAGACCAAGGATGGAGCACATCAACACCACAATCGATGAAAACCTGCTGAATGATTCCCCAGTTTATTGGGACGAGGACACCCTGCATCAAAAATGGAAGGACTTTCTGGAATGCAGCATAAGTCATGCTGAGCTCACTATCCCGGTGAAACGCTTTCAGCTCCAGATTGAGAGCTCAACAGACTATCTGGAAACAATGCGGTGCTGGAGCAAAATGAATGGTTCGGCCCGCCTCAATGCCTGGAAACGCCTTCTCGAAGCCTATGAAAGCATCGTCCAGGAAGTCCTCCCCGTTTGTGTCCAGTGCGGCGAATGCTGTCGCAAGGGGAGTCCCACCCTGCATATTGAAGATCTTGAGCTCCTCCAGGTCGGGAAGATCCCCTGGCAGCAACTGGTGACTTTGAGGGCCGACGAACCGGTCTATTCACCATTTGACGAAAAGCCCTTCCTGCTCCCCTCCGAGTGCATCAAGATCCGCGAAGAACCCGGTTCAAACCAATGTGTCTTTCTCGATGACCAGACCACCCAATGCAAAATATACAATGATCGTCCCGTGCAATGCCGAGCCCAGGCCTGCTGGGACCCGGCGCCGGCCAGACAGGTATCCAAACTGCCCTATCTTACCCGGCGGGACATTTTTGGTGAGGTTGAGCTTCTCATCGAGATCATTGCCGAACACGATCAGCGGTGTTCCTTCGAAAAACTGAGCGAAATCTTCACCCATATGACTGAGAGCGAAGGCAGAGCGGTCGATAAAGTCCTTGAGCTCCTGGCCTACGAAAACCATTTTCGTCATTTCTTCGCGGAACGTCTGAATATCCCGGAAGATACCCTCGATCTCGTTTTCGGAAGAAGTTTTGCTGAGTTGGCGCCGTTATTTGGGTTCCGCGTGGTGACGGAACCCGATGGCAGCCGCTGCTTGATTTCAGATGCGCCCTGAAAATCCCCATCAGGGCCGCAGGCAAAAGATACTTATCTGTGAGATCCAGACTGACTCGGTTTTTGAAACCGAGTCGGTCTCCCATCTTGGACGATTATTCATTGCCATGCGCCTAAAGCTGGTTTAAAGCTTGTTCCCAAGCTGGAGCTTGGGAACAAGCCAAACAAGCGAAGCGAAACCGGCTTATGACTCCGGCTCATCCTTTTGCTTGCTTCTGATCCAGATGCCGGTCTGGATGTAGCGCTGGGTGATGGCTTTAAGCTCTTTGCGCCTTTCCAGGAACTTCTCTTTCATCCCCTGCAACCACCGGGCATGGCGTTCGACATCCTGGTAACTCAGAAACAGGGGATGCTCACCGGGCAGCGTGTGCACCTCAAAACCTCGCTCTGAGCACTCGTAATGACCCGAACTGCTGCACAGCATGCATTTAAGCCGGCCACCGCTCAGGAAACGAAAGGTATCTCCCCCACATAGAGGACAGTGCGGAATGGCCGGATCAACCTCCTCTCGCTTCTCCTCGAGTGCCTTTGCCAGACGTTGAGCCACGACCGTTCCATCACCCACAAGGAAAATCTCGCCCGGGAGAGCGCCATAGACGGCATCGGTCCCTCTGAGCTCGCCGAAGGTAAGTCTTATGAAGCTTTCCACAGCAAGTTTGGTATATCCCTCCATGCCCTCGACGCCGGCAATGGCAACCCCCACAGCAGGCTTTCCCCAGAGCCTGTCGAGATGGGCATAAAAGGCGAGCCCTCGGTCCAGAAATCGCTTGAGACTGGCGTTCGGTCCCAGCAGGTACGTCGGAGCCGCCACCACATACGCATCGCACTCGACAAGCGCCTGCAGCGCCATGGAAAAGTCGTCATCCTGGCGGCACCGCATTTCTCCAAAGAGGCATGCATAGCAGGCCTTGCAGGGCCGAATGTCCAACTCGGGAAGGCGCATGAGCCTCAGATTCCAATCGCCCGAGAGGTGTCGATAAAGCTCTTTGATAAAGAGCTCAGAGTTACCGAATTTCCGGGGTGAGCATACGATGCCCAAGAGGTCCTTCACCATATCTACAAGGCTCCGTGCATACTGTTGCCATGGAAGTTCCATCGAACACCAGATGAGTCCTGGAGCTGAACCGCCTCTTCGAACTCAGGACAAAAAAAAACTAACCGGCGGGGCTAGGACCGGTTAGTCTTTGAGGAGGAAAGAGTTGGTTTCTCTTGTGCCATTAGACTTTAGCAAGAACGATGCCATGTCTGTCACAACTTACAACTTCCTCTTCACTGGGCATTTCTAAAGGGTTCCAGGGGGTGATTGCCGGGAAAACCCTAAACCCTGAATCACGCCTTTTTGGCATAATCACGCCATAATCCCGCCATATCCCGCCATAACTCTCGCCTTGGAGGAAAACCACGATCATTTTCGGATAAAGATCAGGTCGAAGGTCGCGTTGATAAGCATGGTGATGACCGTTGGTGAATCTCGGGCAGTGAAACACCTGGAAACAGGAATTGCTTATACTGTTCAATCAATCTTCGCCATCCAAATTTCTCTGATGCACGTTCATGCAGGGAGGAAAAGCAATACTCGTGGCGAATGATGGAGAGTAGCGCTTTTGTCATAGCGCGATAATCGCCCTGGGGGAAAAGGAACCCTGTCAGGCCTTGGACCACAGCATCGCTAATTCCACCTTCATCGAATGCGACCACTGGTTTTCCCGCCGCCGCGGCCTCTATGGCGACGATGCCAAATCCCTCCACGTCCCCTGCCACGGGGATGACCGGGAGAACCAGCACTTCGCAATGTTGGTAAAAACTGATCAAGTCTTCCTCGGCAACCGATCCCATCAACAAAACCCTCCCTTCAAGGCCGGTTTCTCTGATGCAGGAAAGGATTTTCTCCCGGCAACCCGTTGCATGAGCCATGGCATCTTTCGGATCACTGCCAATAACGAGAAAAGCCAGATCCTTCATTTCCTCGGCAATATTAATAAAGCAGTTCCGTATGAATGGCTCCAGACCTTTGCGTTCCGTGAGGCGTCCGACAGAGAGCAGATACTTACCGGGATGGCAGGGAATGGTGGGACGTTTGAAACGTTTGAAGTCAACTCCTGGAGGAATGACCTGCACGCTGGTTTCTGGGAACTTCTGCAGGAGCAGACGGTGGGTATTGTTGCTATTGCAGATAACTCCGTCCAGCATAGGAGCAAATATTTGAAGAAGGCGCTGATAGAGGGGACTCTGATAGACAATATCCAAACCGTGAGCATAGGCAAAAGAGCGAACAGGGGCAAAGAATTTCAGAAAACACAAGATGGGAGCCATCACGAGGCTCCCACCCATGAGTACCGGCGGCTTTCTTCGGAACAAAATATGGAGGCCTTTAATGAGAGCGTAGAAGCAAAACGACAAGAAGCCGCGAAATGGGGCTCGAAAGACCTCAGGGCTCTCTCCAAATGTTGGATCAAAAGGCGCGATGACCGCGATCCGAATCTCTCGCCGCAAATGACGATACAGGCTGTACATGAGGTTTTCCATGCCTCCCACCTTTGGGGGGAAATTCCAGGTGATCAGCAGCAAGTCGATGGATTGCCCGCTCATCGCACAGCCAGACCTTTATGCCAACTTTGTGCATTCCTGTAAAACCATCGTTCCCATCACTGCTTCTCCACCCGGTCGTATCGAAGCTGGGTGATCTGTTCGCTCACCAGCCCGATCATGAATACGATCACCGAAGTGATCAGGAGCAAAGCCGACATGTTCGTGAAACGGCCATATGCAAAAAAAGTGAAGGCGTAATTGACAAGACCCAGAGCAAAGAAAGCAAAACTCACCGGGAAGAAAATGCGGAGCGGAGAATAAAGGGTGATGATTTTAATAAGAATCAACAAAAACCGCGTTCCATCCCGAAAGAGCTTGATTTTGCTTTTTCCCTCGCGTTTTCTAGCCTGAATGGGAGCGTAATAGACCGTTCGGCCGCTGCGGAGATAGGCGAGCGTCAAGGTAGTTGGATAAGAAAAGGAGTTGGGCAAAAGGTATAGATAAGGAATCACGGTTTCCCGGTTTACGACACGAAATCCGGAAGTCAGATCTTTCACCGGGAATTGGGTCGCATAACGGGCAATCAAATTATAGACTTGATTCGCCGTAAACCGAAACCGGTTAGCGTGACCTCCTGGGTCACGCGCCCCCACAGCCATATCATATTTCTCCGAGACTTCCAGAAGCCTCGGGATTTCCGCCGGATCATGCTGCCCATCACCATCCATGAGCACAATTTTATTCCCTGACGCGAGGCGAATACCGGTCTTAATGGCAGCGCCATTCCCGATGTTATAGGGATGACTCCAGACGTATGCACCAGCCTCCCGTGCTACTCTTTCACTGCCATCCGTGGAACCATCGTCAACCACCAGGATTTCAGCATCGGGAAGGTATTCGCGAATGCTGCGAATGGTCCCTCCGATCGCTTGCGCTTCATTATAGACCGGAATCACGACCGAAATTTCCATAGCCAGAATCTCACCAGAAAAGAATGAAAAAAAACCGAAGGAACCTGAGGGACTACCAAAATAAAATTAATTGCGCCCCACCCCAAGCAGGTTGTGAGCTTATGCTGTCAGCAGCGAAAAAGCAAGGAACAAGTAAGCGCCCGGGACAAGACGGTGAGGCGCTGGCGCCTAGGAACCAACAGCCATGTAGGGTGGGCACGTCTTCTGGTGCCCACGGGAACTGCGCAGGAACTTGAGACTACCTGTGATGGGAACCGAGGGCCCGCTGCAATTCATCAAGATTGGTTATCGGACTTCTGCACGCATGATTCTCACAGAGGTAAACCTTCGGCTGATTGCCGCGTGGCCGCAAAGTCGCAGTAAACGGGGCCAACTCACCCAGTTTCCCGGCATCTTCATCCATTCCACGAAACATCAAAATCCGATTCGGCAGGAAAGCCTTTTCCAGCCCGGCATCATCTCGCGCGCGGG
>JADGQM010000133.1 GCA_017881795.1 Syntrophobacteraceae bacterium
ACAATGGCCCGGTTGAGATCCGTCAATCCCTTGTCCGGCAGGTCGAAAAACTTCCTGAGATCAACCACCGAAACAATCTGTCCGCGGACATTGATGATGCCGAGGACAAAAGACGGGGTGCAGGGTACGGCAGTGAGCTCCTTCAGGGGATAGACCTCACGAATGTGAACCGATTCAATCCCATATCGTTCGTGTGCAAGCATGAACTCCACAACCTGCAGATGCTCTTCTGCCTGCTCTTTCTTATCAGCTTCACGAGCCAGGGCTTTTGCCCTGGCTTTGAGGATCCTCTTGCACTCCTCGGGAGGGACGGAGTCGAAGTCATCGACTTTCATGCCTTTTTCTCCTTGCTGAAGGTAGCGCGAATCATTTCCAGCAGATATCCAACCGTCATCCCCTCGGATTCCGGCACCATTTCACCGGTGCCTAAACCGTTCAGGAGCCGCATGGTATTAGCAAAATGTTTTTCAGACTCGGTAAACCGTCCAAGCTTTTGGGTCACATTGCCGAGTGCGAAATGGGCCAAGATGAAATTGGGATCGAGATAGATGGCCTGCTTGAGTGAAGCCAGCGCCTCCTCCGGTTGCCCCCGCTCCTGGAAGACCACAGCGCGCAGGTAGCGGGGGGATGGGTTGAGCTTGTCCAGGGCGATGCCCCGATCACACCACTCCAGGGCCATGTCCAGATTCCCCAGGTTGGCATATGACTTGATGAGAAGGGCAAAGGGGTCATACCCGCAAAGAGGACTCTCATGCTTTGCCTGGCATCGGGTTAGCCAGCCGGACAACTCCCGGGCCAGTTCTGCGTAATGGCCTTTCTCGTATAGTGCCGGCAAATCCGAACCAGGGCGAGCGTCCGAGGCTGGAGGCAGAGGCGGTTCGATCCTTTCCCTTGGCGCTTTTGGAATGGATTGAAGGTCCTGGATGATCGCCTGCACCCGGGGTGGCGGTGGAGGGGTGGCTCTTGGCTCTTGGCTCTTAGCTCCTGGTTCCTGGCTGATCCCGTTACTTTGCGGTGGCCACTGGGGTAAAAAATAACCCGTATCCATTTCAGGGACCTCGAAATAGGCTGGAGATGAAACCGGCGGAGCCTTTGCCGCCCCCGTTTGCACCTGCTGCTTCTGATGAAGCATCGCGCCCGGGAAGTTGACCATGAAAAATGGCGTCGTCTGAAGATAAGAGATCTCACTGGGACTGACGATGAGCCATCCGTCATCGATCAGACGCCGATAGAAATTATCAAGCACTCGGTTGACCTGCCATGGGACAAAATACATCAACACATTACGACACAGGACAAGGTCTATGCCCGAAGTCAGGTTTGCCGGAGAGGGATCGTGGCCCTCCACCAGGTTGAGCTGAGTGAACTTCACCATCTCCCTGATGGCGGGAAGAATCTCGTAGCGACCTTCCCTGACCTTCTTGAAATAGCGTTCTTTGACCCAACCTGGGGCGCCCCTGAAGGACCACTCGGAATAAATTCCCGCTGCGGCCTTTTCCAGAAAACGCCGATTGATGTCCGTGGCAAGAATCGTGATATGCCAATTCGCGAGGTCCGGAACCATCTTATGGATGAGTATGGCCAGTGAGTAGGCTTCCTCGCCCGTGCAGCAACCGGCGCTCCAGATTTCGAGGCGCCGCGTAGTCGTCCTCCGTGCGGAAATCCATTCCCGAAGAATGTGCTCTTCCAGGATTTCAAAAATTCGCTTTTCGCGGAAGAAGTATGTTTCTCCAACGGTGAGGGCACTGGCGAGAATGCCAATCTGGTCCTTGTTTAGTGGCGCAGCAAGGAGTGCTTCAACGAAGGACGCGGGCTCTGCAAAATGGAGTTCTTTGGCCGCGATGGCGATGCCTCGTTCAAGGTTTCGGTAGCGTTCCTTGGGAAAGTGCAGTCCGAAGCGGTTGGCTACCAATTCTTCCAGCTGAGTCAGGAGATTCCCGGAGATGCCCGCAGTCATGGTTGCACTCCGCCTGGTTCTTCCATGGCTGCGCCGAGTTTTCCTTCATCTCCCAGGTGGAGCAATCGTTCCATGTTTTGAATCAGGACAATGTCATCATTGTATTTGACGACCCCGTCAACCGCGTCGACACCAGGGAAAAGCTGATGGGCGGTGACGACTTCCTGTTCGCCGCGGTGCACAATGCCAACCACCTCATCGACGAGCAGGGCAAACATCCTTGCCGGCATTTTCAGGATGATGAGTCGGTCGTTCAGGTGGGGTGGCCGGTCCGGGAGACCACATGACTTGCGGATACTGACCACGGGGATGATTTGTCCTTGCACATTGATAAGGCCCAAGACCATATCCGGCGCTTGCGGCAAGGGGGTGATTTCCACCATCCGGGCGATCCGCACCACCACCGAAAGGTCCACTGAAAACCGTCGATCATCTAAAACAAAAACCAGGAGTTGTCGGGGTCTTTGCATTGGCCACTCCGTCCATTTATGGGGGGCGACGCGCACTCCAGCCGAGCACAGAAGACAATGTATTCCGCAAAAACACTATGCAATAAGCCTGCCAGAGACCCTGGAGATATCCTTCCCGGTTCAGCCCAGCGCCTCGAAGATGCACTCCTCACCTGGGAGCCCGCCCCGCCTCGCCGATAAATCAGGCCACGGGGAATTCCAAGGATTCTTCGAGTCGCCTTCAAAGCCATAATTGGTCCGGGGACTACCAAAAAACCGAGAGAAAGACCTCTGCTCTTGATTTTATGCTTCAGGCTTCAGGCCTGCAATGAGAAAGGTCAAAACTTGTGAGGGCTCAGATGGAAAGCCTGACCATTGCGCCTGGATTCCAAAACATTGACGAGGAGAGATTACGCAATTTGCCATAACGTCTCAAAAACACATTTTCAGACCATTTGGGCCGATATGTTCATCAATGACCTTCGCAAAAATATCGTGAAAGAAACGATGGATCGCGGTATAAGCATTACTCTTGTGCTCTCTTTACCTTGCATCTTGACGGTTGTTGTGAGCGGTTGCTCAGCGGCCGATCAAGGCAATTGCTTGTCGCGATTGAGAGCGTTTGTCAGGGACCGTTTTGCGGCTTGCGCGGCAACCCCTGCAGCGGCTTTTGCGATTTACTGAGCCCCTTTTTGAGGAGATGAGAATGACCCCGGAAGAACCTTTCGATCTTAATGCAGCGCTGGCTTATATGGATGGCGACAAGGCCCTTTTTCACGAACTGGTAAAAGTATTTCTAGAGGAGTCAACGAATCAAGTCAACCAAGCTCGCGCAGGAATAGCGAATGGTGACGCAAAATTGGTGGAACGATCAGCCCACAGCATCAAAGGCTCGGCGAGCACCTTTGCTGCCAAACGAAGCGCTGAAGCTGCCCGCCATTTGGAGGTCCTGGGACGAGAGGGAAGATTCGCCGAGTTTCTGCCCGCACTCGCCGTCTTGGAAGGCGAACTGGAGCTTCTCAAGGCCGCTCTTACAGCGGCTTCGGACGAGGATGTTCTGCCCTCCGCGAACAACTGACGCAAGCGGGCTACCGGCGCGGTGTTTCATTAGCTGGGCTTGAGCACCGGTGATGAGTACTTTTATGGGATCTTGCCCTGGTTTCTCAAAAGTACTTCTTCATGGTAAGGGTATTGTCGTGATCACCTCTTGTATAGTGGACCTCATCCATCACCGTTCGAATGATGTAGAGGCCGTAACCGCCTTCAGGATGTTTGTCAAACTCAGGCAGGGGGACCTCATCGATGTCGAACCCCGCCCCCTGATCAATGACCTCGATGACCAATCTATTCTCGTAGACTCGAAAGCTGATGGCCACTGTGGCCAGAGCATCGGCATCGTCGGCGTGCCGGATGGCATTGGTGCAGGCCTCACTCACTGCCAACTCCACCTCATCTCCAAAGTTTCCCGGCAGACTCGGATGCTTTATGGTCTCACAGACGAGCCTTGACACCCCGGTCGCCAGATGGAGGTAATCCAGCCTCCGCAAAAACTGCAAGGTCAGGTCGACGGACGGCCCACTCATGTCAGCGCACCTTCCCAGCGGCAAACCTGGGGAGTTGATCCATCGCCATATCGCTTAAAGACGGGTACGTCCTGTCTTTCTCCGAGAGCACCGGAGACTGGACCGGCCAGGCGATGTTAAGCGACGGATCATCCCAGCGGATCCCCCGTTCCTCCTCGGGAACGTAGTAATCGGTGCACTTATACAAGACGATGGCGGCGTCGCTCAACACACAAAAGCCATGAGCAAAACCCTCCGGAATATAGATCTGGCGATAGTTTTCCGATGACAAGATGATCCCTGCATAGCGGCCAAAGGTAGGAGAGCCATAACGGATGTCAACCGCGACGTCAAACACCGTTCCTTGAATCACTCCAACCAGCTTCCCCTGTGGGCGACCCAACTGATAGTGCAAGCCCCTCACCACTCCCTTCATGGAAAGGGAAAGATTGTCCTGCACAAACCGTTCAGGGATACCGTACTCCAGGTATCGCTCAGCCTGAAAAACCTCAAGAAAATGCCCCCTCTGATCGATAAAGATTCGAGGTTCCAACACAATCAAGTCGAGAAGTTCCGTGCGGCTTACTTTCACAGCCCAACCTTCAGTCAGTGAATGGTCATCAGTGGCCAGTGTTCAGTTTCTGTTCCCCATAGTGCCGGCGAACCCATTCGCGATAAGCTCCGGTCTGCACTGATTCCACCCAGCCCGGATGCTCCAGATACCAGCGGACCGTTTTCCGGATTCCCGACTCGAAGGTTTCCTGAGCCTGCCAGCCCAGTTCCCGTTCCATTTTTGAGGAATCGATAGCGTAGCGGCGATCGTGACCGGCACGATCCTTGACGAACGTGACCAGCGAGGCATGTGGTTTATAGCATGAATCCGGAAAGAGCTCGTCCAGAATCGAGCAGATGACTCTTATCACCTCAAGGTTCGTCTTTTCGCACTTTCCGCCGATATTGTAAACCTCTCCCAAACGACCCCGTTCGACCACGAGCCGCAAGGCTTTGCAGTGGTCTTCAACGTACAGCCAGTCCCTGACGTTCTGGCCATCTCCATAGATGGGCAGTGGCTTGCCGCTGATCCCATTTAAGACCATAAGGGGGATCAGCTTCTCCGGGAACTGCTTGGGGCCGTAGTTGTTGGAGCAGTTTGTGGTCAACGTCGGCAGCCCAAAGGTGTGGAAGTAGGCTCTCACCAGATGATCGCTGGCTGCCTTGGATGCCGAATAAGGGCTGTTGGGAGCGTAAGGGGTTGCCTCATGGAACGGGGCATCCTCCGGCTTCAAGGAACCGTATACCTCATCGGTAGACACGTGCAACAGGCGGAAAGCCTCCTTCTCTGCCCCGGGAAGTTCTTCCCAGTAATGCCGGATTGCTTCCAGCAGCCGGAAGGTGCTCACCACATTGGTTTGGATAAAATCTTCAGGCCCGACGATGGAACGGTCCACATGCGATTCTGCGGCAAAATTCAGCACGGCAGAGGGTCTATGGTCGCGAAGGAGTTGCCGGACCAAGCTGCTATTCCCAATGTCCCCGTGGATGAAAATATGGTGAGGATCATCGCGAAGTTCTTCCAAATTGAGCGGATTGCCCGCATAGGTCAAGCGATCAAGGTTTACCACCCGGGTTTTTCCAAGTTTTCTCTCGGCCAATACGAAGTTACTGCCGATAAATCCTGCGCCTCCGGTTACCAGCCAGGTTTTCATGTTCGCTCAATTCCTTTCCTGCGCTGCTGCTTTTCTTTGCGTCCCGATCACCTACACCTCGGCGAAAGTTTCTTGCCAGCTCGACCACCATCTAACCCGATAGTGTAGGGGCGACTGGCCGGTCGCCCTTACGCCAGCACCCGTTTCAGTGAGCAGCGGTTCCTTCGGCAAGCACCTCCATAAGATACTGGCCATATTCGTTCTTCAACATATCCTCAGCCAGTGCGCGGAGGCGCTCCCCATCGATGTAGCCCATGCGGAAGGCAATTTCCTCAACGCAAGCCACCTTGAAGCCCTGTCGTTCCTGTATCGTCTGGATAAAACAACTGGCCTGCAGCAGCGATTCATGGGTGCCCATATCAAACCAGGCATAGCCTCGCCCCAAAAGCTCGACCTGCAATTCACCCCGGCGCAGATATTCAAGATTTACGTCCGTAATCTCAAGCTCACCGCGGCTCGATGGTCGGAGGTTTTCGGCAATGCCAATTACGTTGTTGTCGTAGAAGTAAAGTCCGGGGACAGCGTATTTGGACTTCGGTTGCTCGGGCTTCTCTTCAATGCTTATCACCTTCCCGTGGGAATCGAACTCAACCACGCCGTACCGGTGTGGATCGCGGGTCGGGTAGCCAAAAACCAGGCCGCCTTTTTCCAGCCGGATGGACTTTCCGAGAACCTGGCTCAGGCCGGGTCCATAAAACACATTATCGCCAAGAATGAGCGCCACCTTCCCCGTGTCGATGAAGGCCTTGCCAATGATAAAGGCTTGCGCCAGGCCCTCCGGCCGGGGCTGTTCAGCGTAGCAGAGGGAGAGCCCATACAGCGAGCCGTCTCCCAGCAGCGCCATGAACCTGGGCAGATCCTCTGGAGTTGAAATGACGAGTATCTCCCGAATGCCGGCAAGCATCAAAACCGACAGAGGATAGTAGATCATCGGCTTGTCGTAGACCGGCAGGAGCTGTTTGCTTACCGCGCGGGTGATGGGATAGAGCCGGGTTCCGGAACCTCCGGCCAAGATTATACCTTTCATTCCATCAGGATCTTGAGGCATCATTGGCAGTCTCCACCAAGGGTTCTCTCGCAGTCAATCAGCCTTTAAATCTAAGAGCGTGTCTGAAAATTCAATATTCGTGCAGCCGTCGGATTAAAAATCCCCCCCGATCCCCCTTTACAAAAGGGGGGAGTCAAAAGTCCCCCTTTCATAAAGGGAGATTTAGGGGGATTTTCAGACAGCCTCTAAGAGCCAAGAGCCAACGCCTGCCGCTAGGGGATAGCCTCGCGGATGGCCTCCAGTAAGCGCACTTTGCCTATCGGTTTAGAGAGGTGAGAGGTGCACCCTGCATCATGGCATTTCTGTTGGTCTTCTTTGAGCGCATGAGCGGTCACGGCAATAATGGGAGCTGGCTCTCGCCCCTGTTCGGCCTCCCATTTCCTGATCTCCCGGGTGGCTGTGTAACCGTCCATCACCGGCATTTCGATGTCCATGAGCACCAGGTCATAAGGACTGGATTTATACATCTCCAGGCCGATCAAGCCGTTTTCAGCCACGTCGATCTGGTAGGTGGTTTGTTTGAGGAAGGCAAGGACCAGCAACCGATTGTGCGCCGTATCCTCAACGAGCAAAATGCGTTGCGGGGGAGGCGCTTGCGCCGCCCCGGGAGATTTTTCCTCGGCGGATCCCGATCCTGCCGCTTCGGAGGCATCCTGTATTGAGGCAGCGGTTTCTTTGATCTCATGATGCTTTGGGGATGAGGGTTTGGCCGAGGGTTCGAGGAGCTCAGCGTCGGTTGGCAGGGCCGACAAGCTCTCGCTGCTCCAGGATGAGAGCGCATCTTTCCCTTCCTGGTTAGCGCAAACCTTGAACGGCAGGGTAACATAGAAGGTGCTTCCGTGACCAAGAGTGCTCTCGGCCCGAATGCTCCCGCCCATCAAGTCCGCCAGACGCTTTGAGATGGCGAGACCAAGTCCCGTTCCACCGTAGCGGCGAGTGACAGAGGAGTCCCCCTGGGTGAAGATGTTAAAAATACTCTCCAGTTTTTCCATCTCGATGCCAATACCCGTGTCCGCGACGCAAAATTCGAGGACGACCTCATTGCCTGAGATCTTTGCGGGAGCTTGAAAAACCAGTCCTTGCCCGGTTTCTGTGAGTGCCCTTCTGACTTTGATCACCACCGACCCGGCGGGCGTGAACTTGATGGCGTTGCCAATCAAATTGGTGAGAATCTGGCGCAAACGCCCGGGGTCTCCCATAAGGACAGGAGGAATATCCGGCTCGACCCGGTGAATCAGCTCAATGTGCTTTTCCCGCGCCGCCAGGTGCATGACGTCACACAGTCTTTCGACCAGCTTGCCGGAGTCAAAAGCAACCTGCTCCAACTCGATATGGCCGGCTTCGATTTTCGACAGGTCCAGAATATTATTGACGAGGCTCAGGAGCGTGCTTCCCGCATTTTTGAAGATATCGACATGTTGTTTCTGCTCTTCCGTCAAGTCCGTTTCCCAGAGGAGGTCGGCCATTCCGAGGATGGCATTCAGGGGCGTCCGTATTTCGTGGCTCATGGTGGCAAGGAATTCGCTCTTGGCGCGACTGGAAGACTCGGCAGCCTCCTTGGCCTTCTCCAATTCCTCTTCCTGCCGCTTGCGATCGGTCAGATCGAAAAAGCTCTGGATGAGGAATCTGCGTCCCTTCTTGATCACGGGGACCACCGTTAGCAGGATCGGATGGCTTTTACCGTTCGTCGCTTGCAGTTCCAGCTCAGCAATGCTTATGGAAAGATCGTCGCCAGGTGTTGAGGAAGCCCTTCCCGCAGGCGGACACACGTATTTCTCGCATGGCTGTTCGATAACCTCTTCCCTGCCTGCTCCGATCATCTGCAGGGCAAAGGGATTGATATCAATGATGTGACCCGTTTCCGCGTCGATAACCATTACTCCGGTATGGATTGCATCCATAATGGTCTTGAGGTGCTCTTCACTTTGGCGCAGTTCATCCTCCGCCAACTTGCGCGCCGTGATATCACGCCCGGAGCCCCTGACATAATTCTCCTTGCCATCCTCTTCAACCAGCGAATTCTTGAATTCAACGTAGTGTCGCGAGCCATCCCGTGAAAGGAACAGAGTGATGCCGCTCAAATACCCACGGCTTTTGAGTTGGGAGAGGTACTGCGAGGAAAAGGCCCCTCGGTATTCAAGCGGCATGAAATCGGCTAAGGACTTGCCGACCACGGCTTCAGGAGGGTAACCCAAAGCCTTGGAGACCGCGGCGTTGATGGTCAAAAAGCGCCCTTCAAGATCGTGTGTGAAAATGAAATCTGAAATATTGTCAAAGAGATCGCGGTAACGCTTCTCGGATTCACGCAACGCTATTTCAGCCCGCTGTCTTTCACTGATCTGCTCGTGCAGTTCGCGGTTTTTTTCCAGAATCGCCTGTTCCCGTTTCGACGATTCTTCAAGGCGGGTCTGAAGGACCAGGTTGCGGGTAATGCTCTTCCAGATAGTCCCGAAGCCAACCAAAAGGAGTAGCGCCAGGGCTCCGAGAGCCATGGGCAGATACCACGGTTTCGAGCTTCCCAGCAGTTCGGTGGCGGGCAGGAGCGTCACGAGCCAGAATGGCGTGCCGATAACCGGCGCCCGCAGGGCCATCATCTCACCCGTGTTGCCCTCCCCGGCAAACTGTAAGGTGTCTGTGTCCCTATCAAAAGAGAGCTGCGCGAGATAAGTCTGGGGGAAATAACCATCCATGGCCTTCGGTTGCAGCGGGACCGCGGCGCCGTCCTTCATGTAAGAGAGATAGTGAACGCGTTTGGGAGAGCTGTCATATTGCCCGAGGAGGTGCCCGTAAACGGATCGCAACGGAACCAAGGCGAGGATTTGTCCTGCATACTGTCCCTTAAAATAGTAAGGCGCGGAGAGGATGACCGCACTTACCTCGGCGTCGGGTTCGATGATGATCCGCGGCTCCCGTGATCCTGGAGCGAGAAACCTTCCCCAGTTTTCTTCCGAATCCGTAGTGAGGATTCCCGACTGGCTATCGACCAACAGCTTACCGGCATCATCCACAAAAAGAATCCGGTCGTAAGCCTTTTCGTTGCCCAGCTTACGCTCCTCGGCGAGCTTTCGAAACAACTCAAGGGTATTGATGAGACTGGCTTTCAGACCATATTCCATGGTCATTCCGAGGGCCTTATTTTCGAAGAAAATCGAGATTACCTTGTTTTCGCTCAGGTCCTTCAGATCATTCCTGCGCTCCAGGAAAAGATAACCGAATGCCGCGGCGCGGTTTTCGAGGTCCTGCCGCAAATTGGCCATGGCAAACTTCTGTAATTCCAGTTGCGACTGATAAATCTTGCCAATGAGAAAGGCAATCAACCCACTCAGCAAGAGGCCCGCCAGCAGAGCAGAGATGCTGCCTCTTCTGGACAAGGTTCGAAGTGGTTGGGGCATAAGCCTGTATCCTTTCACTGGACCCGGGATCAATCTGACTTCATATAGTTTATAATATGAATGTGGATTTACAACCAGTTCGAAAGACGTTTATATATAGCTCCTTAGATGTGCCGCTCAAAAGAGGGCTCAAAGCTAAAGAATTCTATGTGATAATTCGAAAAACACAAGCCTGAAAATCGTATCCCTGCGGACTTTGTGAACGATGAAGGCGCCGTCGCTCCTTTGAGTAGCTGTTTGTACGGACCTGAGGCAGGAAAACGGGGGATCTGCCTGGCAAGATTTTCAGGACGCTGCTTCCTGTGAAGTTCGGGAGAACATGGACAATGCATTTTGAAGGAACGGATCGTTACTACCTCAACCCGGAATTGCGCGAAATTGTGAATCTGGCCATTGTGCTGCGAAAGCCCCTGCTGTTGATGGGGGAGGCCGGAACGGGAAAGACGCAACTCGCCTTTGAAGTGGCTCGTGCTCTTGGTCTCCGGATGGAAGAGGCCAGGTGCAAGTCCACCTTCAAGGGAGAAGAGCTTTGCTATGTTTACGACACGGTGTTACGGCTGAATGATTCCCGCTTTGGCAGCGGTGAAACCGGGCGGGACGTCAACAATATTTGGGACTACCTGAG
>JADGQM010000134.1 GCA_017881795.1 Syntrophobacteraceae bacterium
CACTGAATGCTAAGGCAATCCAACATCATTCAATAACCCCGACGAGCTCGATTCTCAATTCCCGCGAAAGGTGCACCAGAGTGGCTGGCTAAATCCCCCACATTCTTAACTGGACAATCTGTCCGCCAGGCGCGACGAGAGCAGAGACAGCCAAATTCAGCAGCGAAAGAAGCAGGCTCGCCAAAACGGCGGCGCCGAAGCCCCTCAAGCGAATCCCGGGAACGATCACCGACACCAACCAGAGCATGCAGGCATTGACGATCAGGAGGAACAGGCCCAGCGTGAGCATCGTCAGTGGTAGGGTTAGAATTATCATGACCGGTCTTACGAAAAAATTGACAAGACCCAGGACGAGAGCGCCGATGAATGCTGAACTCCAGCCTTCCACACGCAACCCGGTAACCAGCCTGGCAACAATCAAGAGAAGTGCTGCATTGACTACCAGATGTGCCAAAAGCTCAATCATAAGTTAACTCCGTCTGCTCGTCTGGCAGCCGCACAGACGGCTTGAGATCAATAGTTTTGCAGGTTAAGTAGCCGCGTTGTCCGCCTGCTGAGCCAGTCTTGCATGCACTTTCTGCAACTCCTCAGGGACTTTAATCTGCTGCGGACAGTGCTCTTCGCACTCACCACATTCAGCGCAATTTGAAGCTTTCTGTTCTGGAGTGAGCATGTGGTTGTAAAGCATGAGATTAAGATCCTCATCTTTGAACATGAAGGTGTCATTGTAGAGAGAGAAGTTCAATGGAATGTTAACGCCTTGCGGGCAAGGCATGCAGTAAGCGCAACCTGTGCAGCCAATCTGAAGCATGCTTTGATAGCTTTCGCGCACCCTTGTGATCAGTTGAAGCTCAGACTCCGAGAGCGCATCAGCCGAGGCGCCCTCTGCAATCCGTATGTTCTCGATCAGTTGCGCCATAGAGCTCATCCCGCTCAATGCAGCGGCAACCTCACTGTGATTCCACACCCATCGGAGCGCCCATTCGGCAGGAGTCCTTTTGACGGGAGCCGAATCCCAGAGCTTCTGGACTTCTTCGGGGATTCTGTCAACCAGCCTTCCCCCACGAAGCGGTTCCATGACGACGACGCCGAGCCCTCTGGAGGCAGCATACGCAAGACCTTCTTTCCCAGCCTGGTAGTTTTCGTCAAAGTAGTTGTACTGGATAAGGCACATGGCCCAGTCGTAGCTGTCCACGATCTCTTTGAATATCTTTACGTCGTCATGGAAGGAGAACCCTGCATAGCGGATGCGACCTTCTGCCAGGGCTCTGCTAAGAAAGTCCAGTGCTCCAAGTTCCTTCATGCTGGCCCATGCCTGGCGATTCAACCCGTGAAGAAGGTAAAAATCGAGGTAGTCGGTCTCAAGCCTTGTCAATTGTTCACCCAAGATTCGCTCGAAATCGTCTCGGCCATGGACGAGCCACGTGGGAAGCTTCGTTGCAAGGAAAAGTTTTTCTCGGTGCGGCTTCAGCGTTTTGCCCACGAAACCTTCGCTCTGTCCACCATGATATGGGTAGGCCGTATCGAAGTAGTTGATCCCGTGGTCGATGGCGGTGTCGATCATTTCGCCTGCCAGCTTTTCATCGATGGGTTTGTTCGGGTTGAAGAGGTCTACCGCACTGGCGCCGCCCACGATAGGAAAGCGCATGCAGCCGAAGCCAAGGGCAGATACTTCACAGCCGGTCTTGCCGAGCTTTCTGTAGAGCATAAAGCCTCCCAATGATTTAAACCATGGCGCTGGATTATCCCGAATCCTGAGCCGGACTCACAACAGTCACAACAGTCCGGATAACATAATGGCGATTCACGATAGCGTACCATAACAAACTCATGGGAATATTATCTCATTTCCCCGGCTCATGTTAAAATCTTTGCTTCCGGCTCCGAGGATAGGGTGATGCTGGGGGTTCATCTGAGCGGGGCGGTGCAAACAGATGAAAGACCATAACCTTTATCTTACCGATATCGAACAAATCAGTCGAAAAGTCGCGCAGACCAATATTGCAGGGTTTTTTGCCCGAGAACTTCTGTAAACCAGGTCGTCTTTTCGCCCCCAATTGCGCCTTGAGCTCCATGAGCATCTCCACAACACTAAAGCTTTGGGCTCCAGAGCAAACGACAGAACGGCGCTCATTTTACTCGCGTATAGGTGATCGCGGTTGCTTTGCATTTCCGCTTGGTCTGATCCATGAACCCCAGGGTGAATTTGTCCGCCGGCTTTTGGAAAATGTCCAGGCCACGGCCCAGGATGATTCTCCAGCCTGTGTCCGTTTCAATCCAGCGGTCGTGGAGATCGCTGTCAAAGCGGTATTCCAGCAGGATGTTGTCCTGTGCGAAACCCTTCTTCAGTTCCTCGAACTTTTCCTTCATTTCGGCTTCCTGGTGGGCATCGCATCCTGTAATAAGCTTCAGTGTGAGCGGGGTTTCGGATGCTTCCAGGATTTCACAGAAGCTCATCAGATTGAAGATCTGATACTGCAGGCGCACGTACGGATCACAGATGGTTATCTGTTTCGCCCCTTTCAGGTAAGGCATGAACAGCTTTTCGTAAGATATCCCCTTTTGTCTTTCCGCTATGTCGACGGTTGTCTCTTCGGGTTTCCTGTTCGGAGACAGAGGGTCTATCTTCGGTCTTTCGCCAACAGGTTCGGGCCGCTCTTCCGGGTGCGACATCTGAAACTCGTCAGGCACCTGGCTCTTGATCGTGACCCACTTGTACTCCTGGTCGATCTTGGACAGTTCGTCGCGAATCTGTTGGCGCATCCGTACCGCCGGATTTACGCAGTATGTTGTGAACTCCTCATCGTTCAGATTCATGTCCGGGAAAAGAAGCTTTAGAAAACCTTCCGCCAAACGAGCGATGGCCTTGCTGTCACGCATGTCCTCGCACTGCGGGAGGTGCAGGCTCTGCGACACATAATCGGCGTAACGCAGGTCGGTGCGCAGCTCATGAAGAACTTCGCTGAAAAAATCGCCTTTGAATCCCAGCGACTTCGACGGCGTGTTCCGTGAAATCCGCAACATGAACCAACCCTCGATCAGCCCGTGGACCCGATCAATAAAGGCCGACTCTTGCAGCGCCGCCGGCAGCTCTTTGAAAATCCCGTCACTCTCGTAAAGCGGCAACCGATCCGGCCCAAGGGTGATGTTGCCCAACATGACAAAACCCGCCTCCGAGCTTCCCATGTCGCCTGTCGTGCGACGGTATCTCCCGCTCTCGAGATACATTTTGAGTGAGGCCATGGCCTCGCCCGCAGCGTCTGTGTGAATCTTCTGAATTTCGTCGATGACAACCACGTCGTAGCGCGGAATCAAACCCAGCTGTTTGGTGTTGCTGTTGAAGAACAGTGCCGGGGCGGAGAGCTTCCCGCCCGGAATGACTGCTGCGTAACGACTGATGTTGTCGAACACAAACGACTTCCCCGTTCCTTTGGGCGCCAGCTCGGCGAGATTTACCCTGGGTTCTACCAGCGAAATGATCCTGCTCATGAGCAAGAGCTTCTGCGACAGTCTCAAGATTTCAGGGTTGAACTGGCTGCTGGAGACAAGCAGGTCGATCCACTCATCGATGGAAAAGTGTTTTCGCGAGTCGCGGTAGTAGTCAAGGTCAACGCCCGGGCTCTGAAAAGGTTTGAAGTCGACCATCCAGACCTGCCCCTTTTTAACGTCTTCACCGTCGGGAGGCACGTACCTGAGAGTCCCCAACCCCCACATTCCCGTCTTCAGCAACATCGGGTTGCCGTCAACGATGTCTTTTTGGACCATTCCGCCGGTGATATCCAAGACCGGTATGCTGAGTTCGTAGGTGTTCCGCTCAAGGTTCACGTTGACCCGAAAATCGTCAAGAATCTTGACCTCTTCCTGTGCCATCAAACGGTTCAAGATAGTGTTCTTGTCCGCCTTTTGCGGGAGAAATCGTGAAATCGTCTTCACGATCTCGCTTCTCCCGTCTTCCGTCAGATCGTCCCCTTCGAGAAACTGCCCGATGATCCACTCGGCGACATAGACTGGAATTGCTCGTGCGCCAAATCCCGCCTTGCCCATCAAGCCTTTGTTGATGACCACTTCGCCGTAGTAGTCTTTAGCTTTACATTCAAAAGAATTCATCATGCTTCCCATCTTCATGAAAGGTCTTTCAGACTGAATCCCGTGGATACCGCCGATCTAAACTGGCAGTCGAGCGGCAGTGACAGGGTATAGGTTTCCCCCGCAATCTCATAAGTAATTTCGATCATCAGTGAGGACTCTTGCAGTGCTGCCTTCTGGAAATAGCAATCCATTCGTAGCACGCCTGATTCTCCAGGCCCGAGGAGCGGACTTGTACACCCCTTCAGATCGGTTTCGGGGGAAGCAACACTGGCTCGGACGATACGCATCGTAGACGAATTAGGGTTCTGAAGCTCGATTTCCAGGGAAACAACGCGCTGGATGTAGAATCGAGCTTTGCCGCTCTCTCTCTCCAGACTCAGACCGAGGAAGCGTGCAAACGGGTGCTTCCAAGCGACTTTGACCGCTTTGTAAAGAGCTGTTGGAACGATGACCTCTTCCGGCGTTGCGCCACCGTGCAGGAAGCCTCTTCCCTTTCCCGGGAATCGAACGGTGTTATGTCCCTTGGGGAGGAAATACACTTTACCATCTGAGTAGAAAGGCTGATGAAACTTGTATCCCAAAACCCACAAATTCTCTGGGATCTCCCCCGCCTTTGCGGCATCGATGCTTGAAAACCGATGCTTTTCGTTTGGAAAGAGCTTGTTGATCAAGGCGGAATCAAAGGAGTGCTTTTCCTCATCCAGAATTCGACACGCTCCGTGATCGGTGGTCACATAAACGTTGAAATCCTCCCTCTGGCCCATCCATCGGTCACAGAGTCCACGCACAGCCTCGGCAATCCGGTAGAAAAACCGGTGCAGCTCCTCCTGGTGGGTCGTGTTCTTGGACTCCACATCCTGGTGGAGCAGATCGTCGCTATCGACAAAATTAAATACCACCACTGCGGGCTCATCTTGCAGTTCCACCTCCGAAAGCGCCTTAAGTGTGCTCAGGTAGACCACCTTGCATCCGCCCCAGTCTTTTGCCGCCCGGACCTTGAGCACACTTTCATAATCCTTGTCGGAGCACTCCCACTCGCCACTGAGGAGCATCGTTTTGTTCTGTGCGGTTATGCTTGGCAAAGGAGCAAATCGGTATTTACGGTCATGCATGCTGAAGCCGGAGTTGCGAAGAGCATCGTCCAGCAATCCCATGAACTGGACCGGCAGGCAATCAATGAGTAAGACCACCGCCACCTGCTTTTGCTCTACAGAAGCCCCAACATCTGTCAGAGCGTGAACCAGGCTCAGGTCGAGATCTTTGTGGACGCTTGCGTATTCCTGTATGTACCAATCGGAAAAGCCACGGACAGTGCCTTCGAGTTGCTCGTCGTAGCTGTGGTTGTGCACCTGCCAGGTGCGGTAAGGGACGTATTCGTCAACGGTCCAGCGCATCCATTCCCTGGCCGACCAGCTCTGGTTTTCTTCGATCTGGACGGGGTGCATGGGCATGACACAGTGGGTGAGAAGACTGAGCTGACTAGCTGTTACCCCCGGGCAGCCCTTGAACTTGTCCTGGACCCGGCGAACATCCTCCATGGCCACGGCAAATTGGTTGCTCTTGATCAAATCCGAAACATGCTTGAACTCGTGCACAAAACGCCCGGAAGTGCACTCCAGAACTTTCCGGAAATCCTCCGTTGATTTGACCTGGGGTCCCATGTCTTTGAAGAACATGTCAATCTGAGTCAGAGCTTGTTCCCTGGCTGTGGGTTCCAGGGGGATTTCGTCAACGGCTTCATGAGGCACCTTGGTCACCCACAACACATCTTTGGGAGGAAGGACGTATTCCAGCAGTTTCTTAGGGTAAGCTCTGAGCATCGACCAGAAGCTCAGTGCTTCCCACAGCTCCTGGAAATCCTCGGCAATCCGGCTGCTGACGTCTTTTGCCCACTCATCAGGACTATTAGGGGTCCACTCTTCGCACTTTGCTTTGAGGCAAATGCCGAGGATCGGATGTTTCTCGAAAGTCGCCCCGGCGGTTGCTGCAGTCAGAGCGCCTACCACCGCTACGAGGCTGCCTGCAGTCAACAATCCTCCTTGGAAAACATCGCCAAGAAGGTGCGTCAATAACCGATTCGAGAAACTGTCGTGAGGGTGAGGAACCACTATGAGTTCGAGAAGCCCCTGTTCCAGAACCAACCTGTCATCAAGCCACTCCGGAATGGAAACATTCCATTGGTCTCCAAGAACCTGACGCACCGTTTTCTCGTGGAAACTGCACCCAAGGTCGATCTGTTCAACAAAATCCTTGAGCCAGGAAAAGTGGGTCTTGTTGCGGACCCAGATGCTCAGTCCCTGTCTTGCTCCGAACTGCTGCGACACAATCCTGCAAGCCTGCACGTAATCCCGATCGTTTTCCACCAGAACAACATTTTCAGGCACGGCAACCTGAAGTTCTCCGATGTAATCCACCTGACACTGACAGTTATCTTGCTCCATCATCTGTCGTTGCTCACTCGTCTTTTATCAATTTTGCCAGCGTCTCCCGAAGGTTCTCCGCGTTCTCTCCAGAGATCAACTTTTTCTTCACTCCATAGTTGACAACAGATCTTAACACAGCCAGCAGTCCGCCCTTATCGTTGGGGCACCTGAAGGTGGCCTCCATGTCGCCGAACATGTTCTTCTTGACCTGAAGCTCATATTCTCTGTCTTTGTTGACCAGCTCGATGTTGACCAGACCACTGGCATTGCCGTCCTGGTCAACAGCCCTAATCTTCACCTGGAGCTTAGGTTTTCCCTTCAACAATTCACCGAGGTTCAGTTCGCTGTCGCACGTCTCTGGGTGCTCAGATTGCTTCGGATCACTGCCATCGATGGTGTAGATAATCTTGGCGGCGCCCTTTGGGACTTTGACGAGGAGCCCTTGGTCCTCCTGCAGGACATGGACTTTCTCCTCAATATCCGGTTTTTCGATGAAGGGTTTTGCTTTCTCGATCTCTTCTTTGGCTTGTTTCAGTTTGGCCGCAAAAACATCGATGTGCAGTGCGGACCAGTCCGCAACCGCGCCAAAACCGTAATCCTTGGGAAGCACCTTTGCCATCTTGGCGCCGAACGGCACCGAAGGATTTCCCAGGCGGTTGAGCAGTTGGGAGGCCTCGTCATCGTAGCGACTCGGGTCTCTCTGCATAGGGGTGAGGCTGCTGTACCATTGATTCACCACTTTCTCGCACTCGATCATATCGCCCTTGGCCCCGTAGATTTCACAGACAGCTTCGGCAAGTTTTCTCTGAACAATCTGCTCCGCCGAGTTGAGCAGCTTCACATCCTCGGAAAATTCCGCGCAGAGCGTCTCAGCCTCTGTTTCTGCAAGCGTTTCGTTGATGGGACCGTCGTTGTAAATGGCAGGCAATTGATGCAGGACGAGGTCGAAGCGATCGGCGGCCTTGCCGACTCCACTGAGAAGGTTCTTTAGCTTCGTCAACTCCGGCTGCCGATCTTTTTCGTAAAGAGCAATTACCTTGGACACTTCCGGCAACTTTTCCCACCACGAAAAAACGGCATCGAAAGCCGCACTCAGAGTCCTTGTCTCCCCATGCTTCAACGGAGGCGCATCCACCCCCTTGGCGATCAAATCGATCAGCTTGGCCTGAGCGGCAGAAATGCTTCGAACCTCGAAGACGACCTTACACCCTGGGTCCGAGATCAGCTTGTTGAGGTCCTCATAAGAAGTTATGGACTGCTCGACGGTCCTTGTCGAATCTTTGTAAACTATCAGTCTTTCCCCGTATGCTCGGATCACGTGCGCAAGGGCAAGCATCTGAGGGGTTCCGCCCACCCCCCAGGGCTCTCCCGTGACGTCGCCGATAAATTTACCTACCGCAAACGAACCCCCTGGGTTGAGTTTTGCCAGGCGTTCGCACAGTTCCTTCAGCACCGGAAAATCGTCGCTGATCTTGCCGGGGTCCTTTTCACAGACAAAGGTCGTCACCGTTCCCTGGGAGCCGGTTTTGCGCAGAGCCCCTGCACCTTTCAGCAACACCTTCTCCAGGTAGCGCTTCTCCCCGTGGTTGTCCGGGTTGCCGTTGTCGATGAGGACTTGTTCGCCTTTCAGGAGCATGTCCACCGCTTGCTTCAGGGCCGTGTTCTTGCCGGTCCGCCACTTCTCGTCGTGACAGAGGTTCAGGTCGGTGTGTTTGATGCGACAGCGTTTCGTGAATAGCGCTTCGCACAGCATGTCTGCGGGCCGGTGGGCCTGCTTGGGCTTGTCGACCAGGACTTTGCCGTTTTGGCCGTACCAACAGGCGTTGTCTCCCTCCAGAATGACGGTGAGAGTGTGCTGGAGCTGAGTGAGATAACCATCGGTGGGATTTTCAAGCAGATCCCGCAGCCGTGACTCGGTCTGGGCGCCGATGGTTTGAGCCTGATTTGGGGGCAGATAATGCTGACAGGCCTTCACCTTCAACAAAGCTTCGGTAAATGGTTGGCTGGCGTGCGGCACGGCAACGGCCACGTTGTGATCGGAAATCGACGCCACCGCGTCGCGCGCGGTGTTGACTTCCGCCTCGTCCTCACATAGGGCATAAACGAGCGTTCCCTCGTAGCTGGTGTTGGGTTTGCCTCGGGTTTGCTCCCAATCGCTACGGATTTCGTCCCACAGCGCATCAGCCAGGTCTTTTGCCCGCGCGAAGCGAAGCCGGAAACGTTTGTCTTCGCCAAAGGGGAGGTTGTAGTTCTTGCTCTCCATGAAATCCAGGTTTTGCTTGGCGCCGGCTGTCTCCAGGAAAGCAGTCAGGGTGTCCTGAGGGTGCAGGCTGGGGTCGGAAACGTAGCGCTCGATCAAATCGTACGGGTCCTCGCCCGTTCCCACCGCGAGCTCGTAGGTCTTCGACTGCTGTCGGAAGAAGACTGCGCCATTCTTGACAAGGTCTTTGAGCTGCGATTCAATCTGTTTCTTTTCCGCGGCGCTCACGCAATAGAGGCCGAACTGGGTGTTCTCCAGGGTAGACGCGACCTGACAAAGCTGGTAGATCAAGATGGCCTTGAGGATCTTCAGACCCTTGTGGTCTTCCGCTCTGAAGAATGTGCCTTGGGCTTGCAGCGACTTCCGCAGCGCATCCAGGCTCGCAAAATAGCCGTTTACGGACTTCCGCTGCAGGTCTCGGAGCTCCGGGTTGCGTTGCGAAAGCTCCTTCTCAAAGAAGGTGAAAAGCCGGTCCGCCGTGTAAAGGTTGAGCCTCCCATCCGATACCGTCAGATTAGCGTCTTCTATAAACTGAGCGTAGGAACCTTCCGCCCCTCCCACATCTCCTGAGAAAAAGGTGAACGTGCTGCGCGCATCGGAACCAACCTCGGAGGACAGTCTCAGCAGGCAGGCCAGAGCCATGGGGTGCACGCCGTAGATATCTTCCAGCACCCGCTGACGGATTCGATCAACATCCTCGATCCACGGGAATAAATCCAGCGCTTTGCACGGCGGCACCAACGCATCGAAAATACCTGTCTTGGGCGCCACCTGGTTCTTCCAAATTTCGCACTGCCTGTCGGTTTCAACGATTGCACCGATGATCTCTTCAATGCCTTCATTCAGCAGATCGACCTGGGTGATGCGAGCGCTCATCACCGCCGCATCGTCTTTACTGAAGCGGTCGGCATATGCCCTGAAATCTTTGTGAATGCACCCAATGAACATCACGTTGGGTTCGTTCTTGCAGATGGTCTCCATAAATCCCATCAAGACGTCCTTGGAATAAGCGCCCTTTTCCAAGGTGAAACCGAATTCGTCAAAGAAAATCGCCAATCCCTTGAACCGCCCTTTGAACGGTTGGCTTTTGATCAGCTTCGTCAGAATCGGGATCAGATTCCCTGACTGAGCATGAAACTCAACGCCGCCCATCATCAGTTTGAAGGCCGCGCGAAACCTCGCCAGAGCCTCCGAATCAAAACCCTTGAGTCCTGCTCTCAGGTGAACCACTGACATTCCGGGCGCCAACTCCTCAAGGGCCTTGCGAAAGTCGTCGTAAAAGTTACGAATGCCTTTGCCGCCTTTTTCCTCCCAATCCGCCAGTTGCCGTTCTGCCTCGTCGAACTCCGTCTGGACTCCGCCATCCAGCCCGCGGGCGGCACATGCCTCAAAAACCGCCCTGAGCACCACGTCTTCAAACTTACCACCGGAGTGATAGTCGCAAATGGCCACCAGGTACTGGCCGTCCTTGCGGATGTTCTTGAGCATCTGCGCCTTTTCCGGGTCTAGCCGTGCGTAGTTCTCATAGAACCCCGAGATTTGGGGATCTCCGCTGGAGCGGCTGAGGAAATTCGCGGTCATCAGGCACAGGTGCGACTTCCCGGTCCCGTATGAGCCGCTCAGCAAGTAAAACTTCTTGTCGGTGGGTTGGTAGACTCCGCGGACGATTCGCTCGAAGGCCTGCCGATGCGCTTTGGTGGGGCGATACATCGCCATCCTCTCGGCGTTCTCCTGAGCCTCTTCGAAGGAGCTTTTCAGCTCCACGAAATTCGCGTATCCGGACCTGAGCTTGATGACTTCCGCTATCTTTGCCATGGTTCAAAACTCCAGGATCTGTTACCCGCGCTAAGCAGCAATTCTCTCGAACATTCAACTCTGCACACGTGCCGGTTCGTTGAGCGTCAGGGTCGTGATGGGGAGTGCTCGCAATTCGAGTCGTGAAAGGTCAACGAACTTGCTGG
>JADGQM010000442.1 GCA_017881795.1 Syntrophobacteraceae bacterium
GAACTGGGAAAGCTGCTCCGACAAGACGCCGGTGCCGCAGCCGATATCAAGAATGCAGCCGCAGGCGTGATTCTTAACCAACTCCAACATCTTAATTTTGAAAGGTTGGAGTTTTTCGCGTCCGCTGCGGTACTTCGAATCCGAAAAACTGATTCTGTCACTCATTCATCATCTTCCAAAAGGAAGCCCCTCATGCCCAGAACGACAACATTGTTTAGAGGGCTTCATCCCGACTCTGCCGGCTCTTGATAGCATTACAGATGGCATCATTAAAAGTCCGGAAGATGTCTCGTTCGTCAAAGTCTCTCAACACCTTCACTCTGCTATATTGTCCCATGCTCCTTCTTTCATGGTCATCCATGAGCAGCATCCTCTCCATGGCGGAAGCGAGCGCCGTCACGTCCTTGATCGGAACCATGAAGCCATTTCTACCGTCCTCAACAGTTTCTCTGCAGCCCGTATTGTCGGTCGTAATGACCGGCTTCGCCATCGCCATCGCTTCCAGCAACGCACGAGGCATTCCCTCGCGGTAGTATGAAGGAAGAACGACCACATCACACGCCTGGAGGTGTGCTTTCACCTTGTCGGTAATCCCCAGATACCTGATGTTCCCCTGTCGCTCCCAGTCCCTGACGGCAGCCTCGGAAATTCCTGCAGGGTTTCCCCTATCAATCGGTCCCAGTACCAGAAAATCGGTCTCTGGATATTTCTCTTTAACGATCCCGGCTGCCTTTACATATTCATCGATCCCTTTATGGCTGAGCAGTCGGCCGACGAACAGGAACGAGAACCCTCTCTTATCCGAAGGGGAGGCCACGAGATCGGGAGAGAACGCTTCCGTATCTACACCTTCTCCTGGCAGCACCAGAGTCTTTTCCTCACAAAGAATGCCCTCATTTAAGAGGTCAGCATGGTCATCTCGATTTACAAAGATTACATTCTGATTCAATGATAAGCCTAACTTATACATGTATTTTACCAATAATGTCAGCAAGCCGGTATTGACAAATGTATATCCAAGGCCGGTTATTACGCTGATCGCCCTTGCACCTAACATGCCTGCTGCTATGGAGCCATATATGTGAGGCTTGACAGTATATTGAACGATCAGATCAGGTGAAAATGCCTTGTAGAGTCGGTAAAGCTCGAGTGCAAGAAGAAGATCCTGCCATACATTGGTACCTCTCCTGGCGAGCCGCTTTATCGGTACAAACTGAAACTCCCTTTCAAGCGATTCTGCAGACTTGTCCGGTGACGTTGCAACGATGATATCATGACCTTCCCTTTTGAGAAACCTCATCAGAGACCCACGATGTATGTAAATACCTCTTGCAGTATT
Source organism: Syntrophobacteraceae bacterium (assembly GCA_017881795.1). GTDB lineage: Bacteria > Desulfobacterota > Syntrophobacteria > Syntrophobacterales > Syntrophobacteraceae > JADGQM01. The sequence continues at coordinate 1,340 of JADGQM010000442.1, forward strand.
TGATACGAAAAGAAGTCTTGCCATTAGGATGTTATTCCTATAGTGTCATCGCTACCAAGCTTTATCCAACTTATAGTGTCCACACCTATTATCTCCACATTAAACTTCCTGAGCCCTTGATTCGCCAGGAGCGTTTTGCGCCCTATCGACCAAGCTCGGCAGCTTCATGAGCTGTCTTCTTATTGAATGCGAAGCAAAGAATCTCGGCGAACTGGGGAAATAGCATGCACAAAAAGGAGTTAAACGGCAGAAGTAATCGCCAAAATAAGTGTTTGTAATACTGGTAGGAATCATCCACAAAGCCACACTCCACCATTTAAAAGCCACACCTTTTATTGGCTTAACCTAGATAGTGCAGCCAAGCTGCACGGATTGCTCGCGCTGTGAGGGCAGTTAGCCAGGATGCAGAGCTCACTCGCTTTGGACTGCAACATGCAGGAGTCTCCGCTCGCGATACATATAGATCCCCAAAAGCCAAACATTAAAGATGGCTACGCTGCTGGCTGCCACCCAGGCGGCTCCCCGGCAACCAAACAAGGGAATAATCATGAAGTTGCCAACCACAGTTAAAATTGCGATGGTAATCGCAGAGGCGGAAAACAGAAGCTCCTGCCCCGTCAGCATCAAACTCAAGCCAACCGGCCCAGTCGCCGCGTTGACAAATGATCCTAAGGCAAGAACTCTCAGCAGTCCCGGCCCCTCCCCCTCGGCAAAGTCCGGACCAAAGAAACCCAGTAGCAGACCGGGCCAATTCAGCATCACCAGGAATAGCGGAAGACTGCCCAAGGCTGACCAGAGCATCGCCTTACGCATGACCAGGCTGAAATGTCTGAATCGGTTTCCGTGAAATTCGGACGCGAGCAATGGTCCAGCGATTGTGTTCACCGCTACGAGGATGAAAACATTCAGGTTCGCAAGGCGGGCGGCAGCACTGTATATCCCTGCGGAATGCATATCGGCCAACCCACCCAGCATGACAATCCCCGAGCGATCTATGGCGACCTGAGTGATGCCCCCGAACATCAGTGGCAAGGCAACGGACATCCAAAGGCGGGTTTGAAACTCGGGCTTCACATGACGTCCCTGCACCGGCAAGCTTTTCCAGAAATAGCAGGAAGCAAGAAGCAGAACGACCAGTCCTGACATCCAGTAGACGAGTAGGGCTTTCGAAGCAGTTCTGGCAGAGAAGACGAAAAACCCAGCCAAGACCAGCGCTGGAAGAACGATTTCGTCGAAAGCAATGCTCGCCTTTACGGATTGAAGTGCCTGGAGAGCTCTACGCCGCAGAGCGACAAACGACAGGACAGGAAGCAAGAGGGCTGCATACCGTAACCCGATCGCTATTTCAGGAGATATCCCGGACCAGTAGGAAGCACCGAAAAGCACAGCGGTGAAAAACATCGAGGAAGCAAGGGTGATCTGGTATGACCGCTGAATTACACCTTTGAACAGGCCCCACGTTTGCTGTTCCTGGTATTCCGCAATGAAGCGCATGAGCGCCGGCGGCCAGCCCAATGGTACGATGACCGCAAATACCGCACCGAGAGCGGTTGCAAAATTGAAAGTACCGTACGCCCTGCTCCCCATGAAACGTGCTAGCGTGGTGTGCGTGAGAAAAAGCGCACCAACGCCGATGACATGAAGGATGAATGCCTCAAGGGCACCTTTCTTCATTCGAGAAGTGACGCTAGTCGCTGAGCTCACAGGAGTTACTACGTTGCTGCATGTTGCTTTAGAAACCAGTTAACTCTCCTCCTGAGCCCTTTACAGAGACCGATCTCCGGTGTCCATCCAAGAAGATCCGGCGAAGGAACCTCGCCACAATGCTGTTCCAGCAACTCAACAGTCAATCATAAACCTTCCCGAAAAGCAAGGCAACGGTTTCCTATTTGAACTGCTGGAACTCGGATATAAGGAATTGCGCAAGGGCAAGTGTGGT
>JADGQM010000135.1 GCA_017881795.1 Syntrophobacteraceae bacterium
GCTTTCCTTTGGCGACCATCAGATCAACCTTCCATCAATTACGATTCCTCATCCACGGCTTCACGAACGACGTTTTGTCCTGGAACCGTTGCTGGAGATAGTCCCGGACTGGGTCCACCCGACGTTGAAGGTTCCGGCACGCGACCTTTTGAAGCGGATTGGTGAGGAGAACGGTGATCAGGAAGTGCAGCGATTGGAGGTGTCATGATTCGGCTCATCCTTTATGGAATTTTGTTTTACGTCGGTTATAGAATTCTCAAGCCTTGGGTGGCTTCACTCCTCCAATCCAACAAGGAAGATGTCCACGGCCAATCTTCATCCCAGGAAGCTGAACTGATTCGTGACCCGCAGTGCGGGACCTATTTTCTGACGCAACGGGGGGTCGAGGCGAGGATCGGGGGACGGACCGTTTATTTTTGCAGTAGGGAATGCCGCGATAAGTACCTTGTGAGTCACAGGGAAACCTGAAAGGCAATGCTTTCTAAAACCGGGAGGACACCGTGAAATTTTTCATTGATACTGCAAACCTTGACGAAATCAAGGAAGCTCACAGCCTGGGCATCCTTGACGGGGTGACAACCAATCCTTCGCTCATTGCCAGGGAAGGGATTGCCGGCCGCAAGGCATTCGAAAAACATATCAAGACGATCTGTGAACTGGTTGCGGCTCCCGTAAGCGCTGAAGCCGTCAGCATGACCTTCGACGATATGGTTGCCGAAGCCCGAACCCTTTCGCAAATTGATGCCAATGTGGTGGTGAAAATCCCCATGACCCTGGATGGCCTCAAGGCGGTCAGGCAGCTCTCGGAAGAAGGGATCAACACTAATGTGACTCTCGTCTTTTCACCTTTGCAGGCCCTCCTGGCAGCCAAAGCCGGGGCAACCTACATCAGCCCTTTTGTGGGTCGTCTGGATGATATTTCACAGGATGGCATGAAGGTCGTCGAAGAAATCATCGACGTCTTCGCCAACTACCTTTTCGAAACGGAAATCATTGTGGCCAGCATCCGCAATCCTTTACACGTTTTGACTGCAGCTGAGCTGGGAGCGGATATTGCCACGATTCCCTTCAAAGTGATCGAACAACTGGCGCAACATCCCCTGACCGATGTTGGTATCGATAAGTTTTTGAAGGACTGGCAAAAGGTGGAAAAATAGGGTACACGAAGACTTCCCCATGGCAACCCGCACGGAAGGACGAGCGATGAGAAATCTGGCACGATTCCCCATCAGGTGGTGTTTTCCCTTTTTCCTTATGGCATCCCTGTTGGTGTCGGCAACCCTGTCGGGCGCTCAGATGTTCAGGTATGTGGACAAAGACGGGGTGCTTCACTTTACCAACGTACCCACTCTTCCCAATCAGGTAAAGACCCCAACCCTGCCGCCCTATGCTGCAAACCTGGTAAACAAAATGCAATCGCCAACACCTCGTCCATTTTATCCGTTCCGCTCTTTGGCGCCTTCATGTAATCCTTTGAACCAAAGCCTTTATGATCCGCACATCAAGTTTGCCTGTCAGCGATATGGGTTGGATTATAATTTGGTGAAGGCGGTGATCAGAGCTGAATCGGCGTTTGATGCCGGCGCACTCTCACCAAAGGGGGCGATGGGGTTGATGCAGTTGATGCCCGAAACCTCGAGGGACCTTGGTGTGGGAAATGCTTTTGATCCTCATCAGAACATCGACGGGGGAGTCCGTTATCTGAAGTTCCTGCTGAATCGCTTCAATAACAACATTGTGCTGGCACTGGCCGCCTACAATGCGGGACCGGAAGCCGTCGAGAAGCACGGCGGAATTCCTCCCTACGCAGAGACCAGGGATTATGTTCGGAGGGTATTGGACTTTTACGAACAGTCTGCAAGATAGCTGCATGATAGATATAAGGCCATAGGATCACCATGACTCGCAGTGAGTTTTCGCGCAAGAATCTAACCGGCCTTCCGAATCTCTTGACCTACTTCAGGATGGCGACCATTCCAGCGATTGTTGTGGTGTTGACCCCTCCCGCATCAATGGAGTCTCTGAACACGGCGTTTGTGCTCTTCCTCGTCGCCTCCATTACTGACTATCTCGATGGCATCCTGGCGCGGCGCCACAACCTGGTTACTTCTATCGGTAAGCTCCTCGACCCCTTGGCGGATAAACTCCTTACCTCCGCAGTTATGATTATGCTCATTCCCCTCGGAAAAATCCCGGCATGGCTGGTGTTTATCATGATCGGGCGAGACATAACCGTGACCGGCCTGCGCTCGATTGCTGCCAGTCAGGGTCTCATTCTGGATGCCAGCCGCATGGGGAAGAACAAACTGATCTCTCAGACCGTGGGGTTATGTTTCCTGCTCCTTTCCATTTCTGGGATCCAGCACCTGTTTGATACCATCGGCATGGTTTTCCTTTGGGTTTCGGTGATCCTGAGCTGCTGGTCGGCGCGCGACTACTGCCGCCAGTTTTACCGGCAGGCAAAACTTCAAGATCTCCAGAAAGATTGATGAGTGAGGTCGCGCGAGGTGCCTTTTGTTCTCCCCGAATATCATCCGCCCAGCTTCGATGAACGTCCCCTGGCGGATATGCCGCCGGTGAAGTTTCGGTCGGTTACCCAACCGGGGGTAGCTCCGGAAACGTATCACGCCACCTCCATTTTTCCTGAATACTACCAGATCCATAAAGGTGACTGGAGGCTGCTTAAAGAGTCTCGGATGGACTGTGTGGTGGTCATGGCGCGAGATGAGTCTCTCAAAGTCAAAGAATTTCGCCACCTGCGAGTTGCGGATTTGGTCGCCTGTGGCCGGAGAGAAAATGGTGAAGATGGCATCTTCGTCCATGCGACCCCTTTCAGTCCCTTCCCTACCAGCTCAGAGAAGTTCTCTTTTCGCACCCACATCTCGAGGGAGACATCCTTCTCCATAGATTACGACGAGCTGTACGATTTGCTTGGCCATGAACGGGAGCACGGGTTTATTTTGTGGGTTCTGGGACCAGCCGTCGCGTTTGACCAAGATGCCCGCGAATCACTTGTCGGTATCATCAACAGCGGATTCGCCCATGGTCTGCTCGCGGGCAATGCGCTGGCCGTCCATGATATCGAAGGATCTCTTTTTGGAACGGCCCTGGGGCAGGAAATCTATTCCAAGCGACACGCCGCACGCGGACATTACAAGCATCTCGACGCCATCAATCGCGTCAGAGCCCTCGGTTCGATTGAAAAAATGTTCGCGGACAAACTGCTGACCGGCAGCATCATGCATGCTCTTTTGAAACACAACGTTCCTTATGTTCTGGCCGGTTCCATTCGCGATGACGGGCCGCTCCCCGATGTCATCGCCGACGTCTGCGAAGCCCAGGACCAAATGCGCAGCCTTGCCTCCCGCGCCACCACAGTAATTGCCATGGCGACCCAGTTGCATGCGATTGCCACGGGCAACCTGATTCCCTGCTTCAAAGTGATGGAAAACGACCAGATTCGGCCCGTGTACTTTTACACCGTCGACATGTCTGAATTTGCCATCAACAAGCTGGCCAACCGTGGCTCGCTAACCGCTCATTCCATCTTGACGAACGTTCAGGACTTCGTGGTCATTCTCGAACGGGGGTTGAGAAAAAGGTTCTCACGATGAAGGAATTCCGTGCTGCGTAACGCCGGTCACTCTTTGGTAACAACTGACGAAGCCATCTCTGAGGCTTTGAGACAGGTGCATGTGAATATGCCCTGGAAATTCCTCCCGGATTACCTTGAAATGATCCTGGAGCTCCGGATTAATGTAGAATTAGGACTCGAAGCGGAGCAGCTTGATGGGGTGTCAAGGGCTGAGTTTCGCTCCGTAGCAGAACAGCTCCATCAAAAGGGATGCCGCATTACCCTTCACGGCCCTTTCTGGGATCTTTGTCCGGGCAGTTCTGACTCGCTTATCCGCCAGACCTCTCAGTTTCGATTTCACCAGCTTTTTGACCTGGTGGAGATTTTTCAACCTACCCAGGTGGTCTGTCATACGGGCTTTGATCCGAGACATCATGGCAGTGATTGCGCCTTTTACCTGGAGCGGAGCCTTGCTGTCTGGGAACCTGTAGTGGGAAGAGCGGAAGCGTCGCGGGTCCCACTGCTCATCGAGAACGTTTGGGAATACGGGCCGGAACTGCATGGCGAGCTCTTAGCGGCGCTTAATTCCCCGTATTTCAGATTTTGTTTGGACGTGGGACACCAACACAGCTTCTCAAAAACACCCCTGCTGAAGTGGGTCGAAGCCCTTGGCGAGTTTCTAGCTGAAATCCATGTACATGATAATTGCGGCGCCTGTGATGAACACCTTCCGGTAGGTCAGGGAACCATTGATTTCAAGTCACTTTTCATGCTCCTGCGGGCCAAAGCCATTAATCCTCTCATCACCCTGGAACCACACCGGGAAGAACACCTTGCCGAGAGCCTCGCAGGATTGGTTAGGGTGATGGATATTGACGGCAGGTGAATTATTGACTAATGGAGGAGATGTCTTAAGTTCTTCATGCTTTCCAGCTCAGAGGGAGGATCTTGGGGGGAGCTTTCGTGGGTGAGAGTTCCGGCCCGGCGCGAAATGGCAACCGAGAACAACGGTTTCGGCAACGACGCGCTGGCATTCCTTCGAACTCCCTGGTAATAGTAGTTTTTGGATGCGAAGTGAGCGATTTCTCAACCGTCTTTTGTGCAGGAGGTGGATCCTGTATGAAAAGATTGATTTTTAGGAAAGGAACCTAATTCGACTATGGCCGTTGTTGAAGTCAGCATTATTCCCCTGGGCGTTCCGGGCACCAGTCTCAGCGGGCATGTCGCGCGCGTCTTAAAAGTGCTCCAGGACAGCTCGCTTCACTTTGAATTGACCGCTATGGGAACCATCATCTCCGGAGATCTCGACGAAATCTTGCAGGTGCTGAAAAAGATGCATGAGAGCTGTTTCTCAGGAGAAGTCACGCGGGTGCTCACGCAGATCAAGATCGATGACCGTCGAGACAAGCCTGCAAGTCCCGAGCAAAAGGTCCGATCCGTAAAGGCGAAACTCTCCGCAAGCTGAAAAAGCAAGCACATAAGGACTGAATGAATGAAAGAAATGGTTGAATATCTCGTTAAATCCCTCGCTGATCACCCCGATCAAGTAGCCCTGGCGGAACACGAAACGGATGATTCCATTCTGCTTGAGCTGAAGATCTCGCCCGACGATATTGGCAAGATTATTGGCAAAAACGGCAACACCATCAACGCTATCCGCACCGTGCTCCAAGCCGCGGCTTCGAGCCAAAGGAAGCGGGTTAAACTTGAAGTTGTAAGTTGATGTTGAAAATTCTATTGAAACGGGTGACCTGGATTATTAATTTAATCGATGATGAAAAGGACTGTAACTGACTACTGTTTTCCACCCATTCTAACTTGTTGACCCATAGTTCAGGAGGAAGGATACAACTCATGGTAAATAAACCTTCGGCCTTGTCCGTGAATGATTTGCGAGCCCGCATTGAACCCGAATCACTGCCTTTCGACAATACTCGCACCCTGGAAGACGTTCAAGAGCGAGTTGTGGGGCAGGAACGCGCGATCGATGCCATTAAATTCGGCATGGGGATGAAGGAGCGCGGCTATAACATCTTCATCGCAGGACCATCCAACGCCGGCCTCACCTATACTGCCAAAACCTTTATTGAAGAACAGGCGAAACAGGAACCAACCCCGCCGGACTGGTGTTATGTCTACAATTTCAAAGAGCCGGATAAACCCAAGGGGATCAAGGTTTCTGCCGGGCAGGGCAAGCAGCTCAAGAAGGATATGCACGAATTCGTCGAGACGCTTCAGGCGAAGATTCCTGAAGTCTTCGACAGTGACGATTATCGCACTAAAGAGAGCGAGGTGCACCAGTCTTTCGAGAAAGTGAGAAGAGAGATTATCGACCAACTCTCGCACGAGGCTAAGGAGCAGGGATTCATCCTGCAGTTCTCCCAGGTGGGCATGGTCATCATCCCGGCAAACAAAGAGGGAGAACCGATGACTCAGGAAGACCTTCGCCACCTGGAGGAAGAGGAGCGGAAGGTCTTGCGAGAGAAGAGCGATGAACTCCATGAGAAGATGAAAGACGCCATTAAGACCATTCGCGAGGCTGAAGCCGAGTTCAAGGAGAAACACACCAAGCTGGACAATGAGATTGCGCTTTTTGTTGTTGGCCAGCTTATGGACCGCTACGAGGAAAAATATCAGGACGACCAACAGGTGCTTGAGTTCCTGAAAATGTCTCAGGAAGATATTTTAGAAAACATCGAAGACTTCAAGAAAAAACCCGAAGCGCAGCAACCTCAACCTGGCGCCCCCTTCCCCGTCCCGCCCAAAGAGGCGCTTCTCAGAAAATACGATGTCAACGTCCTGATCGACAATTCGGAAACACAGGGAGCCCCCGTTGTTATCGAATCCAACCCGGTTTATACGAATATCTTTGGGTCAATTGAACGTCAGGCATGGTTTGGCGCCCTGTTCACGGACCATACCATGATTAAACCCGGGGCTTTGCACAAGGCCAACGGCGGCTATCTGGTGATGAAGGCCCTGGACCTGTTGCGATGGTTTGTCAGCTATGAGGCCTTAAAGCGAGCCCTGAAGGACGAGGAAATCAAAATCGAAGATCTGGGCGAACTTTACGGTCTGTTCAGCACCCGCACCATTCGTCCGGAACCCATCCCGCTCAGCGTTAAAATCGTCCTGACCGGCGACCCCTACATCTACCAACTGCTCTACACCTATGATGACCGCTTTCCGAAGCTTTTCAAAGTCAAGGCGCACATGGACGATCAGATGGATCGCAAGGACGAAACCATCGTTGAATGTGCCAGAATGATGAGCAGCTTCTGCAAGGACAACAAACTCCGGCATGTTGATCGCACCGGCGTTGCCCGGGTCATCGAATACAGCATGGAACTGACCGAGGATCGTGACAAGTTGAGCCTGGAGCTTGGCAACATCAGCGACCTTCTGAAGGAAGCCAATTACTTTGCCGGGCTCGACAATGCTGAGCTGATCCAGGCGAAGCACGTGGAGAATGCGATCAAGAAGCGGATCTACCGCTCAAATCTCGTCGAGGAACGGGTCAAGGAACTGGTTGAAAAAGACATCTTCTGGGTCGAAACGGATGGTGAGAAGGTGGGACAGGTGAACGGACTGGCGGTCCTCATGACCGGCGATCACATGTTTGGCAAGCCAAACCGCATTACTGCCACCGTCAGCGTCGGGCGCGAAGGGATGGTCTCGATCGACCGGGAATCCAAGATGAGCGGTAATATCCACACCAAGGGTCTGATCATCCTCAGCAACTTCTTGAAGGAACGGTTTGCTCAGAATAGACCCATCTCGCTCACCGCATCCCTCTGCTTCGAACAGAGCTATGGGCTGGTGGAAGGGGACAGCGCTTCGAGCACCGAACTCTACGTGTTGCTCAGTGCGATTGCCAACGTTCCCATCTACCAGGGAATCGCGGTAACCGGATCAGTAAGCCAAAAGGGCGAAGTCCAGCCCATCGGTGGCGCGAATCACAAGATCAAAGGCTGGTTTGATATCTGTAAGTACAAAGGACTCAACGGCAAGCAGGGCGTCATGATCCCTGCCAAGAATGTGCGCAACCTGATGATCGATCAGGAAATTGTCGATGCGGTGAAAGAAGGGAAATTCAACGTCTGGCCGGTGTCGACGATTGAAGAGGGCATTGCCATTCTGACCGGCATGGAAGCCGGGCAACTGCAGGAAGACGGCACCTATCCCGAGGGCACACTATTCCGGAAAGTTGATGATCGGCTCAAAAAGATATCCGAAATTGTCCGGGAATTCGGGAAAGATCCCGAAAACGGAAAGCGCAAAGAGAAAGAGGACGAGCCTGCCGGCTGCCCGAGTTGTGGCGCCTAGAGACAGTGCTGGGTGCTGAATCCTGAGTCTTGGGCGATGAGCCCTGAGTAAACGTAGGGGCGGGCTTTATGCCCGCCCTCAAGTGTTTTATGGTCCGAATGTTTTTCGGGAGGGGATGAACCCCTCCCCTACAGAACCAGCCTTACCGCCTGAAGCTTCGACAGAACCACAAAGAACTAGCCTGGCCGCCCGAGGCTGCTCACGGGTGTCAGCAGATCCTGGTTATTGTAGGGATCCTTGAATTCAAATTCCGGACGGAATTTCAGTTTCTTGTTGCCGCGATCATTCAAGTACTTCGCCATTTCCAAATTAATGTCAGCCGGCACCTCCACCCCCGCCCCCGCCAGAGCCTGCCGCAGCAGTGCCTCGGATTTGGCGGCCATGGCCACGGCGTCTCCGCAGATGCGGCCGGCCTCACTGGGATTGTGAAAGCCAATGGAGTTTTCAGCCCCGATAAAGATCACCCGGTAGAGAGCCTCAAGGTACAAGTCCTTGGCGCGATCGTAGAGATTCTTATCCAGAGTCTTGCCCTCAGCCTGGGCCTTATGCGCTGTTTCAAAAAGCTTCGCGGCCACAGCCGTCCCATATCCCGCCCGGTTCATGAGCGATACGGTCCGTTCCTGAATGGCGACAACCTGGCTGGTAAGCCACGTAGCACTTTCCGTGTGACACTGCTGGCAGGCCTTTAGCTCGTTTTTCAAGGGGCTCATGACGTTGTGATCGGAGATCTTGTTGGCTCCCACCTTGGTATAGGGCATATGACAGTCGGCGCAGGCCACCCCGGCCTGATAATGGACGCTGTTGGTAGTGAAGAACTCATACTCGGGATGGCGGATAAAACCCACCTTAAACCCGGTAACGTTCTGCTTCCATTCCAGGTAGGACGGGTCGCTCTTGAGGACCTTGACGATATTTTCGATGGAGATGTTCCCAACCTTGCTTCCTTGCCAGGGGAAGAAGACCGAGGTGGAATGCATTTCGGCATCCTTGGGGATAATGTAGCTGACGTGACATTGGGCGCAGACCAGCATTCGAGCTTCCTGACGGCTCACCTGCTTATAATCCTTGCCCATGTCGGCCAACGCCTTTTGAAGCGTCCCGCGTGAAAGTTGCAGACTCTGAGTCTTGTTATCATGACAATCGATGCAACTGACGCCCAGTTGCTGAAATTCCTTGGGGATCTTGGCGTGAACATCAAGGTAAGGATCGGAGAAATAGGCCAGTCCCATCTCCTTCTGCAACTTCGGCGCAAAGGGTGTCTTGCAGCTCAGGCAGACCCCGCCGGCTTTGAGCCGCGAAGGATCAACCTCGAGCTGGTCGGTGATCATATAGAAATGCCCTCGAGGCTCGTTGTATTCGACGCCAAATCCCCAGCCGTTGAAGAGCAGAGGCATGTATGGAAATTCACTCAGTTTATCGTAGATGATCAGATCGGTGTCGTACCCCGGCTTGTATTTGCTCTTGTGGGCTGGACGTGGCTCTTTGGTCTTGAGCCAGTAGTCATACTCCAGAGGAAAGGCCTTGCCCCAGACTGCGGGATCGATTTCGCCGTCGGCAATGGTCACCGTCTTCACCGGCTCGGTCTTCTGCGGGGCACAGGAAACCAGGATTACCCAGCCCACGAGAGAACCCAGGACCAGGAAGCTCAGCACGTACTTTCTCCAGTTCATCGAACTCTCCTTCCTTCAATCAGATCAACTCTACATAGCCCCGCTGTTCTTGTGAGACAGACGGCGGTGACATTGCCAGCAGTTACGATCCTCGTTGATTCTCGCCACCGTTTCTTCATGGCAGCGCCGACAGTTCTCCTGCACGATGACAGCTCCCGACTCGGAGACCTGAATCGTCTCCGGAACTCGCCCCGAATTGAACACAAAGGCATCCCACATCCCCTCATATCCTTTCCAGGTCAGGTGCCTGGCCAGGTTATCGTTGGGAAGGTGACAATCGATGCATTTCAGCCTACTGTGCCCCCCGTTGTGAAACCAGTTCTCGTATTCCGCTTCCATCACGTGGCATTGGGCACAGAATTCAGGGGTTTCGGATTTGGCATAAAGCCCCGGCGGGCCAAAGGCGACATACGCACCCGCCAAGGCGAGCACCAGCACCACCAGTCCCGAAACTTGCAATACCTTACGCTTGTCACTGAAGAGCCTGCGAATTCCCATGTGACTTCCTTATGGTTTAGAGGTTTCCGAACATCACCGCCAGGCGATTGACCGGACAGACCCGTTGCAAGACAGCAAGGGTTTGATCGCGTTCAGTGGGGTTAGAGTTTTCCTGACCTAAGAAGGCAACCGCTGCGCGGCAATACTTGGAAGACATGTTCCGCACGAGACACGCAGCAGGTCAACGTCTGATTCAACGCGAGATCCATATAGCAGATTCACTTATATATTCTCCTTGACTTAAGTCAAGATTATAAAATTCAACCGACGCCCTTGAAACCCATCCTGATTTCTTCCTTAGAATTTGATACCTCTGTTTCATGGAGTTATATTGAAACCCTGTTCAAGAACCAGCACCGTCTTTCACGACGAGAGACAAGAAGTGCTTTCTTCGTGCTCTTCGTGTCCTTTGTGGTTTCAAATAGGGTCAAAAAGAGAGCAGGGTATGTTTGGACGAACCCTTAGCACTGAAGGGTTGCGGGTTGGTGTTCGAGGATGAGCATGAGGTTCTTGCCGGGGTTGCCTAAGCCTGATATCGACAAGCTGCAGTCCAGGCGTGATGTCCGAGGCTTGATCAAGGCTCTGCACTGCAAGGAATCTGGGCTGCGCCAGGCGGCGGTGGAAGCCTTGGGGAAAATTGCTGACGGTG
>JADGQM010000443.1 GCA_017881795.1 Syntrophobacteraceae bacterium
CGGTTGTGGTCACTCCTATGCATGAGACGATGCGTTATGAAGGGGTGTTGGTGGCAAACGGTGCGACCGAATTCTCATCCAAACTGGATGAGGCGCTCACAAGGAGCTCTTTATGATTTTGGGCAATTTCCTTTTGATCTCCATCGAACACCGTCAGTTCATCAATATAATCGTAAATGAGTCGCGGCGCATTGAAACCCTTGAGATATTCTCTGTTCCAGCAGAGTATGTAGACCAACGGAGCATTCACATACCCAAAAACCTCTGAGGGGACCTCACACTGATACAGGCGGTTATCCATGGGGATTATCTTATAATTCCTCGCCGCATGGGGTTCCATGTAGAAAACCAGAACGCCCTGGTTTGCCAATGCGATAGCCAACTGCTGCGGCCGTTGAAAGAGCGCGAAATCCCATTTCAGACTCGGAGCAAAAATCAGAATGTGGCGGGCATCACGATGGTGAGCAACAATCTGCAGTACCTCCTTCTGGCATTTGGAGAGGGCCTTGCGTCCAGCAATACGCCCCAATGCTGACTCGATCCATCTTCTTGCTTTTCCGACCGATGGCGGTAAAACCTGACGGACCAGGTTGTGGAGCTGCACTCCGATGCGTTCCTCAAACATCGATGCCCATACCTTCCCCGTTATTCACACGCGCTTCTTGCGCTGCTGTCTGAAGCCTTCACTCCCGTGTCACCATCACCATACTGCTGTATGTTGTCCATCTTGCACCGATCATGGCTATTTGCAGCACCCCTGGCGGCGCCGCAGTGACTTTGCGGAATCTACACTCTTTTAATAACACAAGACTAAGGCTAGAAGCCAGAGGTGAGATCGGATTTGCGTCCCGACTTCCGGCCCCCCGTCCAATAACTGCGCCAAGCGTGAAAAATCCGAGTCCGGGGCTTTTCTGCGGGCGGTCGCTGGACCACTATGTCGTGGTAACCGAGATCATGAAATGCGAAGAAGACAACAGGCCATCTTGCCGAGACTATCAATTCGTTGACTGCTCGCATAACCCCATACTCACGGGATTCGAGCGGCGACCAGTTCATGTAGTCGTTAAATGCCAACAAGCCCCCCGGCTTTATCTTCCTTTGGGCAGCTCTGATATCTTTACTCACACCGTCATAAGAGTGATCGGCATCGATGTATATAACATCAAAGAAATTATCACCGAATATTTCTTGCATGACAGTTGACGAGTCACCGTTATGTATGAAAACACGTTTATCTATCTCGTTTAAAAGAGAACCAGGATCAAAATGCGAAAAATCGTTGTCTATCAGATGAAGTTCATGAGGTTCCGCTTTTTCAAAGATGATTCTTGAAAAATCCCCTTTCAAAATTCCCACCTCAGCAATTTTTGATTTCTTCGGCACATTGTCAAAAATCTCGTCCCGATGCCAGAGCAGTCTTGCCCTTCCCACGAGTTTCACATCCAGCCACGGAGCAAACTCAACGGGCACCACCCCGTATTTTTCTTTTCTCACCCAGTAAAGGCCGCCCAGTCTCTTTTCTAATTCCACGATTTCTTGATTTAAGCGATTGAGCTCCTCTTTCTGGACATCGTCTGGCATCAGACTCTCCCGGACCCCGTCTTTCGCCGGGGTGACAATTCCCTTAAGTTTTGTGAGTGCCTCAGTGTAATGTGATCAAAACGATCACCCAGCCACAACATCTTCCGCGTGCATGCGAGCTTCGGCCAGCTTTTCTCGATCATGCAAGTCCTGGTGCATTCGTGAAATCAGCTTTCCGTAGGCATGCGCAAAAAGCAGGTGCTCGAGTCGAAAGTGCCATTTTAAAGGCTCTCTTGACACTGCCTGAGCAAGCCGTTTTTCTCTTAGATTCTTTATGTCATCCACTTTCGGAATAAGCGGTGCATAAAGATCAATCTGCATCTGATAACAGGTATTTACTCTCGACTGGATGGTTCGATGTATGTGCTTTAGAGTATATCGCTCCTTGCCTGGCTTGTGGCATACTTGCGCTGCCGGGGCAACGACAATTTCGTACCCGAGACGCCGGATTAGAAAAGCGGCAACGACCTCTTCCCCCCCGGCAAAATCATGACCAGATCTTCCGTATTTTGCCCGAAATCCCCCAATCTCCAACAGCGCTTGTCGAAGCGCACTCCAGTTGGCGCCCCACGGATAGCTTCCCCAGTCCTCCGCAACCCTGGGCTCGCGATGAGCAACCTGGAATTGGCTCCAATAATGCCCCCAACCCTCTTTTAGCCAATACGGCCGAGCTTTGGGGATATCCAGAAGAATACTCCCGCCGATCACGCCGGCTTTGGGGAACGCCGACGCTGCGCGATCGATCTGCTCAAGCCAGTCTGGAAAAGCTGCTGCATCGTCGTCGAGGAAGCTGATGATCTTCCCGCGTGCCTCTGAAATGCCCGCGTTTCGAGCGAACGAAATACCTCTGAAGGGGCACGAAATCGCTCTCAGCCGTTCAGGGTGCTGGGCAAATTCCGACAAGCGGACTTCTTCAACGACCTCGCTGACCACCTTGTCTGCCGGGTCATTGTTGACAATGATTACCTCGTAAGATGTTTGAGGTATTGACTGCCGTGCAACACTCAATATCACCTCTTTCAGGCGAACGCCGCGATGGTACGTGCAGATCACCACCGAAAACTTGAGCTCCGACGCAGCCTGGGCGCTGATGCGGTCCTCCAGTCCGGCAAGGTGTGCCTGTTTGACCCGGATATCTATGGCGGTACAGAGCGTCCCGATTCGATTGGCAGCAAGCCAACCCTGGCGGGGCATGGTTAGACGAGGTGGCGGCTCCTGGAATTCCTGGGTGCTGATGCACAAATCCCAGTCGGGTGAAACCTCCAACGGCAGCGGAGCAGATCCCACCTGCACCAGCACCTTGAAAGCATGTTCCGGCCAATGCGAGCCCGTGTTGGCGTCATTTGCGTCGGAAACCACCCGTACGGCAACCAAGGGAAGCCACCAACGATAATCCGGCTGGCGGTCGGAGGGGATGGAGTCGAGCAAAACGTGCCGTGCGTCTGCAATCCATCCACGGACTCTCTTAATAACTCCCTGGGCGAGCAGATCGCTTCCCGCCTCCAGGATCCAGGCGACAGGCGCCAGGTAAAAGTCCCGACGAGCCTCTTCAAAGACCATGAGACCCTCGATTCCATGGGGAACCCCTCGATTCCTATCAAGGGAATAAGCCTGGTATGGGTAATCGCCGAGAAAATCGGGAAAATCTGCATGCTGAATGGTTCCCATGGCATTCATGCGCATCC
>JADGQM010000136.1 GCA_017881795.1 Syntrophobacteraceae bacterium
GGAAAACCGGAGTCGCAGGGTATTACCTTAAGCACGATGCATGCCAACCAGCTCAGTCCAAATTCGGGTGTGCAATTAGCAGCCCACCCGACCCATCATGGTATTGATGTGCCGTGACCACGCCTAAGGCGCTTGGCGATAAGTAATCGTCCAAGATTGGACAAATATTTCTTGCTTCAGGCCTAATCGCTGGCACAACGGCGTCCGGAACGCAACCGCACGCGCAAACCATGTCACTGTGGGCCGGTGGGAACTGGATGAAGCCTGTGTCCACCGTCCAAGGCGGATAGTTAAGACTCCGATTTCATGGCCCGAATTCCTTCTTGAAAGAAATGAAGGTCAAAGATATGGTGCATGGAGATTGGGCGTTTTTGCGATTGCCGACCATATGGGAAAGAAATGAAGCTCATGATTGACCCGGACAAAGTGTAAGCCTGCAAACGGACTGCACATGCCCGTGAAGCAGTCCGGCGGCGTGAAGCCGCTGCCCGGCGCGAAACCGCATGGAGGATCGCCCACCAGGCCGCCTCCATGCTCAAAGCCAATTTCGGTGCAACTCGAGTGATTGTGTTTGGTTCACTGGCACACGGAGCGTGGTTCACCTCGCGCTCCGATATTGATCTTGCGGCAGAGGGAATCCCACCCGATGCATTCTTCAAATCATGGTGCGCATTGGACGGGCTTGGAAGCAACTTGGAAATCAACCTGATTGCCATCGAATCCGCTTCAGAAGAAATGAGCCGAGAAATAGGAGAATTGGGGATCGAACTGTGATTGCTCGTCATGAAGCACTCAGGCGCCGTATCCAGCTTGAGCTCGATCACATAGGGAAAACGCTGCCCGCCATTCATCGGCATTGGCAGAAAGCAAAGACTGCAGGCCCCGATCAGGATGCCTACATCAACTCCGTGGCCCTCAACCTGCACAGCTTCTACTCCGGCTTGGAACGACTCTTCGAATTGATTGCCATTGAGCTCGACGGCGGACCGCTTGGCGGCGATTCCTGGCGTACGGAGCTATTGAAGCAGATGGCTTTGGATCTGGGGGACATCCGACCGCCCGTGCTCGGGAGCGAGACCGCTGCAGAGCTTGATGAATATCGCAAGTTCAGACATCTCGTGCGCAACATCTATACAACCAATCTTGATATCAACCGCATAGAGCATCTTGTGGAAAATCTTCCGGAGTTGTGGGAACAGCTTCGCCAGGAGTTGAGCGCATTCCTCCAATTTCTGGGAGCGATAGCCCGCGCCGACGAGAGTGCCTGTTAAGGCTAGGGACGCAAGGACTAAGACGTCCCGAGGCTTGGTGGAAACCAAAGAATGCAGAAAAGATGTTGGCCCTGAGAGTGCTGCGAGTCAACAATGACTGCAATCTCTGCTGGGACGGATCCTGGCAGCAAGCTGCCTGACCTACTCCCGCTTCTGATCGCAGCCGGAATCGCAGGGGCGAGCAAGCTTTTTTGGCGAATGGAAAGTCGTCGGCTGGACAAGTAGGAACCTTACTCCTTACCCCCTACGCCCTACTCTTCTCACCGGTCCAACCGCCAGGAGATAAAGCATTACCGAAGTCTCATTCAGTCCCAACAAGGCTGCAGCTTCCCCATCGTAGAACGCACCAATACCGCAACACCCCAGCGCAAAAGAGGTCGCTGCCAGATAGATCATCTGGCCCAAGCGACCTGCTGTCATCATGGCGTAGCGATACCCTCGCGGTCCCCAGACCTTATCGAGAAGCTCGAGATTCGTCGCGAAGAAGAAATGCAGGCCTGCTTGCTTCAGCCACTCCTGGTCGAGACAAATGTGCGACATCCGCTCCAGGAGCGCCCCCGATCTGGTCATACCCACACGGTGCTGCGAATGATCCAGCCAATAGCAACCGGGATCGAGCCCTTCCACATTGCCGGCAAGGAAGCCTGAAACAATGGTCTGCCGCTGGCGTTGAGACCAGCCGCCAGGGGCCTCATTCCCACCACAAAGCAGCGTCACGAAAGCCTGAAAGACAGACTCGGAAATTCCTGCCTCGATGAAATTCCGGTGGGAGCGCCGCTGCCTCACCACTTCACCGTAGTGCATCTGCTCCGGCCAGACTTTACACTTGGGAATGGTCTTCCAGGAAGTCGGAAATTCGCCCACTTCCCTTATCAGTGCTGGGATTGCGCCCGTTGGGGCGATCAACCCGGTGCTCGCGAGGTGGAATTGCTGCAGAGCCGGATAAGCGATCTCCTTTCGCGCCACCCGACTGGCCGCAGGAGCCGACTCGGGGAGCTCGGCTGGGACGTTTGTTAATAATCCCGCGGAGTCCCCTCTGCAACCGACAGAAACGACCCCCAGGCAGACTTCCCGCTCCGCGTCGCAGCCCAGGAATGAGTTGATTCCCTGGTCTTCGAAATCAAGAGTTACTTCGTAGGGTAAGGAGAGCATCTTCAGCGCCAGGGTCAGACTTTCGAGAAGATGTCCGGAGTCCATGAGATGGTAGCGGTAGGATCGTGCTCGATACTTCCAGGCGCTACGGAAAAAGATCGCAGTCACAAAAAACATCAAAAGCGGAGCCTCTTCCGACCGATCTGGCGGGGAAGGGTAACAAAGGACTTCGAAGTAATTGCCGGGACGCACTTGCACCAGACCGCGCCGACCAATCGCATAGTGGTAAAGTCCGTCCGGCAGGTCTAAAATCGAGCGGGTAGCCACGTACAGTTCACAAGGGTAAAGCGCTCCGGCTGAGGGAACGCTCCGATAGAAAAATTCGCCATTTGAATGAACGCTCTTGGCGGTGAGACTATAAGCCAGGGAAAAAACCTGGCTCAGTTGTTCCAAAGAAAAAGAACCTGGCAATTGCTCCGGAGTGTCGCCTAACACGAGCTCGGATAGTGAAGTTTCCGGTATGGGTGCTGCAACCGGCAAGGGAACCACCTTCAGGGCGTAATATTCTTTGTAGACGCGCGGCCGATTGGACCAATCCAGAAAGTGGCCTTCCATACGGCACCGGTCATAGCTCGTGTGGCGGTGGTAGTCTTGGCAAGATGTCATCATGCCCTAGCCTATCCCTTTTTTCTCGGAGATTCTTTCATGAAGTCCACCAAGGCCTGGACCGCTTCAAGGGGTACAGCATTCTATAATGAAGCTCTGCATCCGCCCTGCGCAAATCAACCGGGCTTTTTGTTGATTGATCTCTTCCATTCTGGCAATTTTGTCAAACAGATTCTCCACATACTCTCTGGGATTCTCAGGGAATACTTATCCCCGACGTCCCGACGGGCCCGACGGGGTCGGGCCGGAGCGGCAAAATTTGACGAGGATGGTGTGTGGCGTTAAGTAAATTGTTTACAAATTAATACAATTATGTGTTACAAGCTAAACGTATGAAAACCTATACCGAACGCCACATCCGCCGCTCTGAGCTTTTCCAGCTCATCATTCTCCAGAGTGTCTACGCTCGTTCGGAAAGCTTTCGCCTGATTTTTCAGGGAGGCACGGCCCTCCGCTGGTGTTACAACAGCGGGCGATTTTCCGAGGATCTCGATTTTGTCACCCACCTGGAAAGGCCGGCGCTGGAACGGTTGCTGAAGGGGGTTGAGGCTGCTGTTGCACGCGAGTCCATCGCCCACTTCGGGCCGGGCCGCCTTGCTATCACTTCCCGTGGTCAGCGGGATGAAGGGATGGTCTGGCGTGTCGCCTTTGAACCGCAGAAAATGCGGGAGAGGATCATGGTCAAGGTGGAGTGCGAGCGGTTGCGAGAGGGGGTGGCGCTGGCGACAGAGCCCCGCGTGCTGGGGATGCAGGCGGCGGTATCGTATCTGATCACCAGGGGTGAGCTTCGCATCCCCCGACCCAATTCGGTGCTTGTGGTGGAGACGCTGGAAGAGATCCTTTCCGACAAGGTGCGCGCTCTGCTGGAGCGCCCCTACCTGAAGGGACGTGACATCTACGACATCTGGCATCTGCGGGAACGGTTGGGCGTCTCGGCTGTTCGGGACGTGGTAGAGCGAAAATTCTCGTGCTATGCCGTCCCCTTCACGCCGCGGCGTTCGCGCGACGGGTTAGAGAACGCGGACAGCGACCTGCAAGAGGCGATTGAAAACGATCTTGGCCGTTTCCTCCCCCCGGAGGTCATGGCGGCCTGCCGCAACGATGGCTATCGCCCGTTTCTGGACGCACTGAAGGGACTATTCCGGGAACTGCGCGAGACTGGCGTGGTGATTCCGTCATGAGCACCATCGACATTCTGCATAACCTCCCCCTGCTGTTCCGCTCCGCCGACCTGCTCAAGTTTACCGGGAATGCCAATGTCTTTCTCACCCGGGCGCTGCAGCGGGGCTTGATCACGCGGCTGACTCGCGGCGTGTATATCAACACCCGGCTGAAAGGGGAGCCGTCACTGGAAGAGGCAGCCTGCTTCGTCCGCACTCCCTCCTACATCAGCGCCGAATGGGCCCTGCATCTGCACGGGGTCATCATTCAGGCCCCCTTGGTCTGCACCGTGCTTACCCTCAGCACCGCCGTAGGCGTTACCCGCAACCTGGTCTGGCGCGGCATCACCATCGAATACTCTCATCTCAATGATCGACTTTACTTCGGGTTTGAGCCAAGAGACGGGTACAATCTTGCACTGCCCGAAAAGGCGCTGCTTGACTGTATCTATTATCGCAACACGGCGCCGTTTGCCGATGAGTTGGAACTGGAGGAACTTGATACCGGGCGCTTGCACGAGATGGCGCAATCTTTTCCGGTGCGGGTGCGGGAGATGGTGAGGAAACTGGTTGGGTAAGCACCACGCCGCCAAGGCCTGGGAGCGGCTCGAAAGCTGCCTTACAGTGCAGGCGCTCTTTCTCGCCCTCTACAACGACCGCACCAGGTGGGAGCTGACCGGCTACTGGCATCCGCTTCGCGCTACGCGGAGGATTTCATGGTGATCGAAGGGTAGAGTGTGCTGATAGCATCCGCTTCGCGCGCGCGGGGGGGGATTTGGGGATGGACTACACCCAGGCCGATCATGCTGAACACAAACTGTCGATTTTGAAATCCTCATAATGGAGCAGTTTCGTGGTGTTGATACTTTCAGAGAGCCCTTTCCGTGGCCGAACGGAAGAAAATCTGTACCATTAGAGCAACAAGAATGCGAGCTGACATCTCCCTCTCCACCCGCTTTGGACCATTCCCTTCACGCGCGGCCTCAGCTCCCGTGATCTCAGATGGATGGTCGGCAAAAGAAGGTCCTTTGTTCTTACACAGTGAATTTTTCTGGGAGTTTCTATGCGGTGTCCTCAGTGCCATTTTGAAAATCGCCATACAGTAAAATTCTGCGAGGAATGTGGAGCTAGAGTTCGGCTGGTTTGTCCCCGCTGTGGCCTCGACGTTCCCTTGGGACGCAAGTGTTGTGGGAAATTCGGGCAACAACTGCCGGCTGCCCGGGGGTCCGAGGGGGTAGCTCAGACCATCGTTGGCGAGCGCAAACGGATTACCGTCATGTTCTCCGATTTGAGTGGGTATACCCGCATGAGCGAGAGGATCGACCCGGAAGAGGTGAAGGAGATCATGGGGCGGATCTTCGCTGAAATTACCAGGATTGCAGGACAGTACGACGGCTTCATCGGTCGCTTCCTGGGTGATGCGGCCATGGTCCTCTACGGTGTGCCCAACAGCCACGAAGATGATGCGGTGCGAGCGATCCACACCGCCAGGGAAATCCACTGCGCGGTTGCCTCCTTGAGCCCGACTTATCAAAGCCGGATCGGTTATCCCTTGGCGATGCACACCGGCATCGATAGTGGGCTTGTGGTTATAAGCGAACGGGATTACTACAAGGCTGCCGGTGAAATAACCGGAGACACGGTCAATCTGGCCTCCCGGCTATGCAGTCTGGCCAGGGCCGGGACGATTTTGGTCGGGCCTGAAACGTATCGTCTGGCCCAGGCACATTTCGTTTTTGAGCAGGCGGAACCGGCAAAAATCAAAGGCAAGTCTGAACTTATCGAGCCCTACGAGGTCATTGCCCCGAGAGACAAACCGGAAAGAGATCGCCGCCTCCGTGGGTTTCGCGCAGAGCTTATTGGCCGGGAGGCCGAGATGACTCTGCTGGCAGAGGCTTTTGGGAGGCTGCAGGAGGGGCAGCGAACCGTTTGTTGTATCTCCGGCGACCCTGGCACCGGAAAGACCAGACTTGTTGAGGAATTCAGAACAACACTGAACCGACAAGGCTTTCACTTTCTTTGGATAACTGCCCATGCCTATGGGTATACCCAGAATATGCCTTATTCGCCCTTGATTGGTTTCCTGAACTGGTTCTGGAAAATCGAGGAGGGAGATTCATCGGAGTCGATCAGGCGGAAGATCGAATTCGGGGTGCAGAGCTTCCTTGGCCTTGCACCGGGAGTCTGCTCGGTGCTCGGCAGCCTCTACGCCCGGGACTCTTCCCAATACGAGAGCATGAGCCCGGAGCTGTGGAAGCAGGAGCTGTTCGAGGCCATCAACAGGCTCATGGAGGCAGCCACCAGGTCCAAGCCCACCGTCATTTGGCTGGAAGACCTCCAGTGGGCCGATCCGCCCTTCGTCGAGCTCATGAGGTTCCTTATCTCCGATTCAACCTTCCCGGCCATCTTTCTCTGTACCTACCGCCCTCCCTTCACGCTCTTCCCAAGCGAGCAGATCAAAACCCTGAACGGCTCATTTCGGGCAATCCACTTGCAGGACCTCTCTTCTAATGAAGCACAGCAAATGATGGAATCCCTGCTCGGGACCAAAGCCATTCCCAATGAATTGAAACCTTTTATTCACGAGAAAACGGAGGGCAATCCCTTTTATCTGGAAGAGGTGATCAACTCCCTGATCGAGTCCGAGACGCTCGTGCAGGACCATGAATCCTGGAAACTATCGAGGGGGCTGAGCGAATCAGACATCTCCCCGACCATCCACGGCGTGATTGCAGCCAGGCTTGACCGCCTGGGCGTCGAGACGAAGAAGATTTTGCAGGAAGCGTCCGTTATTGGCAGGAATTTTCTGTATATCGTTCTGGAACACATTAGCGACATCAAAGAGCGGCTCCAGGATTCCCTGAATGGCCTTGAACGGCTTGATCTGATTCGTACCAATGTGATCCAACCCGAACTTGAGTATATCTTCAAGCATGCTCTTACCCAGGAGGTGGTCTACAACGGTGTCCTGAAGAAGGAGCGGCAGATCGTCCATGAACGTATCGGGAAGGTCATGGAGGTCCTGTTTCAGGACCGACTTCCGGAAATCTATGAGACGCTCGCCTTCCACTACAAGCAGGGCCAGTCTCTCTATAAAGCGGTGGATTATTTGGTCAAGTCGGGCGAGAAAAGCCTTCGCCGGTATGCGGTGGAAGAATCTCACCAGTATTTCCGAGACGCTTACCAGTTGCTCACTCAAAATGGTATCAACAGTGACGAGGATAAGGATCTCCTCATCGATCTCCTCATCAAATGGGGGTTTGTCTATTACTACAATGGCGAATACCGAAAACTTCAGGAATTGCTCGAAGCGCACCGAGAGATTGCCGAGACCTTGACCGACAAGAGCCGGTTAGGCATGTTTTATGCCTGGCTGAGTTGCCCTCTATGGCATCGGGAGAAGCCGAACGAAGCTTACGCCATTCTCTCTCTGGCCCGCAGCTTGGGTGAGGAGACAGGCGACCCGCAGGTCATGGGCTATGCCTATACCTGGCTGGCCTGGACCTGTATGGAAATGGGATCGTTGAACGAAGCTGCAACCTTTGCCGAAGAAGCTCAAAGCCTTTGCCAATCAGAGGACTTCGACCCTTACATCTACTTTAATTCCCTCGGCGGTCTGGCTTATGTGTATTTTTATAGAGGTGAAAGGAGGAAGGCCTATGAGGCAGGGAAAACCCTGGTGGAATTTGGCCGCAAGCACTCCAACGTCCGCAGCATGGTTCTGGGGTACCTGTTTATGGGGTACAGCCATATGGCCAGCGGTGACATGACGGCTTGTGCCTCGTGCTTTGAGGAAGCCACTCGGATCTCGGTCGATCCCTGGTACGGGCAATTCCCAGCTCTCGCGCTCTGCTATGCACGCGTCATCCATGGTGAATATGAGGGATTTCAGAACACCTTGGAGCGCATCATCGATTTTAGCGAAGAGCGTGGTGTGGAGTATGTCGGGACTCCAGCCAGGCTGCTTTCAGGAGCGGTGTTGGCTGCTCAGGGCCAGCTTGCCCGTGGTGTGAAAGTTTTGGAAGACGTTGCCGAGATTTGGCTGCAGTCCGGCAACCGGCTTCGTTATGCGGTGTCGCAACTGATATTGGGCAGAGTCTATGCGCTCATGGCTCAGGGGGCGGGGAAGAAAAAGCTTTCAACATTCTTCAGAAACATAGGATTCCTGATTAGAACAGCCCCTTTTGCCGACCGCAAGGCGGTGGTGTGCTTGACGAGGTCGATCGAGATCGCTCACGAAATCGGGGCCAAAGACACCTCAGCACGTGCCCATTTGGCTCTGGGGTTGCTTCACAAGGCAAAGCATCGCTATGCAGCAGCCCGGGAATGTCTGGGCAGTGCAGTGCAACTCTTTGAGGAGTGCGAGGCTGATGCCTGTCTGGAGCAGGCAAAGGAAGCTCTGCGGGACCTTCCTTGATCAACATCTCATCAGGGTGCACAGAAGGGAGGACAAGATGAGTAACACCATCGAAAAGACATTCAGGGCGGGTGATTTGCCCCCGCAACTGCGCGGTGACATCGAACCGGATGCTTCGGTGCTGGTGTCCGTGCGCCGGTTGACCGATAATGGTTTTACTGAAGAATTCGAAGAAGGCGTGTTAAAGGCAGAGGAAGAAACCGAAGGAATGCCGTTTCGACCGGCTGAAGAGGTTATTGAGGATCTGAAAGCTATGGCCGACGACGGATCTTAGATATTCCAAGAAGTTTGCCGTCTCTTTTCGTAAGCTGTCGGTGGTTGATAAGTCCACAGTGATTCATGCATTCGAGTTGTTTCAAGAACACCCTTTCGATGCGTCGTTGCGCAATCATGCGCTCAGGGGCAAGATGAGCGGAAAATGGGCGATAGTCATTGACCACGATCTGCGAATCGTCTTCACAGAACGGGGAGATTATCAGGACGTGATCCTCCTGGATGTAAGTGGTCATGCTGATGTTTACCGGCATTAATGCTCCTTTACATCCCCTTGGCATCCGGCCTTTGGGCGTTCGCGCAGGCTTTCAGGACGGCCTACATCCTCAAAAGCGACGGGTTGACACCGAAACCCCCCTTGTTTTATGCAGCTTTCATAAGCTTATCGAGTTTTCGTCGCAAGTTGTGCTGAAACTGGTTGCAGATGACGTCATTTGTAAAGTTGCTTTTCAGTTGAAATATGCTCCATGATTGCCCAGGGCGGATGTCCCTTTTTGAGCACGGATCAGCCCCAGATAGGCAATTATAGCCACCCCGATCGATTTATCGATCCGATCGACCACCTTCGTGACTTGATGCTCGCCTAAACCGAGACCGCTTTTGAGCTCTTTGAAAAGAACTTCTATGGTCCATCTCCGCTGGTAAACGAGAAGCACCTGTCTTGTCGTCATCTCTACGAGATTGGTCACCAGTACTTTTGTGTTTTTGGGGCCCACGTTACGCCCTTTTTTGCTCAATACCATGGTGACATCACCAATATGACGAAGACGAGTGCGTTTTTTGAATACCCAAAAGGTCTTGCGGCCGTTGTCATTGCCCATGCGAGGGATCCAGGTTCTTTGAAAACATTTGTACGGAGTGTGCTTGACCAAGTTGCTGAGACTCTTTCCGTCTTCCATTTTCCATGTTCTCGCAATGGCAAACACAAAACCCCACCGACGATTTGGGTCGGACCGATCCAGTTCCTTGATCAGTTGCATATTGTCCTTGGAAGCAAACCCCGCATCTGCTGTGACAATGACGAGTTTAGCCCAGGTGGGCGGCTTGAATCTGCTGAGCATCTCGCGGAACAGCTGGTTTTCCGTTTTATAGTCCGGATGTCCTTTGGGCAGGACGATGGAGAAATCCACCGGTATGCGATAGACGTCCCACTGGACCATCAAAACCACAAACCGGATGCCGAAGAAATAAGGTTCGTTCTTGCTCGTTCTGCCTTTTTGTGCAGCCGGGTTTTTCTTACCTCGTTTGTCCTTTTTGCTGCCGTCGGCGACAACGAAAAGGACGTTGTCTTCAGGTGGTGGGAATGCCTTGATGGCTGCCTCTGCAAACCACCACAAAAGAATGTGCAAACTCCAATAGCCAGCGCAGAGCAAACGCCTAAAGTGCCATTCAGCAATATGTGATGGGGCAACTCGGGAGAATCCTTTCAGCGTCTTCGAGCCGGAAAGAATCATCTGCATCAGCACCAACCAGCAGAAGACCAGTTTATGGCGGTAACGAAAAACTTCGGGCATACCCTTGAAAAAAACTCTGACAAAATCCGGAAAATGCGTAAGCCCTACGTATTGTGTTATTGTTTCCATGATGGTTGAGACCTCCTGGCAAATTGGTGGTCTCTAACCATATAGAAGATGATTCAGAAAGTCCCGTCCAAAATGAAGATGCAATCATAAAAATGTGCGCTGCATATGAGATACGTTTTCAATGCACTGCCTACCTCGTTGCCACTTCTGGATAAAACGGACACAGGGTGTCGCTTTTGAGTAT
>JADGQM010000137.1 GCA_017881795.1 Syntrophobacteraceae bacterium
CGGCGGGTTCTGGTCTCGGACCTTTCCGGGCGCTCGACCATCAAGCTCAAGGCGATGGACTACGGCCTTCCGCTATCCAAGAAAGACCCCGTTGCCATGCAGGTTCTGGAAGAGCTCAAAGATCTTGAGAGTCAAGGGTTTCAATTTGAAGCAGCCGAGGCAAGCTTTGAGCTCCTCGTCAACCGGGCCATAGGCAGGAGCAAACGCTATTTCGAACTGGTGGGCTTCCGGGTGATCGATCAGAAACTCAGTGAAGACCGGGCTCCGGTTGCGGAAGCTACGATTCAGGTCAAGGTGGGGGGCCATGTTGAGCACACGGCTGCGCTTGGAAATGGCCCGGTCAATGCACTCGACAACGCGCTGCGCAAAGCCCTGGAGAAATTCTACCCCGAATTGAAGAAAATGGAGTTAAGCGATTACAAGGTGCGGGTGCTGCCCGGTCGGGACGGCACGGCGGCCCGCGTTCGCGTGCTCATCGAATCTCGGGATGAAAACGATCACTGGGGCACGGTGGGCGTTTCTCATGATATTATTGAAGCAAGCTGGCAGGCCCTTGTGGACAGCATCAATTACAAGATGTACAAGGCCGAGAAACAGAACAATCCGTGAATCACCTCGCACCTCGCAGTCAATGGGCGGCGATTGCGATTCTAGCCACCCTTATTTTTTCCATCCTGCTGGTGCGCTTTTATCACCAAGACTTACCGCCATCAGGCATTCCGCCCATTCCGCTGGTGGTTGGAGTGGTGGGAGACATCAAGAGGCCTGGAATTTACCTGATGGAGGGTCCGGCGGTGACTGTCAGCCAAGCTATTGAAACTGCCGGCGGACTTCGAAATCGCACTTCCATGGGTGGACTCCAAGTTCTTGCCTTGCAGGAAATGCACAACGGACAGTTGGTCCGCGTTGCCTCGTCCGGGCGGGAGACGGTGGAGATCCGCGTGGAAACGATGCCTTCGGCAGCGCGCCTGACCCTGGGCGAAAAACTGGATGTGAATATCGCTTCAGAAGAGGAATTAATGCTTGTTCCTCAGATGAAAGCCGGGTTTGCCGCGGCCATTGTGAACCGCCGCAGTAAGCAGGCATGGCGAAACCTGGATGAGCTGGAGGGAATTCCAGGCGTTGGCCCCAAAACCGTGGAGAAGTGGCGGAACTACCTGGAGGCGAGTGAAAAAAGTACGGGAGGAGAACATGAAGACAAGTGATAAGGTCGTGTACGACGGGAGTCTGCTAACCGATCACGATATCTATCTCTTTAAGCAAGGCAGCCATTTTACGCTCTTTGAGAAAATGGGCGCCCACATGATCGAGCTAAACGGGATCAAGGGGACCCACTTCGCCGTATGGGCGCCCAATGCGGAAAAGGTCACGGTCATTGGCGACTTCAACGACTGGAACAAGGCATCCCATCCCTTAAAAGTCAGGGACGACGGCTCGGGCATCTGGGAAGGCTTTATTGCAGAGCTCGGCACCGGCGCCGTCTACAAATATCACATCATTTCCAAACATAATGGATACCACGTTGACAAAGGCGATCCCTTTGCCTTCTTGTCGCAGACGCCTCCCGATACGGCTTCCGTTATCTGGGACCTCGAACATGACTGGGATGATGCCGAGTGGATGAAAGAGAGGCAAAAAGTCAACGCTCTTGGCGCGCCGGTTTCCATTTATGAACTTCATTTCGGGTCCTGGCGGAGGGTCCCGGAAGAAGACTATCGATCGCTCACCTACCGGGAGATGGCAGACTATCTCCCCAAGTATCTTCGTGAAATGGGTTTCACTCATGTGGAATTCCTGCCCATTATGGAGCATCCCTTTTTCGGATCATGGGGTTATCAGACCGTCGGGTATTTCGCACCCACGGCCAGATACGGCACGCCTCAGGACTTCATGTTCCTGATCGACGAGCTTCATCGTAACGACATCGGGGTAATCCTTGACTGGGTGCCTTCGCACTTTCCCGGCGACGAACACGGACTGGTTTACTTCGATGGCACCAATCTTTTCGAACATGCCGATCCCAAAAAGGGTTTTCACCCTGAATGGAAGAGCTTCATTTTTAACCACGGAAGGTACGAGGTCAGGTCCTTCCTGATCAGCAGTGCGTTGTTCTGGCTCAGCAGGTACCATGCGGACGGCCTTAGAGTTGATGCGGTGGCTTCCATGCTCTATTTGGATTATGCCCGAAATGAGGGAGAGTGGATTCCAAATGAGCACGGCGGCAAGGAAAATTTGGACGCAATCTCGTTCCTCAGGCGCTTCAATGAGATTGTGTATGAGCGCCATCCCGATGTGCAGACGATTGCCGAGGAGTCGACCTCCTGGCCGATGGTCTCCAGGCCGGCTTATGTCGGGGGTCTCGGGTTCGGTATGAAATGGAATATGGGATGGATGCACGACACTCTTGATTATTTTGCAAAAGAAGCGATCCACCGAAAATATCACCAGAATCAGCTCACGTTCAGTATCTGGTACGCGTTTTTTGAAAACTTCGTGCTCCCGCTTTCCCACGACGAGGTCGTCTATGGGAAGGGTTCCCTGATTCGGCAGATGCCGGGTGATGACTGGCAAAAATTCGCCAATCTTCGGCTCTTGTTCGGGTACATGTATGGTCATCCCGGCAAGAAGCTCCTCTTTATGGGGGGCGAATTCGGGCAGTGGGATGAATGGTATCACGAAAAGAGTCTGGACTGGAACCTGCTCGACTATCCAACGCACCAGGGCATTCAACGGTGGGTGCAGAGTTTGAATGCAGCATATCGAAGGGAGCCGGCGCTGTATGAGGCGGATTTCAGCCAGGAAGGCTTCGAATGGATCGATGCTTGCGATGCCGACGCCAGTGTTATCAGTTTTCTACGGAAGGGTAAGAAAACTGGAGATATCATCCTAGTGGCAGCCAATTTTACTCCCGTCCCAAGAATCAGTTACCGGCTGGGAGTGCCGAGAGGTGGCTTTTGGAGCGAAATCCTGAATAGCGATGCTAAGCTCTGTGGTGGCAGCGGCCATGGGAACTTCGGTGGGATGGAGGCCGACGCCATCCGTGCCCACGGGAGACCCTATTCACTGCCGTTGGTATTGCCGCCACTGGGGGTTGTCTTCCTGAAGAGCGAGGCGCCACAAGAGATCAAACCTGTTTCGGTTGACCTTGAAGAGTCACCAACTCCGGTTGCTGATCCCGCTGACTCCGCTGACTCCTCGGCTAAAGTGATGGCCAAGGACAAACCGGAACCAAAGAGGACAGGTTCAGTAATTGATCTGCTTCCGATGAAATCCTCAATGTCTTCGGAATAACGGGGGGGCGTCACCACGACTCCAGGCGTATCGGGATTTGCATTTTTTGACCACGAAGGACACAAAGATCACGAAGAAGAGCACAGAGATGATTGTGAATGCATACTTTCGTGGTCTTCGTAGCAGGTTGCAGTTTGAAGTCCAGCCAAAGGGCACTGAGCTCATGGTCCTCAAGGGTTGATGGATGAAAACGAGACGCAGCGGCATATTGCTTCACATCACTTCGCTTCCTTCTCCCTATGGGATTGGCGATCTTGGGCCTGGTGCTTGCCGTTTTGCCGATTTCCTTGCCGACGCCGGCCAAAGCATCTGGCAGATTTTACCCCTGAACCCTACCTCTTCAGTCTCCGCGAACTCACCCTATAGCTCTTTCTCGGCGTTTGCCGGCAACCCGCTGTTGATCAGTCCTGAGCGCCTGCTGGAGGAGGGCTATCTCGTGCCAGAGGATTTTGAGAATCCCCCTTTGTTCAGCGAAGGCAAAGTCAATTACGAGACTGCTTCTACCCACAAACGCGCTCTGCTTCGAAAAGCGTTTGCGAGGTTTGCTCAGGGCAACCGGGAGGGGTCTAAATTTGCAGGATTCTGCGGCGAAAACGCCTACTGGCTCGATGATTATGCGCTGTTTGTGGCGCTCAAAGAGCACTTCGACAGGATCGTGTGGAGTGCTTGGCAACCGGAGATAAGGCAAAGAACGGCCGGGGCTCTGCAGGAATGGCGGGCGCGACTGACGGACAGAATGCTTGCGGAAAAATTCTCTCAATATCTATTTTTCGAGCAGTGGTCTGCGCTCAAGAGCTACTGCAATCAGCGGAATGTTCAGATTATCGGTGATCTTCCTATCTATGTAAGCTATGACAGCGTAGATGTCTGGGCCAATCCGATGTTGTTCCAGTTGGATGAGGAGCAACGGCCCACCTTTGTTGCGGGGGTGCCTCCCGATTACTTCAGTGTCACCGGCCAACTTTGGGGTAATCCGGTGTATCGTTGGGAGGTGCTGAAAGAATCCGGTTACCGATGGTGGATTCAGCGTTTCGAGCACAATTTGCAGCTTTTTGACGCCATCAGGCTTGATCACTTCAGGGGGTTTGTCGCTTATTGGGCGATTCCGGGCTCTGAGACGACAGCGATCAAGGGGAAATGGGAGCCCGCGCCGGCGCGTGACTTCTTCACTACACTTCTCAAGCGCTTCTCCTATCTCCCCATCATTGCAGAAGATCTTGGCGTGATCACGCCGGATGTGAGAGAGCTCATGACCTGCTTTGGTTTCCCGGGAATGAAGGTTTTGCAGTTTGCCTTTGGCGAGGATTTGCCGGCTAATCCTTACGCTCCTCATAATCATACCAGGAATGCTCTTGTTTACACGGGAACCCATGACAACAATACCACCCGAGGCTGGTTCGAAAAAGAGCTCGATGAGGCCGGGAAAAAGAGGCTTTTTTATTATCTTGGTAAAGATGTGGCAGGAGCCGAAGTCCCCTGGGAGCTGATAAGGCTCGCCATGATGTCGGTTTGCTCGACGGCGATCCTTCCCATGCAGGATATTCTGGCTCTTGGGGAAGAGGCGCGCCTGAATGTGCCATCCGTGGCTCTGGGGAACTGGGATTGGAGGCTCCTCCCCGGGCAGCTGACAGCGGAATTGGCGGAGAAGCTGGCAGAGATGACGCGCATCTATGGGCGGATTTAACTTGACCGTATAGGAATTTGCTTTATTCCACCGCAGAGACGCAGAGAGCGCAGAGAAAAACGCTGAGTTGTAAATTACCCTTGCTCCCGGCGCCAGGGGTCAGGATATTGGTTCTTCTTTTCTCTCGGCGTCCTCTGCGTCTCTGCGGTGAGATCATTTTCCAAGCCACGCCTGCCGGAAGAAAATCAAGATTGACCATTCACCGGATTCATTGTAAGATATCTGATATATTAGCTGATGCTGAAGAATAATCTCTCTCTGGAGCCGCGCGGTGATCATTAGCAACGATATCCTCGAGAACACCTGCAAGGGTATGATTGAAAATATCCTATTCTGCCTGAGCGATGCCAGCAAAGGAACCATATACCGCGTCGGCCCCATGCCGGCCTTGCAGGCGGTGCGCGTCACTTCCGGCGCGCGCAGCCATGGCTCTGAACAGATCCAATGGGGGCTGCCGGTGACCTCGGACTACAATTTCCCAGGGAAGAGCTGGGAGCAGTACCGTGACCGCCCGGGGCATATCAAGGAAGCTTTGGGGTGGTGTGTGGAAAGGCAGAAAAGCTGGACAGCAGACAACCCTTATGAAGACCTTCGGAGTGTGCGTAAGCAACTGAGTGGCGAAATTGAAGACTCGCACCATATGGAGCCGGTCCTCGTCAGGAAAGCTGATCTCTATTGGGACCAGGTTGAATTTCCGAAATATCCTCTGGATCATGAAGGAAAAACAATCTGGAGAGATTCAGAATATGTGGTCGTGGCGGTGATCAAGATTCACTTTAAATTAGGAGCGATCAAGCGTGGGGATCACTCCACCAAGATTATCAAGAAGCTCTCTCAGACTTTGGGCACGGAACTGCTCTCTCTGCATATTCGTGAAACCCTTTCAGAAGCCCAGGAGGCGCTGTCGCGTCAGCGCCTTCAGAGCTGCAATGTGCTGGCTCATGAGATGCGGAACACCCTGGTGAAGTTGGGCTTCATATTTTCTGCCGTCAATGCGGAAATAGGATTCCTGAGGGAACAGTGGGAGGCGCAGCTTGAAAAAGCCTTCCCCGAGATGGTGAGCAAAAAGATGATCCTTGCCCGCCTGAGTGATCTCATCCGGTCGCATTTGCCGCAATTGAATGGCGCCGGGCAGGCAGGTGAGTTGGCCAGGGAACTACTGAACGAACAGCAGCAATTGGCGAGCATGCCGCTCATGCCTCACGTGGGTGAGAAATGGGTTAACAACCGGATCCGTCCCAAATGGTGCTGGCTTTTGTCAGAAGCTCATGCCTGGCAGGAGGAAGGCGAAGAAATAATGCAACTCCTCGACCAACTGGGCAAGGTAATCTGGATAGGAATGGATAAGGACCTTGCTCTCCGGGTGGATCACCTGCCTCCGGATCTTAGAACCGTTTGGCCCAGACTCGCCTATATCGATTTTAAAGCCGACAAGATGCATGTTTTGGAAGAAATCATGCACTTCCTCGATCACCCCGCCTTGGACATTCCCCACCAACAGCAAACCAAAAAAATACTTACCTCCCTCAAGGCGCTGGTCGAGATGATCCCGGAACTCGAAGAGAGAGCAAACCGGATCATCTATTCCTTGAAGAACGGCTCATCGCTGGAAGCCTGCGGATCGCCGTAATGGTGCGATAAACGCGCTGGTGGTGGCTAGGACCGCTACCTCTTATCACCGTTGGGTTTCTCTTCTACTACGTAATTGACGGTAATCTTTTCATTTGAGCTCGAAATCAGTTTCAGGGATGGCGGGGTGAGGACGAGCGCGGTCGTAATGGATCCCGTTTTTGCCAGGCTATCCAACCGCACCGGCGCCGTGTAAATGGTGCTGACGTGTTCCAGGATCTGGCTACCGCCCATAACTTTAACGGTTTCGGGGGTCACACTCACTTTCACCAAGTTCATGTTTTCCTGCAACTTGCCGGCCCAGTCCACCTGAATCGGTAATTCCTTGGTGACCGGAGCATCAAGATTGACATCGATATTGGACGGTTGGACCTTGTTGAGAAAAACCCCTGGAGGCAAGACGATATTATCCTGCGTAATTGGAAACACGTTCCGTCCCTCCACAGCTTTGCTAAGATCTACTCGCACCAGCACCTGCCCCGGCTGTAAGGATTTGAGCAGTACGCTCGAGCCATAGAGCTGGAGGCGGGCTTCATCGGTTGAAGTGTCCAGGATCTCGTAAGCGAGCGGGCGATTGACATACTCGATCGGGACATTCAGGGCAATGATGGTATCCTGGCTTCTGGTGAACCCAAACCAGATACCGGTTATGATCAGGAACGACAGGACTGCGGCTAAAGAAAGTCTCAGGCGTTCTCGTTTCTGCACATTTGCGGGGATACCGTCGGAGAGGTTAAGGTGCCGTTTGATGAGCTGTGACAGTTCTCCCGGTTCGCTGAAAGGAGTGAGTGAATTGTCTTTGGCAACCGTCACCCGCCCCCGCTCTTCGGACACCACCACCACGAGGGCATCACTTCGTTCTGCCAGGCCGAGCGCTGCGCGGTGCCGCGTCCCGTAATAAGAGGGCAGATCCGGTCGCTGGGACAGTGGCAAAAGCACCCCTACTTCAACGATCTGGTCTCCCCGGATAATGATGGCGCCGTCATGAACAGGGTTGTTCGGCCAGAATATGCTTAACAACATCTCCGCCGACACCGCCCCGTGCCAGGGAATACCCCCATGAATGTCCTCCCCGAGATCTTCTTTTCCGGGAAAAACGAGTAGCGCGCCGATCCGCTTCTTGCCCATCTGGTAGACTGTCTGCACGACGACGTCCACCGGGGCTGCCTGTTCCCTGATCAGGGAACCCCAGATGAAGGTCTTGAGGTTTCGCACCTGGAGAGCCGACCGGATCTCGTTGCGGAAAACGACGATGATAATGATCGCGGCTGCCGTCGTTATGCCTCTGACTGCCCAGCTGGTCAGAATAAGACCCATGGATGCCGCCACCTCCTGCAGGATCCACAGTGAGGCTATACCGACCAGAACGCGAAAAGCATTGGTGCCATGGAAGAGGACATAGACGCGAAAAAGGATATAGCTGTTGATGATGATATCCACCAGGTCTTGCCAGCGAATGGTTGAAAGAAACTTGAAAAAACGTGTCATGGCAAATAATCACGAAAAAGGGTGTGGGCTAATCAGCAATGCTGAATCGGAGTACATTGAAAACACGGCCGTTTTGATCGGTGATCTCCACCCTCCAGGGCCCCTTGTCTGTCTCCCTGAGCTGGATCACGCTATACGTAGACCATTTGGGTGGGTACACTCTCAGTCTGGTTTGAGTGCTCAGCTCGTCCCGGTGGAACCAGCGGTGATAGATGAGTGTCGGCTGAGGCACGGGATCGAACGAGGAAAAACAGCAGACCTGACCGTTAGCTACTGAAAAGACCATTCCGGGTCGTGTCGGGGTGAGATTGTCAACTCTCTCACACATGGCCGCGTGGCTCAATTTTAGTTTTTGTAACGGTTCACCGGGTTCCGCAGCTTGGGCAACGATCTGCTCTGCCACTTGCGCGAAACCATTGGAGACAACCATGAGCATGGCGAGGGCTGCCGGGATGAGCAGCAGGAATTTCTTCCGTCTTTTGACCATAAGTTCCCTTCCCGAATACGGAGCAAGTCAAATCACATTCTGACCAAAATGCTATCATCCAATGTGCTCTTCTGGTGCTGGTGTCTGAATAAGACATAAAAATGAGGCGAAGGGCAAGCAAAAGTGCTCGGTGTTGTGCAAAAAATGAGCTGAACGAAGCCGATGTGCTCATTGACAAAGGCTCCCCGATTCAGTAACACTGGGTAACGCAGACAAAAGGAAGAGAAATTGATGTCACCGTTTCGAGAACCGATAGCGTTGGCGGCGGCCGCATCCAGCAGAGCCTGGGTGATGGTTGGCGCCAGGGAGTGTCATTAACAACTGGTTCCCACCGAAAGCCATGGGCTGAACCGCCAGCCCACGGCATCGTGCAGCCCTGGGCCGAGCGGCCTGGGGCTTTCTTTTTGGATGACCGGAAGTCAAGCAGGTAGACAGGAGGACAACAATTATGCCCGGAGATCCGATTATCCGTTTTGCCCAGCGAATGGAGCAATTGCCACCTTATCTGTTCGGTATGATCAATAAAATGAGGATGGAAAAACGCGCGCAAGGCCATGACGTTATTGACCTGGGCATGGGAAACCCCATCGATCCGGCTCCCGATGCGGTGACCCGGAAGCTCTGCGAAGTGGTGCAAGATCCCAAGAGTCATCGCTATCCGGTGGCTTCCGGGCTGCGGAGCCTGCGTCGGGAAATAGCTCAATTCTATGGGCGA
Organism: Syntrophobacteraceae bacterium; assembly: GCA_017881795.1. Classification (GTDB taxonomy): domain Bacteria; phylum Desulfobacterota; class Syntrophobacteria; order Syntrophobacterales; family Syntrophobacteraceae; genus JADGQM01. The sequence continues at coordinate 9,295 of JADGQM010000137.1, forward strand.
GACTATGACGTGGAGTTAGATGTTGAGACCGAAGTCCTCTGCACCATTGGTTCCAAGGAAGGGATATCGCACTTGTGCTTAGCTCTGATTGGACCCGGAGACACGGTGCTGGTGCCGACGCCGGCCTTCCCCATCCATATCTATGCGACCATCATCGCGGGTGGCAATGTCATTCGCATCCCCCTGGCCAGTGAAGAGACCTTTCTGGCGCGCATCGCGACCATGTGTGAGTCGCTCTACCCGACTCCTAAGCTGTTGATCCTCAACTACCCCCATAATCCTACTGCGACCGTGGCCAGTACTGAGCTTTTTCGAGAGATTGTGCATTTGGCCGGGAAATACCGATTCATGGTCATTCATGATTTTGCCTATGCTAAGATTACCTTTGATGGCTATACCGCGCCAAGTTTCCTCCAGGTGCCCGGGGCCAGAGAGATTGGGGTTGAATTTGGTTCGTTTTCAAAGTCTTACAATATGGCAGGATGGCGAGTTGGCTATTGCGTTGGAAACAAGGATATTATCCAGGGACTGGCCAAGATCAAGGGATATTATGACTATGGTATCTTCTCGGCCATCCAGATCGCGGGCATCGTCGCCCTGCGGGATTGCGCCGCTGAGGTAGTGGAACAGGCGCGCATTTATCAGCAGCGCCGGGACGTCCTTTGCCGGGGGCTCAGGCGTCTTGGTTGGCCGGTGATCGAGCCCAAAGCGGGCATGTTCGTTTGGGCCAAAATCCCGGCTCCTCACGACGAGATGGGTTCCATGGCCTTTGCCATCAAACTCATGGAAGAAGCCAATGTCGCTGTTGCGCCTGGAATTGGCTTTGGAGAAGAAGGGGAAGGCTACCTGCGGTTGGCTCTTGTGGAAAATGAGCATAGACTGCGCCAAGCTTTGCGACAGATCGGCAAATTCATGCGCCCAAAGGGCGATAAAAATAAGAGGGCAAGCAAAACCTCATCGAAGGCGCCTGAGGGAGGCCCTCCTTTGGCGTGAATAGGAGCGGGCATCGGGAAACCATGCGCAGCGTGAAGGGAGCTTTAAGCATGCCTCGGGATAACCGCAGTCTTAGCGCCTTAACCATCGCAAGCTGCTGGCTCATCATCCTGCTGGCGACCGCGCTGCTGACAGCACCTGGCTCGTGCTGGGGGCGGTCCCCTCCGAGCGTTGGCAAGGTGGTTTTTGTGTGCGATGGGGATACCATTATCCTGGAGAGCGGTGAGAGGATTCGCTACCTGGGCATCGATGCACCCGAGGTGGCGCATGAAAAGGTCAAGGCGGACTGCTTCGGGGATGAGGCGAAGAAGGTGAACAGCG
>JADGQM010000444.1 GCA_017881795.1 Syntrophobacteraceae bacterium
CTACCACGACACCCACCTTCACCGCCTGGGCCCGAATTACCACCTGATCCCGGTTAACGCCCCCAAGAATGCCCCCGAAAACAGCTACCAGCGGGACGGTTTCATGCGCTTTGACGCCAATGGCGGCGGCGGGCCCAACTACTGGCCAAACAGCTTTGGCGGCCCGGAGCCTCAGCCCGAAGCGGCCGAACCCACCTTCTGGGTCGCCGGCAAAGCTGGGCGCCATCCGTTCAGTTATAACAATGACGATTTTGTCCAGGCAGGGAACCTGTACCGCCACGCCATGAACGATCAAGACCGCGATCACCTGGTGGGGAATATCGTGGATCATCTGGGAGCAGCACAAAAGCGCATCCAGCTTCGCCAAACAGCTCTTTTCTATAAAGCCGATGTCGATTACGGGAGTCGTGTGGCCCAAGGGCTGGGTTTGGACATCGAGGAGATCAAGCGCCTCGCGGCAATGTCCGCCGACGAACGCGCCAGGGCAACAGCAATGGGGGCCTGAACCAGAGGGGGTATAGTGGCTAGTGGTTAGGGTCCGTCCAAAAATAACTTGCTCTCATTTTGATCCAATTTCAAACCACGAAGGACACGAAGATCACGAAGAAATCACTTCGTGTCCTTCGTTTTCTTCGTGCTCTTCGTGGTAAAAAAAGAACTTTATCTTTGGACATCCCCTTAGTGGTTTACATGAAATTACTCCCGTCATACCGGCGAAAGCTGGTATCCAGGCTGTTCTTCTGGATTCCGGCGTACGCCGGAATGACGCCGATGACTTTCATGTTTTCTTGTGATCCTCTGGGCCATGACCGTTAGTGGCTAGTGGTTGTCTGTGAATCATGATCGAACAGGCGAAAGTTCTCCTTAAATCGGTTTTTGGCTATGATCGCTTCATCTCTCTTCAGCAGGAGGTAATCGAGAACGTTCTTCGCGGTAAGGACTCCCTTGCGGTGATGCCCACCGGCGGCGGGAAATCCCTCTGCTACCAGATTCCTGCCCTGATCTTCGAAGGGCTCACGATTGTCGTCTCGCCTTTGATCTCGCTCATGAAGGACCAGGTGGAGCAGCTTGCCGAGTTGGCAGTCCCTGCGGTGTTGTTGAACAGCACTTTGTCGCCGGAAGCTTATCGGAGCAATGTCGAACGACTCCGACGACGTGAGGCCAGACTGCTCTATGTGGCGCCGGAGACGCTTCTCAAGGCAAACGTGCGGACCCTGCTCGAATCCCTTCCCGTGGCGTGTCTTGCGATCGATGAAGCCCATTGCATTTCCGAATGGGGGCCAGATTTCCGTCCCGAATATCGCCAGTTGGCTGAGGTTCGAGCCGGCATGCCTGATGCCGTATGCATCGCGCTGACGGCTACGGCAACGCCGCGAGTTCGAGAAGACATCAAGGTCAGTCTCGGTTTCGATGACGCCAGCGAATTCATTGCCAGCTTCAACCGGGAAAATCTCTTCATCCGGTTCATTCCCAAGGAAGATCCCTACCGTCAGGCTCTTGCGTTTCTGCACCAATTCCCCTATGAAGCGGGGATCGTTTACTGCCTTACCCGGAGACAGGTCGATGATCTTTGCGCGGCGCTACGTTCAGAGGGTTTCTCTGCCTGCCCATACCATGCGGGTTTGTCGGAAACTGAGCGGAGCAGGAACCAGGATCGCTTCGCCAGAGATGAGGTCCGGATCATTGTGGCGACGATCGCTTTCGGGATGGGGATCAACAAATCGAACATCCGCTTTGTGCTTCATTATGATCTGCCTAAAAGCATCGAAAGCTATTACCAGGAAATCGGCCGTGCCGGTCGCGACGGCATGCGCGCGGAATGCCTGCTGCTCTTCTCCTATGGGGACATCTTCAAGATCAAGGCGTTCTTCGGGAACAAGGAAGGCCTTGACCGGAGAGCAGCCAACATCCAGCTCAACGCCATGCTGCAACTGGCTGAATGCAATGGCTGTCGGCGGGTTCCCCTTCTCAGCTACTTTGGCGAGGCCTTTCCCGACGGCGCCTGCAACATGTGTGACAATTGCCTTGCCGGCGAACAGGAAACCACGGACGTTACCATCCCTGCCCAGAAGTTCCTGTCCTGTGTCAAACGTACCGGTGAATGCTTCGGCGCCGGGCATCTCATCGATGTGCTGCTCGGTTCAAAAGGAGGCAAAATCCTGAACCGAGGGCACGATAAGCTTTCCACCTACGGCATCGGCAAAGAATATTCTCGAAAGCAGTGGCAACAACTGGCGCGACAGCTTCTCCACAAGGGCCTCATGGTCATGGACGCGGACTTCGGGGGGTTGAGCCTCACCCCGAAGGCCTGGGAGGTGCTCAAAGGCAGGGAAGCCGTTTTCGGCAGGATCGATGCTCCTCGAGAAGAAGCGAGGCGACTGGAAGCTGATAGAGGGCAGGAGTCACTTCCCTACGAGCAGGAATTGTTTGAGTTGTTGCGGCAGAAACGCAAGGAACTGGCTGATGCCGCCAAGGTCCCACCGTATGTCATTTTTTCCGACCGGACTTTGGCCGAAATGAGTGCTTACCTGCCTCAATCCCTGGAGAGCATGCTGAGCATAAACGGGGTCGGAGAAGCAAAGCTGGAGCGATATGGCGCCACCTTTATCGCGATGATCAAGGAATATTGCCGGGAGCATTCCATCGAGCACGAACCTCGACGCCAGCCTGAACGGCCTCCCATCGGGCCAAGCCCTGGACCGAAAAGACGTCATACCGTCATCGCTGAAGCGTTCAATGCCGGGCAGTCTGTGGCGAGTCTCGCCGAACAATGGAACGTCAAACCGGCGACCATCCTGGATCATCTCTACAAACACCGTCAGGAAGGACATCCGCTGCGGGCCGAGGGATTGTTGCCGGTCATAACGGTTCCCGACGAGCAATGCGCCCGGGCCATGGCTGCGTTTGAAGAATTCGGTCCTCATTTTCTCCGGCCGGTCTTCGAAGTGCTGAACGAGGAAATCGGCTATGATGAGCTCAAAGCGATACGGTTGTATTTCCAGAGCCTGCACGACCCGATCAGCCTGGCGCCGGGTCCCGCCCTTCACGAGCAGCCTCAAGGCAAGACGGTCATCTGCCTGGCCAATTCCCGCAAGTACTCAGGATGCTGCGTGGCGGGAAAGGAATTGCTCCAGGATGGCATCGGCGGATGGATCAGGCCGGTCAGCGGAGAAGCGACGGGCGAGCTCTCCGCTAACGATATGGGCATGCCGAACGGAGAGGCGCCAAAG
>JADGQM010000445.1 GCA_017881795.1 Syntrophobacteraceae bacterium
CAAGATTGGAGAGCTCCTCCACGGTCGCTCCGTGCGGAAGCATGGCGGCAATGGTGTTGATTCTGCCAACCAGAGCGTCCCCATTATGAGCGAGCCCTTGAGCGCCCAGGATACGGCGGGTCTTGCGGTCTACAATCAACTGGAGATAGATGAGATCATGCTCGGGATAGAAATGAGCCCGGTCGGCCTGGATGACCAGGGCGTGCACGGCGTCAAACCCTTCGTGGAGAGCGAGCGCGAGCGGAATCCCTGTCGAAGCCACCGCCAGGTCGAAAATCTTGATGGAAAAGCTGCCCACCACGCCATTGAAGGCGGCGAATCCTCCCGCCAGATTGGTCCCGATCACGCGCCCCTGGCGGTTTGCCAGAGAACCCTGGGGGAAAAAGGTAGGCTTGCCCGTCACCAGGTGCATCGTTTCGATGCAGTCGCCGCCGGCGTAGATATCGGGGTCCGAAGTTTGAAGACGGCGGTTGACGACCACTGCGCCTCGCGGGGAAACCAGCAGCCCAGCCTGCTTCGCCAGTTCGGAATTGGGGCGCACACCCACCGCAGTGATCACCAGGTCCGCATCCAGACTGCGCTCGGAGGTGATGATCCGGAGGGCGCTGTGGCCTCCGTCAGGACGAATTTCCTTGACCATTTCTTTGAGGAAAACGGCGACGCCCTTTTCTTCCATGTGTTTTTGGACCATGCGGGCAAGACCGGCATCAAGAATGATGGGAAGCACCTGGTCGGCGATTTCCACCACACTGGTTTCGATGCCCCAGAGGTCGCTGAGAGCCTCCGCCATTTCGCAACCAATGGCGCCGGCTCCGATGATTACCGCCTTCCCGACCTCACCTTTGGCCATCCGTTCCTTGATGGCCATGGCGGACCGAAGATTCGAAAGAGCCGTCACGGCGGGAAGCTCGGCCCCGGGAATGGGCAACCGGTTGGGCTGGCTGCCCGTGGCGAGAACGAGCTGGTCATAAGGAAGTTCCTCCATCTCACCGGAAAGGAGGTTCTGAATCCTGACCCGCTTTGCCTGGCGATTGATTTCGAGCGCCCGCGTGCGCGTCCTGACGTGGACCCCTTTCGCGTCCTCAAAGAACTGAGGCGTTCTTACCATGTGGAAGCTGGTGCTCATCAGCTCCCGCACATCGCTGACATCCCCGGAAATGAAATAGGGCATGCCGCACCCGCCGTATGAAATATGTTCATCCTGGTCGATCATGGTGACCACGGCGTCGGGTTGCAACCGCCTCAAGCGACACGCAACCTTCGGCCCCAGTGCTACGGCCCCGATGATAACCACCCGTTTTCCAGTCATTTTGCGATCCTTTTACGATTTCCGTACTTCAATCGTTTCCAAAACTGCGTATAGCCCCGCAATCCGGGCATGTCCAGACGATGCCGTTGCAGGTCATACCCCAGAAGTTCTCCTCCATGCAGTCGGAACAGATCATAAACCCGCACGGACAAGTCCAGCAGAAGGGTTGCTCGCGACTGCACGTCACGCACACATAATTCCTGGGCTTTCGCCACCCGCCCTTGCGATCTGTTCTTTCTCTGTCGATATCATTCATGCCATCGATGTCCTCATGCTGGTTAGGCGCCAGGCGAGACTAAAATATCCACCCCAACTATCAGATCGTCATTCCCGCACGCTTCCAGCGGGAATCCAGTCTAGCGCCGTGTCCGTTGGATTCCCACCTGCCCGGGGATGACGATCCAGGTTCAAACCTGAAGTCAGCCCCGGCCCATAACTCGCAAATCCAGCCGGAATCCAATTAGAACGCTCATTTATACCATTCGCCAACCCCAACTTCCAGAGCGTCGAAGACCTTCTTGCCAGCCACGTTTTCACCACTCTCGGGCAGGCCTTCCGAGCAGACCCGCTTGATGCCTGATTCACTCAACCAGTCTTTGTGAAAGCGAAAGGCTTCTACGCAAACCGAGAAAACGGATAATAAGCCTTGACAATCAGGGTCATCCAGACTAAGTTGTTTTGACAAGTTGACGCGGGGTGGAGCAGTCAGGTAGCTCGTCGGGCTCATAACCCGAAGGTCGCTGGTTCAAATCCGGCCCCCGCTACCAAGAAAAAATCAAGGACTTAGACGAAAATTCTAAGTCCTTTTTTGTTGGTCAAAATCATCATCCCCAACAGTATCCCCAACAAACAAGGCGAAAACGGCCCCAAAAACAGAAAAGGCCCGGATCGCTCCGAGCCTTTTCATTCTTTAAAGGCAGAAACCAAATAGTGTTCTCCGGCACGAGAAAGAAGAATTTCTGATTGCTTGGCCTGATTTTCCCTGATACACATGAAGAGATAGACAGGGGGATAATACAATGGTCGAAACCTGAAAGAGGGGCTTGACGTGATGCTGGAGAGGCTTCGAGAGATAATCCTGGAGAAAGCGTTTGAGTACGCTGATGAGCCCATTTTCACTTTAGCCAATGCCGAAAAGAGCAACTTCTACTTTAATTGCAAACCTGTCGTGTTGGACCCGGAAGGCGCTGAAATCGTCTCACGTTTGGTCTTTGATAGGATAAAAGACCTCTCAGTGTCAGCCGTGGGAGGGCTGGAACTCGGAGCAGTTCCTATTTCAAGCATGGTAACTCTCGTTTCCCAGCTGAAGGGGAAGCCCATTAAGGGGTTTATTGTCAGGAAGAAAAGCAAAGATCACGGAATACCTACAAAGATTGAAGGACTACTTGCCGCCGGGGAAAAGGTGGTGATTGTAGACGATGTAATCACTACCGGGAAGTCAACCATAGAGGCAATTGAGGCCGTAAAGAAAGTTGGCGCTAATGTTGAGAAGGTCGTCATCCTAGTCGACCGAGAGGAACATGACGGGAAGCAAAATATTCAGGAATATTGCGCAGATGTGGAAGCATTGGTGACGCGGACCGAAATTATGGACTTGTACAGAAGCGCCAATATTCAGAAGAAGGCAGTATGACGGACATTGAGGCTATCAAAAGAGACTTGGCGGAAGGTTTCTACATAAGGAACCTTGAGAATTTGACAGGCCGCTGCATGGACGCCGCTAGGGCGGGAATAGAACCTGTCGTGTTTTATGTGCTTGCAAGCATTTTTGATGACATTTCCAGACAATGGGAAGGCCGGCCCACAACTGTGGATGAAACCAATAGCATGGAAGAAAAGATCCTGGGAAAAGATGTCGTTTCTCCTGTGTTTGCCGGTGCTTCAGGAACCCCTGACTGCAGCGGCGC
>JADGQM010000446.1 GCA_017881795.1 Syntrophobacteraceae bacterium
GCCCGTGCGCATGTAACGTGGCAGCCGTGGTCAGAATGATGAAATACATGATGAGATTCGAGAAAAACATCCCTACCATTGTGTCGGCGCGCGCGCTTCTTAGGTCCGCTGCTGTCGCATTCTTGCGATCGGCGAGCCCTCGGCCCTTGGTCCGCCCTTCTTCGACCTCCTCGGCTGCCTGCCAAAAGAAAAGATAGGGCGAAATCGTGGTCCCCAGAATTGCCACCAGCACCGCCAGAAACCCGCGTGACCACTCCAGGTGGGGCACGAACGTCATCGCCAGCGCGTGCCTCCAATCGACGTGAGCGTAAAACGATGCGAACACATAAGCGAACAAGACGAGCGTCATCCACTTGAAAATCTGCGCCATCAGCTTGTAGGAAGTCCAAATCAACAGCCCGATAATGAAGCACGCATAGACTGGAATCCAGATGAGTGCTCGAACCCCGGTGATCAGCTGCGTTGCCTCGGCCATGCCGCCGAGATCAGCACCGATATTAATGACATTCGCAACGACGAGAATCGAGCAGGCTCCCCAGAGCACCCAGCGTGGATAGTACATTCGCACTGCGGCTGCCAGCCCGCGCCCCGTAACCATGCCCAGCCGCGCGCACATGAGTTGGATCGCGACCATCAGCGGAAACGTGAGTAGCGCGATCCACAGCGTGCCATATCCGTAGGCCGCTCCAGCCACGGAATAGGTTGAGATTCCCGACGGATCATCGTCGGCCGCCCCGGTGATCAATCCGGGCCCTAAGATCGCGAAGGATCTCTTCAGAAGCCCAGACTCCTTGCCCCTTTCGACATTCTGGGTAGACAGATGTTTTTTCGCCGTCATATCCGTCGGAAGCGATGCTCGGCATCAAGGGTTCGTGAGACACCGCGGCCTTGAATTGTCCAATGGGAGAGTGATACTTGCAACTTTAATCTCCGCCGCGAGACTTTGCCCGAACGAACAACTCCTGAATCGCTTGACGGAGGGAGAGGGAGGAGAAAATCGCTTCCGCTTAGCTGCCCTTCCTAGTCGCGTCCGCAATACGGTCAGCGGGCGAACATCTTGTTCATATAACAGACCGCATTGCGGGCCAGAGAGTGCCTAGTGACGGCTCAGTTACAGGACACGCAAGAAAGCCACAAGGTCCTTCTTCTCCTGATCAGTCAGCTTTGTGCCCAGCACTAGGTTGAAGTACTCCACCGTGTCATCCAGCGTCAGCAATCTTCCATCGTGCAGATAAGGCGGTGTGTCCTTGATCCCGCGCAATGGAAACGTCTTGATGGGGCCGTCGTGAGCCATCATCATGCCATTCACCATTTGCTGCTTGTAGAAACGTTCCGCATGCAAATCGTGCATGGTGTTATCCGTATAGTAGGGCACCGAATGGCAGGTTGCGCATTGTCCCTTACCGAAGAATACCTCCTGCCCATGCAGTGCGGCAGGCGTGGCCTTGGTGGGATCCAGTTTGCCATCCCAACCTAGCTTCGGCGCTGGGGGAAAGTCGAGCAGTTCCTGGAACTCGGCCATGAAGTGCACCTGGCTCCCTCGCTCCAGCACGTTCACGCCCTTCTTGGTCGCAATTACCGGATCGCCGTCGAAGTATGCCGCTCTCTGCTCAAACTCCGTGAAGTCTTCCACCGTTTTGAGAGCCCGTTGTGAGCCGAACAAGCGTTGAATATTTACACCGCGCAGGGCCGGGGTCTCAATGCGATGACGAAACTCCTGAGGCCGGATATCGCCCACCAGATGGAATGCGCCATTTGTCCCGCCATTTGCGTGACAATCCAGACAGGCTACGCCGCGGCTCGGCTTCTCCGAACGCCGGTCCGTTGTCTGGTTGAACTGCTGTTGTGGAAACGGTGTTAACAAGAGGCGCAGGCCCTCAATCTGCTTGGGATTCAAAATGCCGCTGAACATCTCATAGTAATTGGCGATGGTCACCAACTGCCCCTTGGAAACATCTCCGAGGTCTGGCCGCGTCGTCAGGTAGATCGCCGGCGGAAATTCCGCCAGAAACCGCTCCGGAATATCGAAGTCCAGATCGAACCGCGTCAGGTCGCGGCTCTCCTGCTTTAATAGCTCCTGAATCTCAAAGTTCGGAAAGACCATGCCGCCCTCAGGATGGTTCGCGTGCGGCAGGGGTAGAAATCCCTTGGGGAAAGTGCCCTTTTCGCGAATCTGCTCGGCAGAGTCGCTAGCAAGCTCGTTCCAGGTTACGCCTGGAGGCAACGTCACCCTCACGCCTTCCTGTACAGGTTTGGAGCGGTCCATCACCACATTCTTCGCGGGACGGTCGCTCAGATCGTAACGCTCATCAAGCAGGTCCATTTGCCGTTTCATGACCCCGGCCTTCGCGGCGGCCATGCGGTCATGTATCGTCGCAAAGTTCTCCGTATCTACCACGGGCATGTAACTGTTCTTCACCTGTTTTTGGTCCGCCTGTCCAGCGGCAGAAACCACCCGCGTGGCCAGCAGACATGCCCCAACAAGGCCGGCGCTCACTACGCCAACAACCGTCACCCTTACCCGCCCATTGAAAGCGCTCACTGTGTGCCCCCTTTAGGAAATCGTATGTTCCTTACTTTTGGAATAGGGATGGAACTCGTTGTAAGTCTCCGGTGCGTATCTATCCGTCATCATCCGCTTTGTCCCACTTTGCCATCGCCGCATCCCGGAGTGCACGCACGGGAGTCATAAAATTCCTTGAGGCCTGCCAAGTAGGCGTTGCTGAGCGCACTACCATCGATTTCGTCAAGTGAAGGCCAAAAGGAGATCAGAAGCTCATCCGGCCGCTGTCCTTTAGAATCCATTCCATCGCTTCCCAGCGCAATGGTACACCTGGCTTCCATTAGCCGAAACCGCATGTCTGTGACTTTTTCTCTCGTGGTGGGCTTCGGATACTGATTGACTCCTAACCCGATAAAATACATTATCGGGTTTAAACAAGTCGGGGCAGGTGGTGTCGGCCGGACTTTCCGTTTTAGCTCCCAACAGCCCCACACTATATACCCCACGAGGGAGTCGAGAGCACTATTTTTTCTTTGGCTGTGCCCAGGGCTCGGCACCAGGGTCCCGTCTGCCCCAACGCGAGTCCCCAAACTGCTGACCACGGCCTTCCCATCCGGTTTTGTCAGACACCCCTCCCCCTTTTGGCTCTGGATCGGTTTCCTAGCTCCTGCAGTCTCGGCTATCCCGCCGGAAGCGGCAGCCCGGC
>JADGQM010000447.1 GCA_017881795.1 Syntrophobacteraceae bacterium
AAGGACGCCGATGGGAATTACCTCGCCCAGTTCAAGTCGGAGGCCTATCTGTCTCACATCGGAGAGCACGTCGAGCCCTGGTCGTTCCTCAAGCACCCCTTCTACCGCAAGCAGGGCTTCCCGCAGGGCTTCTACCGCGTGGGCCCCCTGGGGCGGATGAACGTCATCGACAAGATCGGCACGCCCCTGGCCAACGCGGAGTTCAAGCAGTTCAGAACGATCAACGGCGGCAAGCCCGTCGAAGGGTCCCTCTATTATCACTACGCCCGGATGATCGAACTGCTCTACGGCCTCGAGCGCGTCGGCCAGCTGCTGGACGACCCGGATATCCTCTCCAAGAATGTCCGCAACGACCCGAAGCTCCAGCTTCCCGGCCATGGCGTCGGCGTGATCGAAGCCCCCCGCGGGACGCTGATCCACGACTACAGCACCGACGAGAACGGCATCCTGACGAGGGTGAACCTCATCGTGGCCACGGGCAACAACAACTGGGCCATGCACACGGCGTCGGGGGCGGTGGCGAAGGCCTTCGTGAACGGCAACAAACTCACTGAGGGAATGCTCAACCGGGTCGAGGCGGCCATCCGCTGCTATGACCCGTGCCTGTCCTGCGCCACCCACGCCATCGGCAAGATGCCGCTGGAAATCACGCTGGTGGCCGCCGACGGGACCGAGTTGGACCGCATCGCGCGCTGATTCACGAACCTGCAGGCGAAAAGAAAGCGGGTGAACGCGACGCGTTCACCCGCTTCTCCATTCTGACACCATGGGAATACCCCGATGATCCGGACACTGGTAATAGGCTTTGGCAACCTCGACCGCGCCGACGACGGCGTTGCCTTTCACGTGGTCAATGCATTCCGCAGGCGGCTGGGACAGGCAGCGCTCGAAGAAGACAACACCGGTCTCGAGGAGCTCGGAGCCCCGGTCGACTCCGTCTTCATCGGCCAGCTCGTGCCGGAAATGATCGACATGCTCGAGGGCTATGACCGGGTTATCTTCGTGGATGCCCATGTCGATGCGGCACTTGATAATCTGTACTGCGCGGCCGTCTCACCCGATGAGGCAGGCCTGACCTTCACCCACCACATGAGCCCCGCAACGCTCCTGGCCTTTTTCAAGGCCCTGAACGGCCGCGATCTGGAGGGCCACCTCGTCTCGATCCGCGGCCGCGACTTCGATTTCCACCGCGATCTCTCCGCAGAGACAGCCACGCTCGTGGAGCCGGCCGTTGACCGGATCCTCAATCTTCTCAGTGACGCATCCTCCTGCCCGCCTCGCAATTCCTGATCCGGTTGGAATCATCACTTTCGCCTACAACGTTTCAGTAGTGTGGATTCATTCAAACGGAGCATTTCGGATCGAAAAAGAGTAACGGCGGAGCTCACTGGTTCCGAGGAGACGCCGCGAAGAAATGGCATTCAAGGTGTTTGACCGCGGAAAATGAAATGGCGCCAAGCCCTCAGGCTTTGGAATAACCATGCGGTAAAAAATGCTCCCACCACAATCAACAGAAACAGGACAAACTGTCCAAGTGAGTTAAGGGACCATCCGGAGAATCGAAGTCCTTGGTTTGCCGGGGAAAGTATCAACCCATGAAAAGCATAGGCTCCGTAGCTCAGAAGGGCCAATTTGTTGAGCCATCGTTCCAAACCCGCCGGCATTGTGAGCTTCGCCAAGGTTGCAGCGAGCCAACCGTCGCCCGCACATAGAGACGCCGCTGCCACGGCCAATAAGGGATATCCCCACAGATATTGATAGTTAAACTTCATGGTCAATGGGTATCCAAGCGAGCCTATGGTAAGACTACCCTGCGTTGCATATATATTCATCAATCCAGCCCCAAGCACCATGGCTATTATTACTGAGAAATAACGGTTGATTCCTTGGAGCCGACCCAGTCCCAGCATAACCCCCATAATCATTGCGGTAAGGTGGCTGAACGGCATGCGATCGATTGTGTCTGCAACCATGTAGTCCAAGTTTCTATGCAGACCGCCGAGCATCTCAGCCGTCAGAATCTGACACAACACGGTCAACGTGAGGCTCACTCCGAGGATGACAACAATATTGCTGCGAATGAGGTACCGCCGAAATATAAAGAGCACGATTTGAAGCTGTAGAAGTGCCGCCGCAAACCACAGGGTTAGCAAAAATCCCCAGTCAGCGGTTGAAGAATCGAAATACGGCTCGATGAAATTCTGGAGAAAAAACGGCGCGGAACAGAGAAAAAGAACGAACTCCCGGTTGTGCAATCCGGCGGCTACGCAGATCAAGCTGACACACCAGATGACACCGACCTCAGGCGCAAGACGGCGCACGCGTGCAAACGCATAGGAACGAACATTGCTGTAGCGCTCCAGAGACTTCGCCATGTTGAAACCCGCGATGACGAAAAAAAACTCCACCGCTATCCACCCGGCTAGCGCACCACGGACTCCAACATGGAACGCGATGATGCTTAATGTTGCACAGAGCTGCAACAAGGTAATATGCCGCAGTCGCGGCGCTTCGGCGGCGCGTGATTCAGTGGACATCGACTTTCCAAAATAAGTGTTCATCGATTTGTTGAGACACTCAATCTCATCAGGCTTTCTCACCTGAATGACTTATTTACATATTTCATAGGCTGAACGCCATATCCAGATGCACCTTATTCCAAGTTAGAGCCCTGCCTTTCTCTTGGTAAGTATTGACAATGACCAGTTGCAATCTTCAATTGAGTTTTAAATTCGCATCCACGCTTTCGGGAAGGATTCGTCGAGAGCCCGTCCCACATTTACCCGCGAACTTCCTCTCCTCTTCCGAGAGGATCATTGCAAAATATATTATCTCAAAAGAAACAAAATTATGGACTTGCAATGCGCAGTCATAATTTGTTCCGCAACTTTTCCCCCACACTCCGGTGATGGACTTCATTGACAAGAGCCGGGACCGGCAGCCATTCATCCGCTCACATGCTTTTTTTCTCTTTTACCGGGATTCGCGACTCGCAGGGAACCCCCGTCTGGCAGAGCCCGCAGGCATAACCCGGAAAGCCGAAGTGTTCTTTGATGTATTCACTGCAGGTTTCGTGGACGTGCTTCGAGCAGAGGATCTTGTCGTGTCCCTTCTCGGAGAGGGCATTCACGGGACAGCGCTCCGCGCACTTCTTGCAGGTCCCCTGGCTGAACCACAGGCAATAGTCCTGGTGGCCCTTGTAGGGTCTC
>JADGQM010000138.1 GCA_017881795.1 Syntrophobacteraceae bacterium
GTGCTGTAACGGGGTTCCTGCTTTTTCAATAGAGCCCGAACTCTGCCGATTACCTCGGCAGCCCTTTTGTCATTCCGGACGATCCCTTGAAGGGCTTCGCTCAGCTTGCTCAAATTGGGTTCGGCGCCGGCAAGAAACCGCTGTGCGGCATTGGCGTAATTGAGGATCGCTGCCAGGGGCTGATTGAGCTCATGGGCAAGAGAACTGGTGAGCTCCCCCATGGCGGCCACCCGCGTCACATGAGAAAGTTCATCCCGGTGTTGCTGAACCTTGGTTTCGGCTGTCTTCCTTTCCGTCACATCCCTGTTGCTTGCCCGGAAACCCTGGAATTGACCGTTTTGATCGGTTACCGGGCGGCAGGCGTGGTCAATCCAGCGGATGTTGCCATCACGGGTGAGGATGCGGAACTGAATTTCCTGCGACTTGAGTTCCTTCCAGGAGTCATTTCTATGACGATCATAAATCCGGCGATCTTCCGGAATGATGATCTCATAGCGAAGAGAGGGGTTATCTAAAAACTCCTGAGGGCTATAGCCGGTAATGCGCTCGCAGGAAGGGGACACATAATTCAAACTGCCATCCGGGGCCGACCAGTACTCCCAGTCATAGGTGTAGTCGGCAACGGTCCGGTAGCGCAGCTCAGAGGAAGCCACCGCTTTCTCCGCCCGCCGGCGTTTGCGCAGATTGACAACGAGCCCGGCGATCAGGGAGGTTTGGATGAGGCCGAAAAAGAGGATGCCGACAATGGGCCATCGATAGGAATCCCAAAGGGAGAATTCTTTGTTGATCACCGTACTTCCCGGCGGCAGTGCTTCTTCAGGGATTCCCCAGCGTTTGAGCTCACGCCAGTCGAACGCGTACGGATGAGTGTCCGCAGCGGTTACCGGGATAGCGCCGGGGGACTCCCCGGCGAGGATGCGCAACGCAAGTTCCGCCGCCTTCTTGCCCTGGGCTTCAAAACTGATCTGATAGCCGCCGACGATGCCGTAACCGAGGTAGCTGTCAAAGAGGCCGAAGACAGGGACATTGGCCTCGCGAGAAACCATTGAAAGGGCCTCTCTGGGGACGAATTGCCGTCCGGCGCAGTCAGCGAACAGTGTAATGACCAGGACGACGCTGTCGGGGGGAAGGCTGCCCACGCGCTCCAGAAGCTGCGGCATGGCGAGCCCGGCGAGCTCGATGACCTCCAGGTCGGAAGCCTGTCGTTTCAACGCATTGCGGATCACAGCATATAAGTACTTGTCCGTCTCTGACGCGCCCCCCACGAGGGCGATACGCCTGGTCTCTGGCTTCAGCGTGCGCACCAGCGGAAGGAGTCCTCCGACGTCTTCCTTCAAAATCCCGCCCGTAACCCGTTGCCTTAGCCCTCTTTTTTCCAGCTCATCGGCCTCGCTCTCGAACATGCTGCCCACGACAATGGGTATGCCGGAGAAGGCTCGGCCGCCGTGATTCGCAATAAATTCCACAGCGCGATAATCCGTCGCAATGATGAGGTCGGGTCTTGTGCTCGCATACTTGTCACCCAGGAAGCGGCCCAGGTTTTCCTTGTGTTGCGGCCCCCCGAACCGGGAGAGGTCCAGGAACTCTGAGAAGATCTGGATGGCAAAGGTCGGATTGGCCCTCACGGCCGTGCGGATGGCCTTGTCCGTCAGTTCGTGGGCCGGCAGCCCGTGGTCCTGGGAGTAAATCACGAGAAGCCGCTTCTGCGCAGCGGAGGACCAAGCTTCCTGAGGCAGTAGGAGCAGCAGGACAAGGATCGCACAACCGAGCGCCATGCCGACAAGTAGTCCTCTTTTTCCCCGTTCCACTATGGTGTTGCATCCTTGGCTTTCGATATCCTCTGCAGAAGCAGTTGAGCATCCCGGTAGGTGGGGTGTTTCTCCACGATTGCGTTGAGAGTGCTCACGGCTTCGTCCTTGTTGCCGTTCTGATTGAGGTAAAAGGCAAGCGTGTAGGCGTAGCGCGGGTCATCGGGACGGAGGGTGCTCGCTTTGCGGCAAAACCCGATGGCCTCGTCCAAACGGTCCTTCGCCGTGATGACGCAGAGGTTGTAAGCGGCCTGCGCCATCTGGGGATCAGCCTTGAGCGCCGCCCGGAGATGGTTCTCCGCCTGCTTGAGGTCATTTTGCTCCGCTCTCAGGAGCCCCATGTTGAAATTCGCCGCGGCGTTATCGGGAGCAACCTTCAATGCCTTCTGCAGGGCGTCGCTGGATCTCTGATTTTCACCCAAACGGGCGTAGGCGATGGATTCGTTGACCATGGCCAGCACCGCCCGCGGCTCCAGCTTCAGCGCCGTGTCATAAGAGGCTGTGGCCTGCTTGAAGTCTCCTCGGTTCAGGTAGTAGTTGCCCAGATTGTAATAGGACCCCCACTGGTCAGGGCGGGAGAGGAGCGAAGCCAGAAACTCCTCTCTTGCCGCTTCAACCGTTTTCTTCTGGGCCTCATCCAGGGGGAGGTCCTGACGACCGGAAAGAGATGAAGCAGCCCGGACGCGCACCAAACGATAGTCATCTCCGGCCGCCTCCACAAGGGCTTGAACGGCGTCTTTCGTCGGCACATTTTGCAGGGCTTCGGCGGCGGCTGCACGCACGAGAGGCGAGGGGTCCTTGACGGCCTCGAGCAGCACCGGGACGACTCGCGGGTCCCCGGAAGCCGGGATCATGCGGATAAGCGACGTCGCGAAAACGTCGTCGCGGTCTTTATTCATTTTTATATACGTCAACATCTCCGGCAACTTGCTCCAGTCCCGTTTCCGCCCGGCGTCAACGAGCGATGCGCGTTGGAGCAGCGGCGCCTGGTAGTCCCGGGGGCGCCATTCCCGAACAACCTTGTCGGCCCAGGCAGCGTCCTTGTCGGTGTGGCACTGATTGCAGGCATTGGGCGACTGGTAAGCAATGGTCGCGGCGGGTGTCGGCGGCAGCATCGAGTGGTCGGTCCGGTTCATCCGCGCAAAGGAGGTCATGGGCATGTGGCAGGATATGCACTTGTTCCCGGCGCCGCCCTCTTTGTGATGGGTATGGGCCGGGGCGTCTTTCACCTTATTCTCGTGGCAGGGCAGGCAGGCATCGTTGGCCTTTTCTTCGGCTTTGAACCGGTAGCGGCCGCTCGAAGTGTGGCAGGAGACGCAATTGAGCTTCCCGGCCTTCGCACAGGGACTGATCATCCACGAGGTGGTGGTGTAGTTCTCCCCAAGGTCGCGGCCATCCGGGTAGAAGTCGGGGTCCTCCAGGGTCGCCAGATCGAAGTGATCGAAAAACCGATCTCCGGGCGCAAAAGTGGCGGTGACCGGGGACATCTTGGCGTGGCAGATGGAGCACGCGGCGTTTTTTTGCTCGGGCGTGAAGTTCTTCCAACTAATGATTTTGATGTCTTGGGGCTTCTGTCCCTTGGGAGCCTGCCGGAAGACCCGATTGTGTTCCGCCGAAGGGCCGTGGCAGGTCTCGCAGTTGATGCCCGGTTCAGCCCAGGCGGTCTTGTACGTGTCGGTCTTGAGATCGTAATTGGATGAGAGCTGGCTCACGTGGCAGCTGTAGCAGGAGGTGTTGAAGGTGTAGGCCGGGTCCTTCCAGCTGACCTGCTCGCCCGCAGCCCCTCCCGGGAAATGGCGGATACCGCTGGCCGCCGTGTCGAACCAATCCTTCTTATTGACATCATAAGCCACAGGAAGGGTCTGGAGGCGCCCCTTCTCGAGGGGCGTCACGAAATAATAAACGTTCTTCCCGCCCAGGGCATGTGCGATCGGGTACTTCTTTTTACCCGTCGGGCCGGTCTCGGTGACCCAGCCCTGCCCTTTGCCAATCTCGGCCCGATAACGGGTTTTTCCTATCAGCACATCCTTTTGCTGGGCGGTGAGCTGCGTCCGGGCAAATTCGGCCGTGTATGGCTGCATGGCCAGTCCGTGCCGGGAAGTGGACCAGAGCTGGTAGAATTTTTCGTGGCACTCCCGGCAGCTCTGTGAGCCGGCATAGCCCTGTGCCTGTTGCGCTGATGGAGTATTAGCCGACTTGTTGTCTCGAGCCGGAGCTTGCGCCGAGCAGAACACCACGGCAAGGCTCGTAATGAAAAGTATTGCTCGCTTCACGGTGTGTTACCCTCCCCCTCACCAAAATAGCCATTTTTCGGCGACTCATTGATCCATGGCGATCTACAGCCTATCGCCCCCTGTGTGAAATTCGGAACCTAATGCCTCAGGCAAGAAATATTTGTCCGTGACATCCAGACCGACGCGGTTTCTGAAACCGCGTCGGTCTCCCAATCCAGGAACACCGGAGGCTCGGAGTAACGGAGCTTCACGACGTTCATCAACATTTGACTCTTCCAGGAATCAGAGATTGCTCCTGCATAGTCGAACCGGTCCCGCGTAATGCTTCCGGGGCCAAGGCTGCCGCAGCCTGCCAGCGTGACGATAAGGACGGTGAGAAAAGCAGTTCTGCCGAAGTGGATCAATCTGTCCCTTTCCAGAAGACACAACCGAAGCGGAGTGTTCTTCTCCCGGCTATCGAGGGTCATCTCTTCCCAACGTGCGTTGAGTGCAGCCCTAAAGTATCATGTCGAGCAACATGTCATGACGAGCGAAGCGAGACATCTTGAACTTGATCGTACAGGAATCTCCATCTTTCGACAGGATCAAGCAGGATTATCAGGAAGCGAATCATTAATCCTGCAAATCCTGTAAATCCTATCAAAAAGGCTCACTTGAAAGGCGCTAATCGAAATAGAGCGAACGAAGATTCCTCGCTGACGCTCGGAATGACATTAAACTGAATGAATGAAATTCGGAATCATATTTTTGCCAAACTCAGAAAATGGCACCGCCAGGGCTCCAGATCCACATACAGCCCCGGGCTGAGCATCTGGCTTCCGTCTCGCTCGAAGGCTTCCCCGGAAAGCCCATCAGTCAGCCGCCAGGTCGTCCCACTCTTACGCCGGAACGGAAGCCAGGGTGGTGGGGTTCTGGTATCTTTGGCCGAGTTCCTGGAGCCAGACCCAGGTGTCGATTTCATAGATCAGTGGATATTTTGGCCAGAGTGTCATGGCGGAATCTCCTTTATGATTACGATCAGGACTCCCATGTCAACGGAGGAGAGACATAGAAAGATGCACCACGAATTGGCCGCTGTCCCCTCACGCTAGGTGTTACACGCAACACCGAAATCATGCAACGTTTCTGTTGCACGCAACACTTATTTTTTGCCCGGCTATCGGCCAGCACCCTACCCGTCCAGACTTAAGTTCTTATTATTCCATCACAATACGGAAGAAGTGACATCCTTATTTTTTCCGGCACAGAATTTGAACATCTGATCGTCGTCCCACGCATTACGTACCGCTCACCAGTTCCGACAGGTGAGCGGTGGTTGGCGATTTTGAAGAAGAACCGGGGAATGTCCGATTGCTTCTAAAAGAGGGAAACCTCTCAGGGGAATAGACATCTTACAGGAGGTAACGCGGAGAAGACTTAAAACTCGCGTGAGCATCATGACGGCATATCCCAGTACAGAAAAAGCTCAAGATAGTTTTCGCCTGCACGCCGTCGATTGCCTCGTTGATCCACTAAGACATGGAGATCTAACTAATTCCGTAAAGGAGGCATTACAATAATAAGAAAAAAAGGTTTCCGGCGCCATGGTTTTATGATAAGCTGCGCGGGTTTTAAGACAGTTTTAGGGATGGAACTGTTTGGTCTGTGGAGAGATTGTCGAGCCGGTCATTCTGGAGGGTCGGCAATGGTAGAGAGTGGGTTGCTTACAAAACAAATTAATGAGGAGGTGTACTATGAAAAGATTTGGGCTCGTATTATTGGTTGGCTTCTTTACTTTATCTTTGGGTGGTTGCGCCTCGATGCAAGAGTGGTGTGGCCCGCATAAAAAGGCTGAGACTCCTCCTCCTGTGCAGGTAGTCCAAAAGGCTCCTGCGCCTGAGCCAGCCAAACCGCTTCCTCCGCCGCCCAAAAAGGACCGCAACTAAACCACCACCGGAGCCCTGCCACGCTGATTGCTAAAACACGAGGCAGGGCTGCTTACGGTTGTTGCTGGGCGAGAGAAACATGCCGATGCGGCACGGACAATCATATGAAACAGATAGAAAAAAGATCAGGCTGTGCCTTTTGGCGGCATTGCGGTGCACAAAGCGCTCAGCGAGCGTACGCTCGCTCGTAGCAATCATAACCAAAGGACTTTTTCTTGGCCTGCTGGCCGTCAGTTTTACTCCCCACCAAGTTGCCGCTGCGGACAACGCTGCGCAATTGTCCAACCCGAGCCGCTCATTGTCTGCGCATGAAGTTGCAGCAGCCCCCTTAACTATTGAGACGCAACCCGTGGTGGCGTTTCATCCCAAACGGGCGAGCTTCGAACGGGAGCATAAGTCCCGGGACGCCCAGCACGTGGCAGACTGGGTCGTCGATTCAGGTGACAATCGCGGCATGCCATTCGTGATTGTCGACAAGATGGACGCCAAAGTCTTTGTATTCGATGCCGATGGGCGACTTCTTGGGGCAGCTCCAGCCCTGCTGGGCGTGGCGCGGGGTGATGACTCCATCCCCGGTATCGGTGACCGGAAGTTGTCGGACATGCGCCCTGAGGAGCGCACCACACCGGCGGGCCGCTTCGTGGCCTCGCTTGGCTACAATTTCAACGGAAAGGACATCCTCTGGGTGGACTACGACGGCGCCGTTTCCCTGCATCGGGTGATTACGACCAACCCCACGGAGCGCCGCCTGCAGCGCTTGGCCACTCCAACGCCGCTCGACAACCGTATTTCGTATGGTTGCATCAATGTCCCAGCGAAGTTCTACGATAACGTCGTGAGCCCGGCTTTTACCGGGACGTATGGCATCGTCTATGTGCTGCCGGAAACCCGGTCGATCAGCGAAATCTTCGCGTCGTATTATGACGTCGAGTGACGTTGGGGAACAGGCACAACTGCGGACCTCGACGAGGGAACAAGGGCAGGCCTAGCTGCCCGTCATTCCCCCCAACACCATAAAATCCCCTGATAATCATTGTCATCACTTGGCAAGAAAATCGGGACGTGTACGTCCTTGATAGCATCGACGACAAGTGTTTCCCAAAAATTCCCAAAAAGCGATTCCTTATCACCTCACCAATTGCCCCAAAAACATTATCCACTCATGCCATTGACGTCGCCCCGCAATATCTGGTACTCAACAATCTCCAAGAGGCAACATCTTATCGTTCTGTCACCCTGTCATGAGAAAGAGAGGATGAAGGGGATTTCCGAAGACCAAAAGCCTGTCACTCTTTTTTCCGCCACCATCATTGTCATTGCCAACATGATCGGCACGGGGGTTTTCACCACTTTGGGCTTTCAGGTGGCCTCACTCCACACTGCCTTTCCAGCTCTCATGCTGTGGCTCGTAGGAGGTGTCGGAGCATTCTGTGGAGCACTCTGTTACGGCGAATTGGGCGCCATGATGCCCAGGTCGGGAGGCGAATACACCTATCTCTCCAATATCTATCATCCGGCCGTGGGCTTCCTTTCCGGATGGGTTTCCATGGTGGCCGGCTTCGCCGCTCCCGTGGCCCTGGCAGCCATAGCTCTGGGTGAATATGCCGGCGCCGTCTTTCCGGGAACTGACAAAATGGTTCTGGCCTTCACCGCTATTGTTTTGCTCTCTCTTGTGCACCTCGTTGACGTAAGGTTCGGCTGCCATTTTCAGAATGTCTTCACGATGGGTAAAGTGCTCCTCATCTTCTCGTTCATTATTTCAGGTTTTTTCGTCGCCAACCCGCAGAGGATTGACCTGCTGCCGTCCGGCGCTGACCTGAGAGCGGTTTTCAGCCCGAATTTTGCCACCTCTCTGGTGTATGTCTTTTATGCCTATTCGGGGTGGAATGCCTCGGCTTACATCGCGGGCGAAATTTCGAAGCCGGAGAAGAACCTGCCCCTGTCCCTGTTTCTGGGAGCTTGCTTTGTCTCCGTATGTTATTTGCTGATCAATTACGTCTTTCTCTACACGGTGCCGATCGGCGAGCTTTCCGGGAAGATCGATGTGGGGTACCTCTCGGCGAAGTCCATCTTCGGCGTGAGAGGAAGCACGGCCATGACCCTTCTTATCTGCCTCGCCCTGCTCTCCAGTTTGAGCTCCATGGTCATGGTGGGACCACGAGTCACCCAGGTGATGGGGGAGGACCTGACCGCCCTCAGATTCTTTGCCAGGCGGAATGCCCGAGGAGCTCCGGTGCGGGCCATCGTTCTGCAATCCTCGATTGCACTTTTCCTGGTCGTCACCTCAACCTTCGAGGTCGTACTCACCTATGTAGGGTTTTTGCTGGCCCTTTTTGCCTTGATGACGGTGCTGGGAGTGTTTGTTATGCGCATCAAAGAACCTGATGCGAAGAGACCTTTCAAGACGTGGGGGTACCCGGTAACCCCAGCGATTTTTCTGCTGCTCAATGGGTGGATGCTCTGTTACCTGGTGATCGAGCGACCGCTCCCGTCCCTCGGGGGGTTGATCACCGTGGCATGCGGGCTGCTGTTTTACCGGGTCTTTGCCACCAGGCAATTCACGAAGATAGGAGGCTGACCTTGATGAGAACATCGTACGCAGCGCAGCCGATCGTCGCAACCCAAAAAAGACTCACGCGGAGACGCGGAGGTCGCTGAGAAAACAATAACTTAGAGAGAAATCTTGACGGAAATTCAGAAAATTGCAGGTTAGCAGTGCCGGGAGGAACCCCTTGAAAACACATCTTAATGACGTCAAAGTAAGGCTCAGTTTAGCGGTTTTTCTGCTGTTCACCCTCGGCCTTTTTGCATCCTGGAGCCATGCTGCGGAAGGGACGCCCGGAACCGAGACGAGCAACGTTTCCCAAAAAGAGCAGACCGACCGGCCCACCCATCCATACCAGGATTACGCCCTCTTTATTGCCGGCATCAGCAACCCGAAAGGTTCCCTTGCTGCCTTGGAAAGCAGCCCGGCATGGGGCCAGTTTGCCAAATCCTTCAACGCGAGCTGGAAGGGCCTCGAGGTGAGGCAACTTACGCCGATGAGGAAATGGGCCGCCTGGGAGCTCAGTGCCGTTGAAGCTTCCCAGTACACCGTGTTTTATCCCTTCAGCGGGGCGGATTTTGCCAACATGTACAATTTTTTCCCCGACGCCGGGACCTACGTCATGATTTCTCTGGAGCGCGTCGGACGCATCCCCGATTTTCCGGCGATGAGTAAACCCGACCTCGAGGCTTTCTTTGCGGGCCTTCAACGCGTCAATAAAGATCTGTTCGATCTCGACTATTTCATCACCAACAACCTGGAAACCGCCCTGCAGGACAAAGGCGTGCAGGGCGTTCTCCCGCTCCTCCTGCTGTTCATGGCCAGAGAGAAGGTGCGGGTGATCGATGTGCAGCACTGGTTCATGAATCCGAACACGAGCATCGAGGAGATGCCCGCGCTGGAGCGAGTCACCTCCGACAGAGGGAGCATTCCCGGAGTGCGCATCGTTTTTCAGCGGGAGGGTCAGAAACAGACCCAGACCCTTTATTATTTTTGTTTCAATTTAATGCGGGGTTCCTTTGACCAAGGCGACAAGTTCGTATCTTTCCTGAAGAGCTTCGGCCCTTTTGTCACCTTCGAGAAAGCTTCACAGTACATGATGTTCGACCCGGATTTTGCCGTGATAAGAGAGTTCATCCTCGACCACAGCATGGTTATTCTGCAAACCGACTCAGGAATTCCCATAAAGTACTTCGATCCGTCGATATGGAATCTGAAACTCTTCGGCGCCTACCAGAAACCCATACAGGCCTTTAGTTATAGGTATCAAAAGGACCTTGACGAGCTCTATCAAAAGACGAAGAACATACGCCCTATTTCTTTCGGGATAGGATACCATCATCTGCCGGGAACGGCTAACCTGATGCTGGCAACGAGGAAGAAAACGCCTCCTCCCGGCGGGTCCCATTGATGCGGAGGAGAATCATGAAATTTGTGGTCGCGGGCCTTCTTGTCCTGCTTTCGCCGCTTCTCTTTGCCGCGAATCTGGTCCACGCTGAGCTTCCTCCGCTCCCAATGCTGATCAGCGAGGATGCGTGGCACCCCCTGTCCACGTATGAAGACAACAGCCTCGAGGACCGGTTGGCGCGAGTCCTAAAGTGGAGCTCGTTGTGGCAAGCGTTGATCAGCAAAGAGAAAATGGCCGTGGGGGTGGTGGATTTAACCGACCCGGCGGCGCCGCGTTTCGCCCAGGTTAATGGCAGCACCATGATGTATGCGGGCAGTCTCGCCAAGCTCGCCATTCTTCTTTCCGCCTACTGCGGTTTCGAGGACGGGACGCTGGTGGAAACCTACGAGATTTATCGAGATATGATAGAGATGATGCGTCGTTCCGACAACGCCGCAGCCAACCGCATGATTGACCGCATCGGTCTGCGCAGGATCGAAGCGGTGGTCGTCGACCCGAGTTATCGTTTCTATGATCCGGACCAGGGCGGAGGAATCT
>JADGQM010000448.1 GCA_017881795.1 Syntrophobacteraceae bacterium
AACGAGCGAAGATTTATGCCGGCCTTTTTGATCAGGATTTTGATCGATGACCAGGAAGTGTTATTCCCTATCGTCGGCCCAAGATCTACGGCGGTGCTGTACCTGAATATGGTTTTTCAAGGCCGGGGCCTCCACACCATAACCGACATTGTGGTTGCCTCGGTATTTCCATTCAATTTCTTTACCCGCTACCGGAGAATTCCCAAAAATTTGGAATTGATGATCTTCCCCAAACTGCAGCGATGCAGCCTGAGCCAACTCTTTAGCGACCAGACGCGATGGAAAGGCGACCTCTCCTCGGACGCTTCCGGCTACGATTCCGATCTCCTATCCATACGCAACTATGTTTCCGGAGATCCGGTTAAATACATCAGTTGGAAAGCCACAGCCAAGACCGGCCAGCTCAAGACTAAAGAACTTTCAGCCATTGAATCGCCCAATGTTATGCTTGATTTTCACCGACTGACCGAGCACGATCTTGAACAGACCATATCCAGTATTGCTTACATGATCGTAAAGCTAATGCAAGCCGGCACGGCAGTGGGGCTTATAATAGGCGATGAAACCTATAAGCCGGATCTTTCTGCAAATCACAAAGTTATGCTTTTGACCAAGTTGGCGCTTTATGGTCAGAATTAAAGACATCATCAAGATTATTACTTACCTGTGCGTCGTCATGAGCTTTTCAGCCGTGATGGAATATCTTGACACGTATCATCTGGTCGGCTTTCTCTGCCTGTCGCTTGGCGCGGTGTGGTTTGATTACCGAAGGGTTGTTGAAATACCGCGATGGCTGCTGAACGGCATCTCTCTGGTGATTCTTTTCCTGGCAAGTTATCGGGTGACCCCCGAATATCTCATCGAACCGATCCTGGATACCCTGATTATCCTGGTAGCGATAAAACTCCTCGAAGACAAGAAGATTCGCGACTATATGCAGATCTACACCATCTGCATGTTTCTGCTCATCGGCTCCACTTTGATCTCAATGAGCATCACCTTTTTATTTTACCTGTCACTGTTTCTGATGCTGGCGACGATTTCCCTCATTCTTCTGGCCTATTTTTCCCATAATCCCGAGATGACCATCACCCGGGAAACCCTGCGCAAAGTCATAGTCCAGTCCCTTTTGATTTTCCTTATCTCCATTCCGCTCAGCCTGCTCTTTTTTGTAATTCTCCCCCGCACCGCCTTCCCCTTTCTCAGTTTTCTTAACAAGGTCGGTTATGCCCGGTCCGGCTTTACCGACTCGGTCTCCCTGGGGCAGGTCGCCGACATCCAGGAAGACAACGCCGTCATTTTTCGCGCCGAAATGGAGCGGATAGAGGACAGTAAACTTTACTGGCGAGGCGTTGTGTTGGATCGATTCGATGGCTTCAAATGGCTCAGCGCTTCGGAAATAGAGGAGGACTTGTCACTGGATTCCATGGAAGGTCAGAAGATTGGGCAGACCATCTATCTCGAGCCTTATGGAAACAAGTACCTGTTCGCTTTGGATAAACCCATTTCGTTTTCAGTTTATCGAAACAAATATTCCCGGACCCGGATATATCCCTTCAAAAGCTACATATTCGAGAGAATAAGATACCGAGCCACGTCTAAAATCCTCTTTAATCTTCCGCAGGCCATGATTGACCGAAGTCACTATTTGCAGCTTCCTGACAACTTCGCCCCCAAGCTGAGAGAGTTGGTCCAGAGCCTTGCTCCAAAGACCTCGGAAGAAGAGCAAATGAAGGCCCTTCTGCGCTTTCTCCAGCGTGGCGGTTATGAATATTCGCTCGAGAACCTTCCGGTTTCCAAAAGTCCCCTCGAAGATTTCCTGTTCGTTAACAAACGGGGGAACTGTGAATACTTTGCCTCATCCCTGGCGGTCATGCTGCGCATGGCCGGGATTCCAGCCCGGCTCATCGGAGGCTACCGGGGAGGATCTTATAATAACGCCGGAAAGTATTACCTGGTGACCCAACGGAATGCTCACGTCTGGGTCGAGGCCTTCCTGGGAAAGCACGGATGGGTGAGGCTCGACCCAACCCCACCCCTTCTGGAAATCCCCTGGAGCAGAATGGGCAGCACGGCTCTCCTCCAACTGAGGCTGATTTTAGACACCTTCAACTATTACTGGTACAAAGTCATCATCGAATACGACTTCAGCAAACAGCTTGAAATACTGACCGCAGTCCGGGAACGTATCAACCGGCCTGACATGAAATTACATCTGGACACCTCCTCCATCAGAAATCACCTGGCAGGTCTTGGCCTATTCATCGCGCTCTCACTGCTCCTCTACACCCTGATCAAAACTCATAAGAATCGTGAAGAAAGAATCGTATCAAAGTTCTTACGCAAAATGTCCGCATACGGGTATGAGAAAGAAGAATATGAAGGTCTGGAAGAATTCATCAACCGAGTAGACCAAGAAGATATAAGAAACCGGGCGCGAATATTCGTAGAGGATTTTGAGCAAATTTACTACCGCGATAAGGAATTTACCAAAGAGACGATCCGCCGCCTGAAAGATCACATCGTTCGGATATAAACCAGTTGGATCTGACAACGGTCAAAGTTTGGGACCCTTAGTACAGCTCCGCATAAAAGCGTGTCCGAATTCGATGCGTAGGGTGGGTTAGGCGCGTCTTTTTGCGCCATAACCCACCGAAAACCATCGTTGGGTTACGCTGTCGCTCCACTCAACCACCATGGTTTTCGGTCACTTTTTTGTGCTGATGTGTACTAAGAAAGCGCAAGAGACCGACGGCACAGTTCCCGATAGAAGCCGGATTACGGGCGGACGCGCCCGCGACGAATGTCGACCTTGTCGACTGCCACTGACCGCGAGAAAGGAAGGCAACCATGAAGATGCACAATCCGTCGCACCCCGGCGAAATCATCCGTGACCAGTGCCTTGAACCGCTGGGCCTGACCGTCACGGCGGCGGCGAAAGGCCTCGGCGTCACGCGCAAGGCGCTGTCCGAGCTCCTGAACGGTCATAGCGGCGTATCGCCGGAAATGGCTATCCGTCTATCCAAGGCCTTCGGCGGCACGCCGGAGACCTGGCTAAGGCTGCAAATGCAGTACGACCTATGGGGAAACGGGGTCACGTCTACACATTTCACATCCCAAGCTCCTTCTCAATCATTTCAACAGACTTGCGCACAGGTTCGTTTCGCGTCATCTTTTCGCAGCCCG
>JADGQM010000449.1 GCA_017881795.1 Syntrophobacteraceae bacterium
TTCTGTAATAGTAGTTTAAATTGATTCTGTAGGTATACAGCTTGTCAGTCTGGTTTGCCGCACTTCCCTGGGCAAAACTGCCTGCGAGATTTTGGTTTTCATGAATATAGGTAGTTTGAGCTGAAATAATGTGGTTCCCATGAATAAACTGATACTGTGCATCGAGGGCCACATCCGTGAAATGATTTGTGGGCGAAGTCGTATTAGACTCGGAGTACACATTCGCCACCATCCCATAAGTACCCAGCTCAAAGGAGTGTTCGCCCCACTGTTTTTGGAGGGCCACACGCCAATAAGGGGCGGCACCGTCCACAATGCTGTCAATTGTGTTGCCGGCGCCAAAAGGGTAGGTGATCCCGGTGTCCGCCGTGCGGTAGACCGAGAACGCCGCATAGATCAGGTTATTGAAGTAAGCGTATAGACCAGCTCCACCAACCTGCGCAGCCAGGGTATTATCGATAAGGGTACTCGCCGCGGGAGTTGGCGCAACATTCGAAGTGGCATAAGGAAAGGAAAAGGCCGGAGTGCTATTCCAAACATCTTCCATAGTCGGGTTATTGTTCAGGGTAATCCCGTAAATCAAGTCCCTATCGCATATCGAAAAGCTGTTTGCGTAACGGATATCCGCATAGTCCATGGCGACTTTATTGCTGTCACTTCCGTAAGTGCCCTGAACAAACGCACCTACTTTATCGTAAATTTTGCCTGCGTAAAAGAGGCTCAATTGCTGAGGCGCGGCTATGTTATTATTGCCGGAAGAGAGAAAATGAGAAGACCAGATATCTCCCACCGAGTCAGATGGTAATGAGCTTCTGGTATTTGTAAAAGAGACTTGTGCCATAGCCGAGATGGGCGGCGGGAACTGATAAGGCTTATCGCTCTTGCTCAAAACGTAACCGGTTAGCTTGAAAGCTCGACCGACTGGTGTTAGCTCGGGGAAGATGGTATGGCAAGCAAGGCAGTCTTGGCCTGTCTGACGTTTAAAACTTGGCACCCCGGGCGCTTCTCTTGCTGACAGCATCGAGATCAGCGCGAAGGCGGTCATTAGGAAAATTACCTTGGTCAGTTTTTGCTTATTCATCTCGGGCCTCCTTAGAAAAGAGTTTTGAAGAAAAACAATCGCTAAGACTCTCCGAAGCAAAGCTTTACCAGTTTGTAGCGGGTGAAATTGATTACAGGTTCTTCCTCCGTTTTGCTCTAACCGTTCATTTAGGTTTGAAGGTCGTGGTCATGTACAAAATAATGGCCTGAATGTCTTCGTCTTTCAGGTCGGGGGATGGCCGCATCTGCCCTTTACCGGCCTTTATGGTTTCGGGGATTTTTTGTTGAATGTTTGGATCTTCCCAGAAGCTCTTTTTGGTATAGTTGGCGGGTTTTGGATCCAGCGCAATGGATCCTGGTCCCTTACCATCGCCTTTGGGACCGTGGCAAAGCAGGCATCGATCTTCATAGAGTGCTTTCCCTTTTTCCAGTTCTCCACCTTCCGCGCACCGCAGCCAACCATACCCCGTCACCGCGAAAAGCACAGCCATCACCCATGCAAACGTTCTTTTCATGAAGCAAGTCTCCTCAAAACTCCCATCCTTTTGGGCTTATCGCAGTCCCTTTCTGACAAGGGGCCCATCCGGAACATCGTGACGTATTAGGAGCCTCTTACTTAGCGTGAAAGTCAAGGGGCAAAAAAGGAGTATCAATAAAAAGCTTAATCTTCATTCCGGAGATGAGATCTCAACTTGCATTTTACCTCGGCTATAAATGCCATTCGTATGTGCTAGGCCTAGCCCCCCGAAGCAAAACTTTTGATCCCACATCGAGAATACGTGTCCGGATAAATTATGTCAAAAGAAAAGACTTAGGGGCTTCAATCAACGAGGCTTCTGCCCTCTCTTTCCTTCTAAATTTCGATCACTTTTCCATCGTCAGCGCACTCAAATTTCGATTCACCTCTTCTCGCCAACCTCTCCGCGCTCATCTGGGTCAAGACCACTCACGGCACTCCGGTCTTTGCCACAGGTTGTGACAAGATTATGAAATCCATGGGAAATGTGACTTTCTTCCCAAAGAAATAGGCTTCCGCGAAGAGCAGGTCGGCATCCTTCCTTGTTTCGCTCATTCCGATCCTCTACCAGAGGCGGCGGAAGTGAGTTCAAAAACTTTAGCCGGTCTATAGCTCAATCGAGCATCCGGTCTCCTATCTCTCCGGCCTCGTCTATGGTAATAGTAGACGAAACTGAGGATTCTATGAGGCGGAAGAGCTCATCCGCTTTTACCAGCAGTTTTTGTTTTTGACTCCCGGTAGAGGAGGAACCACTATGGCAGATGGGACAATCTCTGCAGCCCAATCACTCGTGAACGCCATCCACGATGCGTTGCGCAACGTCGAACAGCAGATTCGCCAACACGCGTATTTGCACGCCATCGAGGAGGGCAGCATTGCGGCCGCCCGGTTGCGGTGTTTTGTTGGTGAGCAGTGTCATATCATCCCTGGGGATTTGCGCAGCATTGCTCTTCTGATCTCGCGCTGTGAGCAGTCCGCTGGCCAGCAGTTCTTTCGCGACGTGTTGCAGGGTGAAGCGGCGGCACTGGATGCCTTGGAGGCGCTGGCAGCGGCCGTTGGGATGTCGCCGACCGTTTGCGCGGCATACGAGCCGGCGCCGGGCGGCCAGGCTTATAGCGCCTACCTGGCCTATTTATGCCTCTACGGCACCGATGCCGAAGTAACCGCTGCCTTGTCGGTGAACTTTGCTGCCTGGGGGGCCAATTGTGG
Organism: Syntrophobacteraceae bacterium; assembly: GCA_017881795.1. Classification (GTDB taxonomy): domain Bacteria; phylum Desulfobacterota; class Syntrophobacteria; order Syntrophobacterales; family Syntrophobacteraceae; genus JADGQM01. The sequence continues at coordinate 2,768 of JADGQM010000449.1, forward strand.
CCGTATGGCCCAGGCCTTGTGCGAGCGTTATGGCATGCAGGAGGCCGACCTGCGGTTCTTTACCCAGTTCGCCGCCGCACCGCCCGACGTCAGCCCACAGGCCCTGGCAATCATTAGCGCCGGGCTGCAACGGGGCGTTGAGCCCCGCCGCATCGTCCGGGCTGCCAGGATGCTCCAGGGTTATGAACTGCTGTTTTGGGACACGATCTATGCCCTGAGCACTGGAGCAGCTGAGTGACCACCGTCGCCAAAGGAGAACCATCATGGCAGCATTTTCCGAGACACTCTGGCAAAGGATTGCGGGAATTTATGACCGCATTCTGGCACATCCTTTCCTGACGGGGCTTACCGACGGCGCCCTGGCGGAGGACGCCTTTCGGTTCTATGCCATTCAGGACGCGCTGTACCTGCGGGACTT
>JADGQM010000022.1 GCA_017881795.1 Syntrophobacteraceae bacterium
AAAGGTCTTGGGGCCTTCAGGCGCCGGTCGTGGCTGCGCAAAAAAGCCTGCCGCAGCCGGGATAGCCTTCCAGCAGGCTATTGAAAAACCATCAAAGGGCTCTCTTTAAGCGGTAAAATATATACCACCAGCAAGATGGATCTGCAAGACGCACGGCTTTCACCTGGACGCCAAAAATTTGCAAACAACGTTTGACATTGTGAGATATTTCATATAGGAATATTAAACCGATTGGAAGCAGATGCTTTATTGATGAGGGCTCTCGTTGGTGAGATGAGATCTGCACAGATGGAGTTGTTTCGGGGATAGCGAGGAGAACTATGAAAATTCACGAGTATCAAGCGAAAGAGTTGTTCAGGAAGTTTGGGGTACCGGTTCCTCGTGGGAAGGCGGCGTTCAGTGTTGAAGAGGCAAAGGCCGTTGGTGCTGAATTGGGCGTCTTCCCGGTAGTTGTTAAAGCTCAGATCCACGCCGGTGGCCGCGGTAAAGGCGGCGGCGTAAAGCTCGCTAAGACGGCAGCCGAAGTCGATCAGTATGCCAGCGCTATTTTGGGCATGACCCTGGTGACTCACCAGACCGGGCCGGAAGGCAAGTTGGTTCAGAAGCTTCTAGTGGAAGAAGGCTTGCCCATTGAAAAAGAGCTCTATCTTAGTGTGCTCCCCGATAGAGCAACCGCTAAAATAGTGTTCATGGCGAGCGAAGCCGGTGGTATGGATATCGAGGAAGTGGCTGCCAAGACCCCGGAAAAGATTATCAAAGTTTACATCGATCCGCTGCTGGGATTCAAGGGCTTCCATGCCAATGAGCTCGCCTACGGGCTGAATCTGAAGCCGGAACTGATCAAGCAGTTCAACGCCATGGTTGCCGCTCTCTACAAGCTGTGCGTGGACTATGACTGCTCCCTGTTGGAAATCAACCCGTTGGTGCTCACCAAGGACAACAGGGTAATCGCTCTGGACGGCAAGATCAATTTTGACGACAACGCCATTTACCGCCACAAAGACATCGCGGAATACCGGGACCTCACCGAAGAAGATCCCGCCGAGGTCGAGGCTTCCAAGTTCGATCTCAATTACATCAAAATGCCGGGCGGAAATATCGGCAACATGGTGAACGGCGCCGGTCTGGCCATGGCGACCATGGACATTATCCAACAGGCTGGTGGGGCCCCCGCAAACTTCCTGGATGTTGGCGGCGGCGCCAGTGCCGAGCAGGTGGAAAACGGCTTCCGCATCATCTTGGCCGATCCTGCCGTTAAGGGCGTGCTTATCAATATCTTCGGCGGCATTCTGCGGTGCGACAGACTGGCCAACGGTGTGGTCGAAGCGGCCAAGAAAGTCGGCATCAATATTCCTGTGGTTATCCGCATGGAAGGAACCAACGTGGAACAAGGCCGGGAGATCCTGGAGAAATCCGGGCTTAACCTGATAACGGCAAAAGACGTCTCAGACGCCGCCCAAAAAATTGCAGCAGTCGCCAAAGGATAAAAGGGGGAAATCACATGAGCATTTGGGTGGACAATAATACAAAACTGGTAGTTCAGGGTATTACTGGTAAAGAAGGCCAGTTTCATACGATGAATTGCAAGGCTTACGGCACGAACGTGGTCGCGGGTGTGACCCCCGGCAAAGGCGGTCAGAATGTTGAAGGCATCCCGGTCTTCAATACGGTAGCCAAAGCGGTCAAGGAAACCGGCGCCAACGCCGCCATGGTTTTTGTACCGCCTCCATTCTGTGCGGATGCCATTCTGGAATCCATCGAGGCTGGAATTCCCCTGATCGTTGCCATTACCGAGGGCATTCCGGTCATGGATATGCTGAAGGTCAAGAATTACCTTAAGGGTAGCAAGAGCCGACTCATCGGGCCCAACTGCCCCGGAATCATCACTCCCGGCCAGTGCAAGATCGGCATTCAGCCAGGCAACATTCATACGCCCGGCCCCGTTGGCATCGTTTCCCGTTCCGGAACCCTGACCTATGAAGCGGTGCACCAGATTGGAACCATGGGCATTGGCCAGAGTACGGTTATCGGCATTGGCGGAGACCCCGTAAACGGCACCAACTTTATTGACTGCCTCTCAGCTTTTCAGGCTGATCCGCAAACGAAGGCCATCATTATGGTCGGAGAAATCGGCGGATCTGCCGAGGAAGAAGCTGCAGATTTCGTGCAAAAGAACGTGACCAAGCCAGTCATCGGCTTCATCGCCGGCCTCACGGCTCCTCCTGGCCGCCGCATGGGGCACGCTGGCGCGATCATCAGTGGTTCGAGCGGGACCGCTCAGGGCAAAATCAAAGCCATGCAGGCCGCAGGAATCACGGTTGTCGAAAACCTTGGCGAAATGGGCAAGATTGCGAAGGTTGCTTTTGCAAAAGTAATATAGCTAGACGGATACACCACCAGAAAAATTCAGACTACCTATCGTTTCGGCGGCGGTTAACCGCCGCCGAAACTGTTCCACGAGAGCCTCACCAGAGGGGGGAAAGCATCAGGCTTCCCCCCTGGACTTACCCCCTTCAAGAACCTCAAGGCATTCCCTGAAGCCCGCCTGTATCCTCCCCGAATCGCGCCACTCTCTCTGGGGCCGGACCAGATCAGTCAGCCGCATTGATCAAGCCACAGCTTTCCGGATCTAAAGCCCTTCCCTCCGAGCGCCAAAAGATCTATCCTCTACAGCGTCAAATTCAAAATCGGGGTGGATATCATGATGCAATTTCTTAAAGTCAAGAACGTGGACGAAGTCCTGGAGATTTTAAACAGCCTTGAGCCACTGCCGAGCGAAATCATGGAACTCGGTTCCGCCTGCGGCCGGGTGCTGGCCACCGAGATCCTGGCCCCTGAACCGGTGCCTCATTTCGATCGTGCCGTCATGGATGGCTATGCGGTCCGTGCTCAAGATACCTTTGGGGCGTCCGAGGCGCTGCCGGCACTGCTTGAGATTGCCGGCGAAGTGTCCATGGGTGAAGCGGTGTCACGGCAAATAGAGCCGGGGAAAGCCATGGCCATTCCCACCGGGGGCATGCTCCCGGCTGGCGCGGATGCTGTGGTTATGGTTGAATACACCTATCCTCTCGATGCGCGAACCGTTGAGGTGACCAGGACCGTAGCTCCTGGCGAAAATATCCTCAAGAGAGGGGAAGATATCCCCGTCGGTGAGATATTGTTCCCCCAGGGATGGAGCCTGCGCCCGCAGGATGTGGGGATGCTCGCTGCCGTGGGTATTGACTGTGTTGCTGTCTACCGCCGTCCGCGTGTGGCGATTCTTTCCACCGGGGATGAAATTGTGCCGGTTTCGACTCCTGTCCTGCCGCCTGGGAAGGTGCGCGACATTAACAGCTTCACCCTGGCGGCTCAGATCGAACAATTTGGAGCCACCGTAAGCTATCTGGCGGCCGTTGAGGATCGCCTGGAAGCGCTTGTCGATATCTGCCGGAATGCCTTTCAGGAACATGATGTCGTGGTTCTTTCCGGGGGAAGTTCTGTGGGGATGCGAGACTTCACCGTCCGGATTTTAGGAGCATTCGCTGATGCGGAATTGCTCGTGCACGGAGTCGCCATTCGGCCGGGAAAGCCTACTATTCTGGCGCGCATAGGTAAGAAGATCTTCTGGGGCCTTCCCGGGCACCCGGTATCTGCTCTCATGGTTTGCAGAGCACTGGTTTTGCCTTCCCTGGCCGTGCTTGAAGGGAGGGCGGGAACAGATCTCGCTCAGGATCATGGGAGCACCTTGTTTGGCATCCTTGCCAACCAACTCCCCTCGGTCCATGGCCGAACCGATTACGTTCCGGTGGCGCTTGCCAGGGATGGTGAAGCGTTGCTTGTCAGACCAATTTTCGGCAAGTCGGCCATGATCAGTGTGCTCGGCCGAGCAGATGGTTATCTGACCGTTCCTGCGCATGTTGAAGGCTTGGATCAGGGAAGTCGGGTTAGAGTATACCTCTTTTCCAGGTGATTTTATTCCTGCTCAACGCCCGTGAAGGATGAAAATGGGAAATGAGGCTTTGACGGGCTCACTCACCAGCAAGGAGTCTTTTTCGAGGAATAACGAATAAAAGGACTGTGCTCAGCTAACGGTGTTCACAGGTGGCGGCATGGTGGCTTCGACATCTTCCACGTCAAGCTCCACGCTGACAGACTTGCAAATCATATCGATGCTCACAATCAGTCTTCCCTTTTTCGGGTTATGCCTTAATAAAATCCCCATACACCCGGCCAAAGGCCCGCGAACGACTCGCACCCAATTACCTTCCTTGAGATAGGGGTTCAAGGTCAACGGGTTGGGAGATCTGAGGACTGTCTGCAGGTTCTCTATCTGAAAATGGGGAATGGGCACAGGCCCTTCCGAATTCCCAAGGATCCTCAACGCTCCAGGTGTTTTGAGGATATTGACATGAGTATAGTTATCAAGGACTGTGCGCACGAAGATATACCCCCGAAACATGGGCACGGAGACCTTCTTCCGTCGATCCTTCCGTTTGCTCCAGCACTCCATCAACGGCAGGAAAGAGCCAATCTCTTTTTGCTCTAAGCGGTTGGTGACTTCCCTTTCGTGGTTAACCTGAACATAGAGGGCGAACCAGGACTCTTCTTCGCCAGCCAGCTCGGAAAGCGAAAACAGGCCTTGTGGTGCAGGAGTGCGGTAAGAAACTTCTAATGACTCATGGCTAAAATCTCTGGAAGTATACACAGGACTCATTGTCACTTTAATCCTTCTTTCCTTAAGCGCGAAATAGAAAGCGAATGATTCAGGATCTGCCTCAGATTCAGGTTATGCATTTGATCAGAGCAACGAGCGACGCATCAATACAGATTGCTTTCTCTAGCAATAATCGCGCTAACTGCTCCCATCATCAGGTTAATAATTATTGTAAGACTATTGAGAAGTGAATTCAAGGGTCAGGTATCGGTGCAAACCTTCGTCTCTGAAGAGGCGCCATGGAAAAACGTCAACCATCTATCACTTGCCTGGGTTTTGAGACAACAAATCCTGGAGGTTCCAGGGTGTGGGAACCCTCAAGAGCCGACCCTGGCGGTCGGAGTAGAGGAGGTAGCCTGTTTCAAGCGCCCGGTAGAATAAGTCCCTGGTGAGGATAACATCCTGTTTACAATACTCGATGAGGGGGTCCCACTCGCCTTTTCGAAACCATCTGACCGCCTGCACTCCGTCAGAGGTTTTGGCCGTGCCAAGATTGTTTTCGGCAAGATGGTTCAGGCTCAAACGAAACCCCAGCACTTGATGGATCTCGCACAGCAGGTCAAACGTCGGAAGTTTACGGAGATCGTATGAGGCGTATGCGCGGAGGACCTCATAGTCAAAGGCTGCGATGTTGAAGCCCACCACCAGGTCCAGGGTCTGCAGGCTCTTGAGAAATGATCCGATATCCTCTTCCCTGAAGATCTTGAAGGTGTCTGTGTGAGCTTCATAGAGGACTGCCACCGAAACTCGCATCAGGTGCTTGTTTTGCCATCCCCCGACCTCATCTGCCAAGCGCTGCGTTTCCAGGTCGAAGAATCCAATGCCCGGTGGCGGTGGTGGCTGAGGTGCAGTGGATACCGGGCAAACCGCACTGGATTCATTACCTTGGGATGGTGCAAGGTTCTCAGAAATGCTCCATTCCCCCAGGAGATATCTGAGCAGCGCAAGAGCTGCTTCTTTATCCAGGGGTTTGTTGCCTGACCCGCACTTCGGTGAGTGAATGCAAGCCGGACACCCATCGGGACACGAGCAGGAAGCAACCAGGTCTTTGGTCTTTTCGAGAAGCGGCAAGATCATTTCGTAGCCTCTCGCGGCCAGGCCAATCCCTCCCGGATAGCCGTCATAAATGAAGATGGCGGCCTTCTCCACTTGCGGATGCAGAGGCACGGAAATCCCGCCGATGTCATTTCGGTCACACAGAGCAAAGAGCGGAAACATACTGATTGCGGCGTGTTCAACAGCATGAATCCCGCCCATGAAGTGGAGCTTGGCGGCTTGAATGCGCTTCACCAGGTCGGGTTCGATTTCGATCCAGAAACCAACGGTTTCAAAGGTCTGCTGAGGAAGGTCAAGCGCGTCCGTTCCAAGGAGTTCCTGGGAAAAAAGAGCTCGTTTCTCGTAGCCGGTAATGGTTTCCGTGACCCGCAGCCGGCCGAGGCGCACAAGGAAGTTCCCCACCGGTTTTGAGGCCATTATTTCCAGGATCTCCGTCTCCTTTTCACTCTTGACACGCGTGAAATAGGAAACCTGAGAAGGCTCCACGTGAATCACCCGATTTGCCAGATCCAAACTTTGCACCTGATACGTTTCCCCCCGATGCAAATAGACAGCTCCCGGATGGCATTCTTTAAGCGCCCGAATGCCTTCGCTTTTCCCTAAAGGAATAGGCCGATCATTCTCGGAATTTTTCAAAATAACATATGCCGAGCCAACCGAGCGAATATCGACCTGCCGATGGGGATGGGCGGAAGCCGCCAACCACTGCTTGCCGTCCCCGGTCTGGCGGAGTTTTCCTGTTCTGGTCAAGGAATCCACCAGATCGCCAAACGGTTGTTCCTGCCTGGCGACCTCGTTCATTTCCAGGGGCAGCTCGGCCGCAGCACAAGGGATGTGGGCCTTGAGAATTTCTTCATTGAGCGGATCAGTAACGGCGATTTCGTATCCGCTGCTCAGAAATATCTGCGGATGGTGAACGATATATTGATCCAGAGCATCATACTGGGGCAGCAGGATGATCGCTGATTCCCGACCGCTTCTCCCGGCTCTGCCGCCACGCTGCCAGGTATTCATTACCGTTCCCGGATAGCCCACCAGGATACACAGGTCTAAGCCACCAATATCGATGCCCATCTCCAGGGCGCTTGTGGAGATGACCGCCGAGAGCTGCCCACCCGACAGTTTTTGCTCGATTATCCGCCGCTCTTCCGGGAGAAAACCGGCACGATATGAACTGACTCGATTTGCCAGTTGCGGCGCTGCGCGCAGGACGCTCATGTGGATCAATTCGGTGATCTTGCGCGACTGGGTAAAGGCGATCGTCTTGAGCCCGCCTTCCGCTGCTTTCACAATCAGGCGCGCTGCCAAGCTTGAGACATGGCCTCCCAAGCCTTCCTCCGGCTCCATAAAGACGAAATGACGTTTCGCCTGGGGTGCGCCGTTCTCAGGGATGACTTCGATGCCACTAGGCTGTTTACCGATAAGTTGCTGTGCAAGCTCCTGCGGGTTGGCGATGGTTGCGGAAAGGAGTATGAACTGCGGTGCGCTTCCATAAAATCGACAGATCCTCTGGAGGCGCCTGAGAATCTGGGCAACGTGGCTCCCAAAGACACCGCGATAGGTATGCATCTCATCGACGATCACAAAACGAAGCTTCTTCCAGAAACGTTCCCACTTGTTGTGGTAAGGCAGGAGGGCATAATGGAGCATGTCCGGATTGGTAAGCAGAATATGGGGATGATTTCCGCGTATTTTGGCTCGCTGATGGGGAGTGGTGTCCCCATCGTAGACGGCAGCCCGGAAGAGAGTTCGGTCCATGCCAGCGTGAAGCATTTCAAAAAAAGTTTTCAGAGCCTCCAGTTGGTCTCGACTCAAGGCTTTGATCGGGAAAAGGTACAGAGCCCGCTGCTCATGGTCTTGCAGGAGCGCCTCAGAGACCGCCAGATTGTAGATCAGTGACTTCCCGCTTGCGGTAGGTGAAGCGACGACCAGGTGACTTCCTGAACGAATGCGCTCAAGGGCCCGCGACTGATGGCTGTAGAGCCTGGTGATGCCGAGTCTTGGGAGGGATTCCTGGAGGCTGTCCGGGAGCGGGTCTTGAAGCGTGCCGTAACTTGCCTCTTGAGCAGGAAGGATGGCATGATGAATGACTTTGAACCCCTGCCATCGGCGCTTGAGCAACATATCCAAAAACCGCTGAATCACGTACCTTTACCCCTGATTCCATTGCATTTACAGTTATTTAGGTTAAGATCTTTCATTCATCTGAACACCTTATGTCATGGGCAGAAAACTGACGGCAGACCTTGACAATCCTCTGCGCTCCCTGTTATCGAAAGCCAGATTAACTCAAAAGGGATGGCGTGGGCAAGGAGAGAGGTTCATGATAGAATAGCACCTAACCTGGATAGAAAAGTCCGACAGAAGCAAGGGGATGGCCATGAAAAGCGAAGAGATCGTCAAGAAGATACACTGGCTGGGGCACGATACGATGTGGCTTGAGGGAAGCGTCACGGTATGTTTTGACCCGTTCCAGATCAGCACTGCACGACCGGCCGATCTCATTTTGATCACCCACGACCACTTTGACCATTGCTCTCCCGATGATGTGGCGAAGATTCAACAGAAAGAGACGACCATTGTGACGGACGCGGCATCGGCCACAAAGTTCCAGGGGGATGTTCGGATTGTGGCGCCTGGTGACACGCTCCAGGTAAAGGGCGTGAATATCGAGGTAGGACCGGCGTACAATACGAACAAGGATTTTCATCCCAAGAAGGCGGCCATGCTTTCCTTCGTGGTGTCTTTGGATGGTATTCGTTACTATCACGCCGGCGACACGGATTTCATCCCCGAGATGAAGGACCTCCGCGTCGATGTTGCCTTCCTCCCGGTTTCCGGGACCTATGTGATGACCGCCGAGGAAGCGATTCAGGCAGCTCGCGCCATCAAGCCGGGGCTGGCCATCCCCATGCACTATGGGGCCATTGTCGGGTCGGAAGATGATGCCGTGAAGTTCAAGAAGGCGCTGCTGGGTGAAATAGAGGTCGCAATCCTCCCTAAAGAATCTTTGCAGGATTGAGCGAAGAGGTTAGACTGTTCACACTGAGGGATTGAAGCAGCACCGTTTCCATCGCAAAGGTTGTTTTTGGCTGGATCCTGAGTCCTGGAACGAAGGAATCGCTCGTGTCGGCGGCTTACCTTGAAGCATATCGTTCCGGCCGGTTGGAAGAAAAAATTCGCCGGAGTCTTCGCTGGCTGAAGCGATGCACCCTCTGCCCAAGGTTCTGCAAGGTGGACCGTATTGCTGGAGAGCGAGGATACTGTCGCACCCCGCGACAGGCAGTGGTCGCGAGCTATGGGCCGCACTTCGGAGAGGAAAAACCATTGGTCGGCAGGAGGGGCTCGGGAACCATTTTCTTTTCCCACTGCAACCTGTACTGCATTTTCTGCCAGAACTACGATATCAGCCACGGGGGTGAGGGAACAGCAGTTTCGGCGAAGGAACTGGCCGGGATCATGGTTCATCTTCAACAGCAGGGTTGTCACAACATCAATCTCGTCACTCCTTCTCATGTGATTGCCCAGATCCTCGAGGCTCTGCCTCTAGCAGTCGAACTGGGACTCCACGTCCCCTTGGTCTACAATTGTGGTGGCTATGAACGGGCTTCTGCTCTGAAGCTATTGGATGGTGTTGTGGATATCTACATGCCGGATTTCAAGTTTTGGGACGCGGAAGCGGCTCGAGAGTTATGTGACGCTCCCGATTACCCGGAACGAGCACGCACCGCCATTCGCGAGATGCACCGCCAAGTGGGAGATTTGCAGCTCGATGCCTCCGGTATTGCAAAGCGGGGCCTCTTGGTGCGCCATTTGGTCATGCCCAACGGGCTTTCCGGGACGGCTTCCGTCGTCCAGTTTATCTCCCGGGAAATATCGCGGAACACCTACCTGAACGTCATGGATCAGTACCACGCCTGTGGCCAGGCTCTCGGCAGGCCTCACCTTGGAAGGCGCATCACCCACCAGGAGTTTGAAGAAGCTCTGGACGCTGCCGAACAAGCCGGGCTCTGGCGCCTGGATGAAAGACACAGGCACTGGATCAATCTTGAATTTTAGATCTCCTACCGAATCTTGAGAGGGTCTGATGGCACGGATCGATGCATTTTTTAAACTATTGCATGAACAAAAGGGATCAGACCTTCACCTGGTTTCGGGGCAGCAGCCGGTGTTGCGAATCAGGGGTGACCTTGAGCGCGTCAAGTTCAATGTGCTCGACGATAACGAGTTGCGAGCCATGCTCTACGAGATCACTCCGGAGGAAAAAATCAAGGTCTTCGAGGAGACGGGAGATCTGGATTTTGCGTACGAAATCCCAGGCTTAGCCCGGTATCGCGCCAATTATTTCATGCAAAAGAACGGCATCGGCGCAGTATTCCGGGAGATTCCGGATGAGATTCTCACGGTGGAGCAACTGAACCTGCCCGGTGTCATCTCCAGATTGGCGATGCTGCCGAGAGGCCTGGTTCTGGTCACCGGCCCAACCGGAAGCGGCAAATCCACAACCCTTGCCGCGATCATGAATGAAGTTAACGCTAAGCGCAAAGATCATATCATTACCATTGAAGACCCGATTGAATTTGTGCACGTGAGCAAAAGCTGTGTCATCAATCATCGCGAAGTCGGCACTCATACCCGTTCCTTCGCCTCCGCCCTGCGCGCTGCGCTGCGTGAGGACCCGGATATCATCCTGGTAGGGGAGATGAGGGATCTGGAGACCATCCGTCTTGCCATCGAAGCAGCCAACACGGGCCATTTGGTTTTTTCCACCCTGCACACCACCAGTGCGGTAAAGACCGTGGATCGCGTCATCGAAGTCTTCCCGCAAGGGGAACAGGCCCAAATTCGGTCCACCCTTTCGGACAGCCTTCGGGCAGTCCTTTCTCAGGCGCTTTTTAAACGCATCGATGTCAAGGGGCGCATCGCCGTATTGGAGATCCTCATTGCCACCCATGCCGTCCGGGCGATGATTCGGGAGAGCAAATCGCACCAAATTCTCTCTTCCATGCAAACCGGCAAGAAATACGGCATGCAGACCCTGGATGATGGGATTGCGATACATCTGCAGGCAGGAAGGATCAGCCCTGAAGAGGCCTATATGAAATGCGTAGACAAGGAACGATTCAAATCCTATTTGAAGGAACCCCCGGCAGATTTCACCGAGGTATAGGTTGTCGTTGAAAATGAGAGGGAAACCATGCGACAGAAAGAACTGGATGACCTCCTTACTCACATCCTTGATGAACGTCCTCAGCTCTCTGATATCAATTTCACCGCTGGAAAGCCTCCACAGGCCGAGGTGGATGGAGAACTGCTGCCTGTCTGCGGAGACTGGGGCCTGGCAGAGTTGATGCCATTTCATACTGAGATGGTGGTGTTGAATCTCATTGGTAAGGATCGCCGCAATCTTCAGCATCTTCTGACCCATGGTTCCTGCGATCTCTCCTACCATCTGCCTGGCCGGGCGCGGTTCCGGGTTAACATCTTCTCGCAACGCGGCGCTTTATCCGTTGTTATGAGACAGCTTCCGACGGCCATACCCACGGTCGAAGAGCTGAATCTGCCGCCGGTTTTGAAGCAGCTAGCAGGCGAGAAGAATGGTATCGTCCTGGTAACTGGCGCCACGGGGAGTGGCAAGACCACAACGCTTGCCGCCATCCTGGACGAGATTAATCGCCATCGGGCGGCGCACGTGATTACTCTCGAGGATCCTGTAGAATTCGTCCACCCACACCGGAAGGCGACCTTCAACCAAAGAGAACTGGGTATGGATTTCGATACCTTTGCCAACGGCCTCAGAGCAGCGCTTCGGCAGGCACCGAAAGTCATCCTGGTGGGGGAGATGCGTGACCGGGAGACGATTGAAATTGGGTTGAGCGCTGCGGAAACAGGCCATCTGGTGCTGACCACCTTACACACGAGTGATGCCGGTCAGTCGGTTAACCGCGTCGTCGGTATGTTTGACTTGGAGGAGGAACGGTTGATTCGGATCAGGTTGGCGGATTCGCTGCGCTGGGTGGTTTGTCAGCGCCTTCTTCCCAGAATTGGTGGAGGTCGAGTGGCAGCTTTTGAGATCATGGGAACCAACCTTCGGGTCAAGGAAGTCATTCTCAACGGCGAATCTGAAGGGAAGACTTTCTACGATATACAGGAAAAGTCACAGCCTTTTGGGTGGACCACATTCGATGATTATATTCTTAAGCTTTATCAAGCCGGACTCGTTTCTGAAGACACGGCGCTTGCCTACGCTTCCAAAAGGCCGGTGGTGAATCGTGGGATCGACCAAATAAAGGCTGCCAAAGGAGAAAAGACCACTGATATCGAAGGACTGAAAGTTGATCAGGCTTACAAGCGCGAATTGGATGATGTTGAGACCAAAGAATTTGAACACTGGCTGACTCTCGAAATGGACAAAGATTATTCCAACAAAAAGAAAAAATAATATTGATCCGCCGAGGTCGGATGAGTGAGAAAACCGGGTACAATGGATTGGACCCTTTATGTGGTTACTGACGCGCGCTTGGTGGGCCCGCGTTCGCTTGCTGAGGTCATCGGCGCGGCGATTCGCGGTGGGGCCAAGGTCATTCAATACCGGGAAAAGGGCCTCACCACTCGTCAAATGGTGAAATCGGCTGAGATCTTGCGGCAGGTTTGCAAGCAATTGGGAGCGGTCTTCCTGGTCAATGACCGCCTGGATGTGGCCCTTGCTGTCGATGCTGATGGAGTGCATCTCGGCCAGAATGACATGCCCGTTCGAATAGCGAGGAGATTGCTCGGCAAAGAAAAACTCCTGGGGGTCTCGGTCCAGGATGCCAGGGCCATGGATGAAGCCGTAAGCGAAGGCGCTGATTACCTTTCTCTTTCTCCCGTTTTCGCCACTCCGACCAAGCCCGATCATGAAGAACCCCTTGGCCTCGAAAAGGTGAGAGTGCTCGTTGGGCGATCTCCCCTGCCGGTCGTCGCCATAGGTGGCATTAATTCTGCCAATGTTGGCGCGGTCATGCGCGCAGGGGTGCACGGGGTCTGCGTCATTTCTGCCGTCCTGGGTGCGCCGGACCCGGAACAGGCGGCAAGGGAGCTTTACCAGTTGGCAAGGGCGGCGCGAACAGAGCCGGAGCATGCAGGATGCAGATAAGTCAGCTCGGAGAATTTGGTCTCATCCAGCGCATCAAAAACGCCTTGCCTCACCCCCCCGCCGAAGTAATTGTGGGGATTGGGGATGATGTGGCTGTGTTGAAGGTCTCCGACTCCGAATACCTTTTGGCCACTTGCGATGTGCAGGTCGAAAATGTGCATTTTTCCCGAAGTGTTATCTCGCCTTATCAACTGGGTCGCAGGATTGCCGCCATCAACGTGAGCGATATCGCAGCCATGGCAGGAGCTCCCTTGTGGGCTCTGGTGTCGCTGACGCTGCCCCGGGAGCTCGAAACGGACTTCGTTGATGCTCTCTATGAAGGGATGCATGAGCAACTCAACCTTGCCGGCGCCGTTATCGTGGGAGGCAACCTCAGCCGGATAGAGAAGGATATTGTGATTGATCTCTGCCTTCTGGGGAAAGTGACACCCGACAACCTGCTGCTGAGAAGCGGGGCGTGCAAAGGGGACCTGATTCTGGTAACCGGCTGGCTGGGTGATTCGAGGGCCGGTTTGGAGCTGATCCGGCGACCGGAATTGATCATCTCAGAAAACAGCCGAAAGCAGGTTGTGCAGCGACATCTCACCCCTCAGCCGCGCCTTCGCGAGGGGCAGGAATTGGGCAGCTCAGCACTGGTGCACTCCTTGGTGGATGTCAGTGATGGCTTGATCAGTGACATCGGGCACATCTGCCGGGCAAGTCGGGTCGGGGCCGAAATCTGGCTTGGTAATGTGCCGATCAGTTCGGCTGCAAGGGAAACGGCTCATGCTGCCGGGCAGGACGTCTCAGCATGGGCCCTGGCTGGTGGCGAGGACTACGAGCTCCTCTTTACCGCTTCACCCGATGCTTCCGCTGAAATACTAAGCCTTTTAGAGGAGCGAACGGGGACCCCGTGTTCTGTCATTGGCAGGGTCGTTGACGAAGCGGAAGGCACCCACCTCCTCCTTGAAAATGGAACGAAAATGGCACTGCCCGAAGGATCTGTGGGTTGGGACCATTTCACCTCTGCGAGACCCTGAAGGCTAGAGCTAAGTACAGCACAGCAGAATAAAATGTCCATTATCCCCGGTCGTCATTCCCGCATGCTCTTAGCGGGAATCCAGCAACAAAGCCTGGATGCCCACCTTCGCGGGCATGACGACTGGAATTCGGCCACTCATATATGCAGAGCTGTACTAAGAACCAAGAGCCAACGGCTACCAAGCGGACGAGGAGGCGAAAAAGATGAACATTCCACGTGCATTGACCATTGCGGGATCGGATTCCGGGGGGGGAGCGGGCATTCAGGCGGACCTCAAGACTTTCGCGGCCCTCGGTGTTTACGGGATGAGCGCCATTGCGGCTTTGACTGCCCAGAACACGGTTGGCGTCCGGGGGATTGTGGAGGTTGCTCCGGAGTTTGTTTCTTTACAGATCCGAACCGTTGTGGAGGACATCGGTGTTGACGCGGTCAAGACGGGCATGCTCTCCAATGCCGCCATTATTTCTCAGGTCGCAAAAGACTTACGGGAGCTGGGTTTGCGAAAGATTGTCGTTGACCCGGTAATGGTTGCCAAGGGGGGAGACCGACTACTGCGCGCAGACGCCGTTGAAGCCATGGCAAAGGAACTGTTCCCCCTGGCCCTCGTGGTCACGCCCAATCTCCATGAGGCTGCTGCTCTGATCGATCGGGAGGTGAGGACGCTCGAAGATATGAAAGAGGCGGCTCGCACGATCAAAGCTTTCGGCCCTCGCTATGTCGTGATCAAAGGAGGGCACCTGCCCGGAACGCCGCTCGACCTGCTTTTTGATGGCAGCGACTTTCGTGAATATGCTAACGTGCGCTATGACACCCCCCACACCCACGGCACAGGATGTACTTTTGCCTCAGCCATCGCCGCAGGACTGGCTTGCGGGCTCCCCGTTGAAGCAGCGGTGGCGCGCGCGAAGACCTACATAACCGCTGCCATCCAGCAGGGAATACCTATGGGAAAAGGCCATGGTCCAGTGCACCATTTCTATGGTCTATATCGTCTGGCCGGATGGAGCCTGAAAAGCACCTGAGTGAAGAAACGCCAATAACCTGCTGCTATTCGGGGAGCACTCTATTTGGTGATCAGCCCCTTTTCCATGGCAAAAGCCGTTAAGGCTGAAACACTATGCAAATCTAATTTTTTCATCAGATTGGCACGGTGCTTTTCGACGGTTTTGACGCTGATACACAGGTAGTCTGCGATGTCTTTGTTCTTATAACCCTCGGCGACCATTTTCAGGATTTCCTGCTCGCGCTGCGTCAAGGTATCCCAGGGTGAATGCGCCTTTAACGTCTTCCTTCCCTCCAAATATCCCTCGATGACCTTTTCTGAAATTCCCGGACTGAGATAACTCTTCCCGGACAGAACGCAGTCAATGGCAAGCATCAATTCGCTGTGGGTGGCATCTTTCAACACATATCCATCAGCGCCCGCTTTGAGGGCAGCCAGGATATATTCCTCGGTGCGATGTACGGTCAGCACCAGGATCTTGGTGTCGGGACACTGCTTCTTGATTTCCTTGATGGCATCCATGCCGTTCATCCTGGGCATGGAAAGATCCATCAAAATCAGATGCGGTTTCAGGGACTCGGCGTGGCGCTTGGCCTCCAGGCCGTCCTGAGCTTCTCCCACAACTTCCAAAGAAGGATTGGAAGCAAGCAGCATCCTCAATCCCTCTCTCAAGATCGTGTGATCTTCTGCGATCAAAACCTGCTTTTTCTCTTTCATAGACTTCCTCAGACCCTTACGATGAAATCCTGGGGCGCCTTCAGACTTCTATCAAATGACATCGGGCGACTATTATTTCAAGATTGCCCGACCAATGTAGCATATTAGGAGTCATTATTGAAACGTAAGCGTCACCTTCTCCATTTCACCCATCTAAATCGGACTTTGTCTTTGTGCGATGATACGCTAGTATTGCCTTGAACCTAAGACATGGAGATTTGACGAAAATGCACGAAACGGAGACCGGCCCATCGACCCATTTTGTAAGCATCCATACCCTGTCCAACCGCTTCGAAGCCGACGTGCTGCTCGATGCTCTTAAGAAAGAAGGGGTTTCAGCGTTTCTCCGGTCCTTCGAGGAAACCGCGTATGACGGGCTCTTCGTCTGCCAGCGCGGATGGGGATGGATTATGGTTCCCGAAGACGTCTCTTCTCGGGCTCGTCAGATCATCAAACCATTAGTCGAAGACATCCAATCCAGGACCATCTACGTAGATCCCTCTGAAGTTGATCCCGAGCTCTGGGAAAGGCTCCAAAAGGCTGATCCTCAGATGATTTGCAGTTACGCCCAGGTCCGATACGATTCCAGTCTCGCCGCCTATGTGGTCCCCTTCCTTAATGCTGAATTCCTGTGCTCGCCGGATCGGCAGAGCATTGAACCACTCACCGAGGATGCTTTCACAACGGTAGACTTCCAGTTCTGCCTCGTCCTCCTCCACCATCTTCTGGAAGCCCAGCCAGTAGGATTTTCCGGCAGATGGATCAGTGAAAAAGAGATTCCCGGAGGAGAGCTCTTTTTTCGAGGTCTGCATGGACTCCCCCTCAAACCTCTAACAAAAGCCTTTGGCCACGACCCGGAGCTTCTCAAGAAGGTAGCGGAAAAGATGGCAGGCCTCCCCGTGGAGATGGGAGATTTAGCCTTTCAGTTTCGTATCTTTCCGAGAATTCCTTTGATCTTAGTTCTCTGGGAAGGAGATGATGAGTTTGAACCGCAAATGCTCATTCGATTTGACCGCTCCATCACTTCTCAGCTCGAAAAACTGGATGCGATCTATGCCCTGGCTAATGTCTTCTCCAGGACGGCCCAGGTTTGTGCAAGAACAATTTGCGAGGAACACACGGAAAGTTGAACCGCTCTTCACTTCGTCTCATGGGATTCATGATATTCCTGCTCGGTATTGACTTCCCAGATGTTTGCCTTGCTGGTGATTCCAGCAACGATATTATCCACGGCAACCATCGCCGTAAGCATTGAGTGATCCTGATTGTTGTATTTGTGCATGCCATTGCGACCGATCAGGAAAAGATTGGCAAACCGATCAACGAATGCTCGTATCTCATCGAAACGATCATAGGTGCCGAAATAAGCGGGATAGGTCTTAGGCATGCGGATAACGGTGCCATCCAGGACGTCGGTGGGTTCGAGGATGCCGATCCTGGCAAGTTCCTCGGTTCCCAGTTGCATCATCTCGTTATCGCTGAGTTTCCAGATGGGATCTGATTCATAACAAAAATACTCCAGTCCGATCCACGTTGTTCCCTGATCGGCGACGAGATAGGGACTCCAATTGTTGAATATCTGAAGGCGGCCCATCAGCACGTCCGGTTCCTGGATGTAAATCCAGTTGTCTTTAATGGGACGCTCACTCCCGTCTCGGATTTCGGTCACTTTCAAGCGCTTCACCAAAAGCCCCACGGTTATGAAATCGCGATAAACCAGCCCGGCAGCGACGTCTCGCACGTGATTGGGGATTGGAGTGTCGAGCGCTTCAATGAGCTCTTTGACGGGCATGGTGGAAAAAACATAATCGGCCTCATAGGTCTTCTTTTGGCCGGTTTGTTCATTCACTGCATCCACGGCTGTGACCCGATCACCCTCGACATGCACGCCTGTGATGCGGTGCTTCAGCAACACCTTCCCGCCAAGTTGCCGTATTTCATCGGTCACCACCTCCCACATTTGCCCCGGACCGAACTTGGGATAAAGAAAGTGTTCAATCAGTGACGTCTCCGTGACCTTCTGAGCCACGTCGTCGCGACTTCTCCGGAACAGGGTTCGAAGGAAGTGGGTAAGCGCTTTGGTCAAGGATAGCCCTTTAATTCTCTGTGCACCCCACCCGGCACTGATCTCGACACAGCTCTCCCCCCAGACTTTTTCGGTGTATGATTTGAAAAACGTGACGTACAGTTCTCGACCAAACCGGCTGATGAAAAATTCCTCCAGATTTCGAGGGTCCTCTTTGGAAAGGAGTGCCGCAGAACCGTAGCTCAACGCGATCTTCAGCATGCGGAGAACTCCAAGTTTGATCACGGTGTCAAAGTTCAGCCGCAAGGGGTAATCAAAGAATTTCCTTAAAAAATAAATGCGGCTTTTTCGCTGGCGCAGCAACATCACCCGATCAGTCACTGCGGGTTCCGGGTGGTCGGTGCGAGCTCCAATTTGCTCGTCTTCATCCTGGCAAGCATTGAAATTCCTGGACTGGAGGGGGATCCGGAGCAACCACCAGGCCATGACTCGATCATTCTTGGAGAAAAAGCGATGCCCTCCGATGTCAATTCGGTTTCCCTTGAAGTTTACTGTTCGCGAAATACCGCCCACTAGGTCGCTCATTTCAAAAACCAGAGGAACAATCTCCGTTCTGTTGAGCAGCTCATGAGCGGCAGTAAGACCTGCAGGCCCAGCCCCAATGATGATTGCGGTATTTTTTTCCTTCACGCTTCCAACTTGCTAAAAAGGAGCAACTTGCGCATCCCGAAGTTCCATACCAACACGATCCCCACCGTGATGAGCTTTGAGACTCTGTAATCGAGATGGAGTCCATCGGTTCCAGCGTATAAAAGGAGTTCATTCCAACCGAGACCAATTAAGCCGATAACGGCAAAGATCATGAATTCTGTTTTCTTGCTCGATAAAGAACGAGCACTGAAAACCCAATTGATGCATAAAATATAGTTCGTGGCCAAGCCGCAGCAAAAGCCAATTGCGGCAGAAACGAGGTAATGAATGTGGATCAAATCCGTGAGAACAATAAGAACTCCAAAATCCACACAAAAAGCAGCGCCTCCGACAACCAGGTAGCGTAGAAACTGCATGCCAACAGACGCGGACGAAGCAATGCTGCGAGATTTCACCGCCGTTGCAGGCTGCGGAGATGATCCATCACCAACAAGGAAAGATTTTACCCGAGATCTGTTCATTGATCAGAACTTGCTACCGGGAGGATGGTCGGTCTTGCCGGGATGAACCGGCTCTAACCTGAGAATAGCACAGGCAGGGGCCAACCGTGCCAACTCCGGGCAAGCCACTACGGGAGTGTCGCCTGATGATGCGACTCGCCAGATTACCGTCTGTTTGATCCGTTCCATCGTCGCTGTCCCGCCGCCAATGACCCGAAAGGAATTGCCAATGGCCTCAGCCAATAGCTCCGGTGGCGGCCGAAAAAAATATTCGACACGCCTCTGCGTCACCAGTTCCCAGAAGCGTTGCTCCGAGCTCGTCGAAAAAAGTTCGTACCCATCCTTCAGTCCCTGCAGATTCGACCAATAACCTGAACCCACAACGCGCACTTTCTCCATACCGGCCAAAAACCCACCTTGACTCCACTCCGCTAACACCACCGGCGGTTCACCCTCGCGTTCGAGGCACGCGGACACTACCTCCATCACCATTGCCGTCCCATACGGTCCACTCATCGGATTGGCAGAGAGCTTTCGGGCCTCGGCATGAATCTCCACTGCCTGCCACCAAGGGGGTAGCGTCGCCACCAGTATCACCATCGCGCAAAGCCATGGACGCTTCCCCCATCGTTCCTGAAGAAGCATTCCCGCGGTCATCACCACCACTACCACAAAAAAGTCACCCCATCTCTCTTCATAAGAAGAGAAGACCAATAGCAACAAGGTTACCACCAAAGCCCACCGCACGCGCACGTCCAATCGCGACACTCTTCCCGCAGCCAGCGGAAGCAACAGCACCAACAAACCATAATTCCCCACAAACATTGCTATCCCCTGCCCCAACCCCTGGCTAAACAGCGAACGGCATTCGACCGTGTCCACCATCTGCCGCTGCAAAACCGGATCTTGTGCCACGTGCAAATGAGACCAGTCAAATCCCCGGACCACGCCCGCCCCGACAATCGCCAGCGCCACGGCCACAAACACGGCTGCGACTTTGGCGGCGGCGCCCATCTGCCTCGATGCAAGGAACTCCAGTAACCCCCCGCACAGACCCCACAATGCAACATGCCATACGGAAATGAATTCCAAATGTTCGTGAAACAAATTCGGCCAGAACTCAAAGACCCATGCCGCCGTAACGCCCAACAAGCCGCTCACCCACCATGCCCGCCAAAATGTCACATTCTCACCACGCCAGCCCACCTCCCAGACCGCCAGGAGGGCGACAAATCCCCAAACCGGCAGCAGCTCCGATCCTCCAGACCACATTCCCAGGGCACTGCATATCCCGACGAATACTCCCCCGGTCCTCGCCAAACATCCGCCGATCATACAGATGAAGAGCACCTGGTGCAGGCTGTGGTGATCGACACTGCCAAACTGGTTGCAGAACTGGTTCGGTGGGGTTCCGGTACCGACCGTGGGCCACGCCAACAACCAACACACCGCCAGCAACCATCCGCCTGCGCGCCATCCCAACCCGGCCAACATCACCAGCCCCACCAAGCCCACCACCGGTCCCAACCAGAGCCCACACAATTTTAACGCCTCTTGCGGCGACATGCGGCCGATCCACTCTGCCACCCGGACCGCCACCACTCCTACAATCGTCATCGGGGCCGTCCATTCGTTCATCCGCCCGTATGGAGCGTTGTCCACCGTCATCCACCGAATCCTTACACCCCCACCACCAATCGCCCGCTTTACCAGATGCCAGCGTAAGTAAGAGTCAGGATCGGCCATCACATAGCCGTGCGGTCCGCGCAGCATCGGCAACTGTGCGCTGCGCACCCACAAAAACGCAGAGGCCGTGACCAAAACGACGACAACAACAACCCAAACTCGCGATAGAGGTTCGTTTTTGGGAAGAGAGCAAGGAAGTGGTTGTGCCTTTTCCCTCTCCCGTTTCCGGGAGCTGGTTTTCGATCTTTGAACCATCCGGTTAATCCACTCTAACCAAGCAAGGGCGCCACCTTGAACTGTCTTTATTCGAGATCTCTCCCATCATGATTCAGTGCCGGTAAAGATGGACCCCAGATCTTGTTGCTCCGTATTTTCTCCTTGATCATAAACCCGAGTTTTCGCATGCCGCAGAGGACTTGCACCCCTGGGCACGCGAAAACTCGGATATAAAGCGATGGCCCAATCCGGCCTTTTCCCGACCGCACACTTCGTTGGGAAACCCTAAGGAAGCTAATCAGAATAACCACTTCCGACGATCATATTGCTCTTGGTTTTTCTCACATAGGTGTGTTTTAGCTTACCTTGCCATTGGTATTCAACCCATGAACCCTCGGGAGTGGCTTTGATCACAGCAACATAAATCGGCTCGGCTTTTTCTTTCAGGTTTTGCCCGACCAGTGACGGGTGAACCAGAAGGATGTCATTTGGTCCAAGAATGAATACATAGGGGTCTTTCTTGGCTGCATCCGCGAAATCGTCAGCCTTTTTGCCGCCATCGATGGCCACGACAATCTCATCCACCTGCTTCTTTATGGCATCTTTGTCCGCCGCATAGACATTCGCTACCAGCAGCAAGCCCATGATCAACACCAAGCATCCCAGCAAAATTCTCTTCATTTTCTCTCCTTCCCAGCAATTTTCAGTCAAATGAGTGTCAAGGAATGGTCCCTGTCTGAATGACTTACCCCTCCATCACCTCCTTTCGCAGCCAGTTTTGCGTTCTCGGAGCACTGCCTGATGCTGGAACAGAAGCTAACTACAGCAACTTAGTTGAAATTGAGAGGGTAGGAGTTTCGCTTTTGAGGATGCGCGGTGAGAGTGCATTGTCGCGTAATGCTCCGGTCCGCTTTCCTTCAGACAGCGGCCGAATTCAGTATAGGCAGCCGCGAACGATTGTCAAAGGGAAAATGCCGCCGGAAAAGAGTGCGAAAAAATAGGGTTGGACTTTGGGCTGAAGGATCGTTGTCTCCTAACCCCGCGAGGAGCCACACCCGGGCAAAAAGACCGCTCAAGTTAACGCCCTGCGGGCGGACTCTGGAAAATGATCTCACCGCAGAGACGCAGAGGACGCCGAGAGAAGAAGAGAATCAATATCCTGACACCTAACGCCTGGAGCAAGCTTAATCTACAACTCAGGCTTTTTCTCTGCGCCCTCTGCGTCTCTGCGGTGGAAAAAAGGGGTGAGTTAAATGTGGCCTTACAAATTGGGAGACGCTGAATTTAACGTCACTTGGGCAGCCCTCTCTTGGGAAGTGGTGCCATGTCCGGAGGTTCCTTGGTGCCTTCTTTCATCCAAGTTTTGCCTTCGTTATCAACAAAGGTGTTTCCCTTAATTGTACCAGAGGCATCTCCCCCGCCTTCCAGCTCCAGGGTGACGTCATCACCGGTGACTCTGTATCTCCCTGTGACGGTAAAAAAAGGATTGGCCAGATCCGCCGGTTTCGTCCTCAGCTTGAGAAAACAGGTGCCATCAGGATTGAGTGTCAAATACTCTTTATCTGCTTTGTTGATGTATGTGCCGGTTACAGGTGAATCCGAACCAGCAGCGAGGCTGTAGGAAGCAAAGAGAAGGACCAATGCCGCCGTTATGCGAGTTATTCTTTTCACTTCAAAATCCTCCGTAAATTGAACGCGGCCAAAAGCTCCTCATGTTTCCCGTTATTACGGTGGGAGCCCAACCGCCAGATGCGAGGCACCCCTCTGGAGTGCGCCATCATTATTGTAAACCCAACCCCCATGACCCACAGGGTCACATCAAACCATGAAAATACCCGAAACTCCTGAACCCCATGCACGCAGGTGATGGAAATTTTGGGCGCGGACAAAAATAGCATCTTGGTTGTTCGTTGCAAGTGAGAAATGGGGAACCAGGTTTGGTTCCGTTCTGCTGCATGCAACCTTGCAATGGGATTCCTTGCTCCAGAGCGAATAAAATATTCAAACGTTTAACAGGTATAGTAAGATTGTTGAACATCAGGTCATCTCCAACCCAGGGGGAAAGCGTATATGGAAAAGACCGAACAAAAAGGAATTACCGTTTACGGCGCCTACTGGTGCCCTGATTGCCGAACCAATAAGCAGTTTCTTGGTGAACACCAGATTCCTTATCATTGGGTGGACATTGAACAGGATGCAGCCGGTGAGCAGTTCGTTTTGGAGAAAAATCAAGGCAAACGCATCATCCCAACGATTGTGTTTGCTGACGGCTCGTTCCTGGTTGAGCCTTCCAATGCCCAACTGGCTGCCAAGCTGGGGCTAAAAACCACGGCAGCCCACCGCTACTACGATTTGATCGTTGTTGGCGGCGGACCGGCAGGGCTGACCACCGCGCTTTACGCTGCCCGCGAAGGTATCGACACCCTGGTGATCGAGCGTGCCGCTCTGGGTGGTCAGGCAGCCGCCACCGAGCGTCTCGAGAATTTCCCCGGTTTCGCAGACGGAGTGGAAGGCGCGGTTTTTGCCGACCAGCTTCGCAAGCAAGCCGAGCGCTTCGGTGTCGAGATGCTACAGGCCCAGGAGGTGGTCCGACTTCACACTCACGACAATTATCATTGCGTGGCCACCGCGGATGGAAGTGAATATACGGCCCAGGCAATATTGGTGGCGACCGGCAGCCATTACCTGCGGCTGAACGTGCCGGGCGAGGAGGACTTCATCGGGGCTGGGATCCACTTCTGTGCCACCTGTGACGGACCGTTCTACAAGGGTCAACCGGTGGCTGTGGTTGGCGGGGGCAACAGCGCCGCCGAGGAAAGCCTTTTCCTGGTCAAATTCGTGGAAAAGGTCACCCTCTTGGTGCGTTCGTCAGCATTGCGAGCCAGCCAGGTGATTCGGGAAAAAGCGCTCTCGCACCCCCAGATTGAAATACGGTTCAACACCCAGGTGGTTCGTTTCAGCGGTTCCGGCGGCAAACTCAAAGCGGTCGAGATTCGTAACAACCAGACCGGGGCACAGGAGACGATCCATCCGGCAGGAGTTTTCGTCTTCATCGGCCTGACACCCAACACGGCTATTCTTGAAAAGTCGAATGTGCAACGAAACCCATGGGGCTTTATTGTCACCGGGCATGATCTGGTTCATGACGGACAGCAGATCGAGGGCTTCAGCAAGCGCGAACCGATGTTCCTGGAAACCAGCGTGCCGGGCCTATTTGCCGCGGGCGACGTACGGCAGGGCAGCACCAAGCAGGTCGCCTCAGCAGTGGGTGAGGGAGCAACCGCCGCGTTGCTCATTCGCGAGTACCTCAAGACCGTATGATTAAATGGTCATCCATCACTCGTCTGGAACGAAGATGCACACAATCCGGGAGATGCGAATGTCGGGGGAGTCGGAAATTACCAACCATCTGACCCGGTGGAAGCTTTGGAGGCAGGATGACAATGGGGTTCGCGTGCTCATCGCTTGTTTTGAGGATCAAGAGGCGGCGCGTGAGGCGCTGGCCCGGTTCGAGTCGCGACACCACAAGCAAACTTACTGGATTGAGGAGACGCGAGCGGCCTGAGCAGAAAGCTCGCCCGTTAGAAAATTCATCACACACCATTCTCAGGCGGTGAGTAAAGAAATGATAGAAGTGACGAATGAAATCTCCATTCCCGAGGACGAGCTCAGGTTCACGGCATCCCTCAGCAGCGGCCCGGGAGGCCAGAACGTCAACAAGGTCAACACCCGGGTGACGCTCTGGTTTGACGTGGTCAACTCGCCGAGCCTCTCTCCCGAACAAAAGGAGCTTCTCACGAGCCGTCTCGGCAGTCGTGTCAGCAAGGATGGAGTGCTGCGCGTCATCTCGCAGCAGACCCGCAGCCAGTTGGCTAATCGAGAGGCCGCTTTGGAGCGTTTCGTCTCACTGCTCCGCACGGCTCTGAAGCAGGAGAAAGCCAGGAGGAAAACCGGTGTCAGCAAAATGGCGAAAAAGAGACGCCTGGAAGAGAAGAAGCAGCACAGCATCTTGAAGCGTGAGAGATCAAAAAGAGTTTCCCTTGAGGATTGAACCTGCCTTGTAGTGCTGCCCCGAGAAAGAAAATTCTGAGAGAATTGTTGAATCTCTACTCATGACTTGGTATACGGTCGAGCACTTTTGGCTGAAGAACAGGACTCTCTGGGTGTTCGCAGATGGGTTCGGCAGGGAGCCTCATTCCGAAGCGATGGAAATGGGGTTTAAAATGCTGCGAAAATGGGGGTTCCCTGCAGGCAAATGCGTATAACTTTTGGCAATGACAATCAGGAGGATATGGATGGCTGGAGATCTGCTCGATAAAGGTGCGATTTTGCAAAGAGATAAGGAAACCTACGCGATTGCACCACACATTCCCGGGGGTATCATCACTGACTTCAATGTGTTGCGCACAATCGCCGATACGAGCGAAAAGTACGGCGCGAAAGCGGTGAAGCTCACCTCTGCCGGGCGCTTTGCCATAGTGGGTATTCGCGCCGAAGACCTGGATCAGGTCTGGCAGGAGCTGGGGTTGTCACCGGGAGCAGCCGTTGGTCTGTGCGTGCGATCAATTAAGGTGTGCCCCGGCACCACCTTTTGCCGTATCGGCGTGCAGGATGCCGTGGGAGTCGGCCTGAAATTGGATGAAAAGTACCACGGGTACGCCTTGCCATACAAGTTCAAGATGGGCGTTTCCGGGTGTCCAAATAACTGTTCGGAGTCTTCGATCAAGGATCTGGGCCTGGTGGGGACAGCGAAAGGCTGGCGCGTATTGGCGGGCGGTTTCGCATCCGGTCTCAAACCGCGTCTTGCTGACGTGATTGCTACGAGTCTAAATGATGAGGAGGCCCTATCGCTGATCGATACGGCGGTGGAATGGTACCAGCGCAAGGGAAAGGCAAAGCGCCTGGGCCGGGTCATCGACGAGATCGGCTTCGAGAAGTTCCTCGAAGAACTGGGTCTGCCCACTCCAGCATGAGTTGCCTGGAAAAGTTTTTCTGGACCCCCGCTTTCGCCTGACAGGTATACACTCATGGCGCCGTTGGTAAGATAGGGAGACGCGGGGGTCAAGTGTGCATCGTAGCCAAGAGTCCCTGAGGGATTTCTAGTCCATAACTTGCCGGAATGCTTCCAGAGCATGCACGATATCATCCGAGGTGATGTGGTAGTGGGTCACGGCTCTGATGCGA
>JADGQM010000450.1 GCA_017881795.1 Syntrophobacteraceae bacterium
ACCCGCCCTCCCCTGGCGGTTCTCGATCTTGGGGGAGGTTCCACGGATGCGGCGCTGATCTCGGAGGATGGAGTCATTCGCAGCGTCCATCTGGCTGGCGCGGGCGAGATGGTCACCCTGCTTATCGATGCGGAGTTGGGACTGGAGGACAAAGAGCTCGCAGAAAACATCAAGCGCTATCCTCTGGCAAAGGTTGAAAGTCTTTTTCACATAAGGCATGAAGACGGTTCCGTCCAGTTTTTCGAGAAAGCGCTGGAGCCCACGTTTTTCGGGCGTTTGGCTATACTCACCGACGTGGGACTCCAGCCTCTGGAGACCAAAGCAACTCTGGACAAGGTTGTTGCCATTCGCCAGCAGGCCAAACGGAAAGTCTTCGTGAATAACGCCCTTCGCGCACTCAAGAGAGTAGCCCCCGCCGAAAATATCCGCTTGATCCATTTCGCGGTGCTGGTGGGAGGGTCCGCCCTGGACTTCGAGATACCCAAGATGGTTTCGGATGCGCTGAGCGAATATGCGGTCGTTACGGGTAGAGCTAACATTCGCGGCTTGGAGGGCCCACGGAACGCCGTGGCCACCGGCCTCATTCTTGCGCACCTGGAAGAACGGAAGGGAGCAGCATGAATCGGCATCCCGCCGTTTGGATTTTCAAGAGCCCTCTGGTTGATGAACAAGCGTATCAACCGATCCTGTGGGGGCTTGAGGAAGAAGGCATTCCTTTCGAACTTCAAGATAGTTCGGGTGGGGTGGTTCTGGATCTTGCTCGACAGGCAGCCATTGGTTCGCCGCTAGACGTCGGGATAGCAATAGGGGAGAGCGGAGAGGTCGTCCTCCACCACCGCGATCTGCCGGCGGAGACTCCATTGTTTGTTCTTGAAATCAACCCCATGGAGCCCAGCCCTTTACGTCGCCTGGGAATGAATGCCGCGCGCCTCGTCAAGAGGCAGCCCCTGGCTCTGGTGGGCGAAGCACCCGCTGTTGCCGACAGCCGCCAATCGCTGGGAAATTTACCAAATAGATTGGAAGACCTGATCATTGGGATTTTGGACGAAATATTCACCGATCCCTCTTTGTTATCGTCGATAGTTCATGATTCCAGTTCCTGCCATTTGAAGGGGGGTCTTTGGGATTGAGTATATCGAGTTTGAAGGTTCCCAAATTCTTGATTGCCCGAAGTGAGGAAGAAGGATGAAGGGTCAGAGTCTCGGACTGATCGAAACCTGGGGATTGGTGCCCGCTGTCGTTGCCGCAGATGCTGCAAGCAAGGCCGCGATGGTCTCGCTGCTGGGCTTTGAGCTGGCAAGAGGCGGCCTCGTCACAGTGAAGCTTTCCGGCGATGTCGGTGCGGTCAAGGCTGCGGTCGCAGCGGGTTCGGCAGCGGCGAAAACGGTTGGGAAGGTGATCTCTGCACATGTGATTCCCAGACCGGATCGACAACTGCGCCGCGACGTGCCTCAGCATAAAGCTCAAGAACCGGGGACGGACTCGGCGCCCTCTCTCATGGTATCTCCTGAAGAAGCGAGCCTGAAGGAAACGCCCGGTGCCGCACCAATGGAAGAACCTCCCCCGCTCCTTGTCTCTCCACCTGCAGCAGGCAAAGCGCCAGGGTCGAAGAAGCCCCAAACGGGGAAGTCCGGAAAATCGGGAAGAAAGAAGACTTCAAAGACGTGAAAAGGAGAGCTTCATGGTTGAGCTCCGAGCTTACGTGTATTTGGATCGGCTGCAGCCTCAATTCGCCGCTTATCTCGGGGCGAACGCCCGGGGTTATCTGCCGGTGGTTGGGATGGCCTCAATTCTTGTGGAGATTGCCCCGGGTGTGCTCATCAACCAACTGGCGGATGCGGCTCTCAAAGCGGCTAACGTTCGCCCGGGATTGATGGTGGTGGAACGTCATTTTGGCGTACTCGAATTTCACTCCAAGGCGCAAGCCGAGGTCAAACATGCCGGCCACGCGGTACTCACATCCCTTGGCATGAAGATCGAGGACCGCGCCAAACCCCAACTTCTGAGCTCCCAGATCATCCATAAAGTCAACGATTATCATGCACAAATGGTCAATGTCTCACGCCTCTGCTCGATGCTCTTGCCGGGCCAGGACCTCTATATTCTCGAAGTCCAACCCGCCGGCTACATCACGCTCGCCGCCAATGAAGCGGAGAAGAATTCCCCAATCACCCTGGTTGACTGCCGGTCGTTTGGCGCCGTGGGCCGCCTGTACATTAGCGGAAAAGAATCGGATGTAGCTCGGGCTGCACAGGCGGCAGAAACCTCAATCCTCAGTCTTGCGGGGAAGGAATCCTGATTCGGGCCGGAGGGAGAGAATTTGAAGATCAAGGATTCTGCCAATCAACTCCTGTTAGCCTTTGAATCTTCACTGGCGCTCAACGGGAACCGCATGCCTAACGAACCGCTCTTTGCCGGTGTGGATCTGGGGACGGCTTACACGGT
Organism: Syntrophobacteraceae bacterium; assembly: GCA_017881795.1. GTDB lineage: Bacteria > Desulfobacterota > Syntrophobacteria > Syntrophobacterales > Syntrophobacteraceae > JADGQM01. The sequence continues at coordinate 2,446 of JADGQM010000450.1, forward strand.
CACTGCCGTGGTAAATGCCGCCGGCATGCCCGTCGCCGGCGCCTTGACGCGGAGCCGATCCAGCATAAGAGACGGCCTGGTCTTGGATTACACCGGAGCGATCGCCATGGTTCGCCAACAGGTAAAGCTGCTCCATGAAGCCGGCTTCACCATTAAATCAGCCGCGGCGGCTTATCCCCCGGGCACCACCGGACGCAACGCTCAGGCTTTCGCAAATGTTCTTGAGGCCGCCGGCCTGCAAGCTGTCGGGCTCATCGATGAACCGACTGCGGCTTCCCTGGTGCTGGAGATCACGGATGGCGCGGTCGTGGATATTGGTGGCGGCACTACGGGTATTTCCGTAATCCGGGATGGGGAGGTGGTTTACACGGCCGATGAAGCCACCGGCGGCATCCATGTTGACCTCGTGATCGCGGGACACTATAAAATCAGCACCGAGGAAGCTGAAAAAATAAAAACCGATCCCACGCAGCAGGCAACCATCTTCTCCCTGATAAGACCCGTGTTTCAAAAGATGGCAAGCATTGTCAACCATCATCTGCGGCGACACCCCGTAACCTCACTTTACCTGGTGGGCGGTACGAGCTGCTTTCCGGGCATCGAAGAAGTCATCGAAACGGAGACCGGTCTATCCGTGGAACGACCGGTTAACCCGCTGTTGGTCACGCCCCTGGGTATTGCTTTGAGTTGCCTGAAAACCGCGCTAGGGGAGCAGCACGGTATGGGGAAAACTCGATGA
>JADGQM010000451.1 GCA_017881795.1 Syntrophobacteraceae bacterium
TGTCGAGGCCATTCGCGCCTTGTCAGGCCATGTCCCCATTTTGGGGGTGTGTCTCGGCCATCAAGCCATCGCGGTGGCCTTCGGCGGCAAGGTGGTGGGTGCAAAGCACCTGATGCACGGGAAAGTATCCACCGTGACGGCTGACGGCGAGTCGGTTTTCCGTGGGATTCAAAGTCCCTTTCAGGCCATGCGTTATCATTCCCTGGCGGTTTCGCGGGAGCATTTGCCTCCGTGCCTTGCAATTACTGCGGAAGCCGAGGACGGCGAAATCATGGGCATTCGTCACCGGGAACATCTGACCGAAGGGATTCAGTTCCACCCGGAATCGATCATGACCCCCGTCGGAAAGCGTCTGCTCCGGAATTTTCTCGATCGTGCCAAAGCAGCCAAAGGAGAGAATGGATCATGATTCAGGATAGTCTCAAGAAAATCATTCGAAGACAGGATCTTGATGAACAGGAAATGGCCGAAGTGATGACCGAAGTGATGTCCGGTGACGCGACGGAGGCGCAGATCGGAGCTCTCATGGCAGCCCTCGCCACCAAGGGGGAGACTTTCGCGGAATTGGCGGGCGCCGCTCGAGCCATGCGGCGTAAAGCCACCCGCGTCCAGGTCACGGCCCAAACCGTTGTCGACACCTGTGGCACGGGAGGGGATCACGCCTTCACTTTCAACATTTCCACTACTGCGGCGTTGGTGGTTGCGGGCTGCGGAGTGACCGTCGCAAAACACGGGAACCGTTCCATCTCCAGCAAGTGCGGCAGCGCCGATCTGCTGGAAGCTCTGGGATTGCGCCTCGAGGTGGCGCCGGAGCTGGTGGAGGAGGCCATTCGGGAGATCGGAATCGGCTTCCTGTTTGCGCCACTCTACCACGGAGCCATGCGGCACGCTGCCAAGCCGAGACGGGAAGTCGGCATTCGCTCCATTTTCAACATGCTCGGCCCGCTTACCAACCCTGCCGGAGCGAATTGCCAACTGTTGGGCGTGTACGCTCCCGAACTGACCGAGATGTTCGCTCAGGCGCTGCGTCTGCTGGGCGCCAGACGAGCCTTGGTGGTCCATGGCCATGACGGCCTCGATGAGATTTCTGTGTGCGCTCCGACTCGGATTTCGGAATTAAAAGACGGCGCCATTCGGACTTACGACCTCACGCCTGAGCAACTCCTGGGAAGACAGGCCCGGAGCGGGGACCTCGCAGGGGGCGATCCCGCGCTTAACGCTGAAATTACGAGGAGCATTCTCGGCGGCGAAAAGGGGCCGCGTCGAGATGTCACCGTGGTCAATGCAGCGGCCGCGCTTATCGCTGCCGGCGTTGCTGACGATTTTCCCCAGGCCATTGCGCTCGCCGAATCCTCGATCGATGAAAAGAAAGCCGCTGCCAAACTGGAGGCGCTCATTCGCTTCACCAACGAAAACGGTTGAGCATGATGGGGGAAAGCAGGTGTTGATGGTGGATGGTTGATAGTGGATGGTTGATGGTTGATGGTTGATGGTTAGTGGCGAAATGAGGTTAGTGGAACGATGAAACCGGATTTCTTGAGCCAGATTATTGAGAGAAAAAAGCAGGAAGTGGAAGACTCCAGGAAGGCGATGCCGGAGGGCCGTCTGCTGGGTGACATTCGAAAACGGGGAGAGCGTCGGCCGTTCTTCGCAAAGCTCGCTGCCCCCGGCCCCTTCGGAGCAAACATCATCGCTGAAATCAAGCGAGCCTCTCCCTCTCGCGGAGACATTTGCCTGGATCTGGATGCCGAACTCCAGGCGCAATCCTATGAAAGAGCCGGGGCCGCAGCCATTTCGGTGCTCACCGAAAAGGCTTTCTTTCGGGCAAGACCGGACGATTTGCAGAGCGTGAGGAGGGCGGTCAGCCTCCCCGTGCTCAGGAAAGATTTCATTATCCTGCCCTACCAGATCTATGAAACCATTGCCATGGGTGCGGATGCGGTATTGTTGATCGTGCGGGCGCTCTCTCGAGAAATGCTGAAAGAGCTTCTCGATCTCTGTCATGAACTACAACTGGATGCGCTGGTGGAGGTGCATTCGGAGCAGGAGATGACCGAAGCAACCCTGGCAGGAGCCCGCTTAATCGGCATCAACAACCGTGATCTCAGTTCGTTTCAAACGGACCTTCAGACCTCAATGCGACTGGCTCGGCAGATTCAAGACGGTCAGGTCGCGGTGGCCGAAAGTGGCATTCACGAACGGGAACAAATCGCGAGTCTGCTTTCAGCAGGCATATGGAACTTCTTGATCGGGGAGAGTCTGGTGAGGGCTCCCGCTCCGGAAGCGTTCCTCAGGGGACTTCTGGGACGCTGAATTGGAGGTTGTCTCTCCTCAACCATTGAGGCTTTCTGGGGTATGTAAGGGAGAGGGGTTCATCCCATATGCATCAAGCCAAGAGGGAAATCCATTGTAGCATAGCCCCTTGTGGGCATTCTACGAGGGTCTAAAGAATGGCAGCCTCTGCTTCTTGCTCTTATGCCCTGAAGGGGCTTTATATACCAGCCCAGGGTCAGCGGCAGCGCCACCCTGGGGAGCCAGAGACAACAAGAGCTCTACCCTGAAGGGGTTACATAGAACATGCCGAAATAACGTTTTATCTAACCCTTTCAGGGTAAAAGAGAAGAGGATGGGACTCCAATCCCAGGGTGGCGTTGGCACTGACCCTGGGCTATTTTATGAAGCCCTTTCAGGGCAAAAGAGCCAGAACTTTTTTGGGAGAATCTTTAGCTTGATGCATATGGGGTTCATCCCCTCCCGGAAAATGTTGAGGGCAAATCCATTCAAGGGCGGGCATAAAGCCCATCCTACGAGGACTGAAACCATGGCAGTTGCCAATGAGGTGTTCACCGGACCCCAAGTCAAGATCTGTGGTCTGACGCGGGTGGAAGAAGCTCGGGCGTGCGTGGAGTTGGGAGCTGATGCCATCGGGTGCGTGTTCTATCCTCGCAGTCCCCGGCATGTGAGTGATCAACAGGCCCGAGACATCTTCCGGAGCCTGCCGGCCACCGTTTGCAGTGTTGGGGTTTTCGTGAACGATGACTTTTCTACGATCATGGCAAAGGTCGAACGATGCGGATTGAAGGCGGTCCAACTCCACGGTCAGGAATCGGTTGAGTTGGTCGATAATCTCCAAAACCAGGGACTAATGGTCATTAAAGCGGTCTTCGTCAAGGGA
>JADGQM010000139.1 GCA_017881795.1 Syntrophobacteraceae bacterium
TGATGACGTTCAGCTCCGCGATATGGCTGAGATGATGCTGGGACATTTAGGCTTTAAAGTGATCAAGGCCGGTCATGGTTTGGAGGCCCTGGAAATTTTCCGTATGCGCAAGGATGAAATCAGGCTCATAATCCTCGATCTCACCATGCCGGGCATGAGCGGCTGGGAGACGCTGGAAGCACTCCGGGCGCTGCGGCCTGACATCCCTGTGGTCCTCGCCAGCGGCTATGACGAGGCAAAGGTAATGGAAGGAAAACGTACCGAGCTCCCCCAGGCATTCTTACATAAACCGTACAGCATGGCGGACTTGAAGGGAGCCCTTGATGCGGCTTTGACTTGAATTCCAAGATAAGCTCGAACGGTTCCATGCGCTGACGGTGGACGGGGAAATGCGCATGGTCGAATTGAAAAGCGGACGGTTCTTACTCCAGCCAGAGGTTCCCAAGCTCTATTTCTATCTCCTGGAAGGGCTCGGCCCGCACCTTATCGTTCTCGATGAAAGTGGCCAGCAAAACCCACCGGTTCGATTCCAGCCTGAATACATCCAGAGTCTTGGCAGCAGGATCCACGAGCCAGAGATGAGCAATGCCGTGTTGGGCATAGATCGGCATCTTCCGCACTTTATCCAGACCCACCGTCTTTGGCGAAAGAATCTCACAGACCCAATCCGGACTGACCGAAATCCAATTGGTTTGTTCGGAGGCGAGGAATCGCTCACTTCGCCAACCAGCCAGGTCCGGAACCAGAATGTGGGCACCGAGTGAGATCTCCGGCTCGTCGATGATGATCCATCCACCGGGGCCGCCTCCACGCCCGAGTTGATAGGGAGGCCCCAGTTCGTAGCCTAAGACCGATGCCGCAACTCCATGCCTTCGAGATGGTCTCGGGGTGGCGATCAACTCACCATCGATGATCTCTCCCACCATATTGTCGGGCAGGCTGAAGAGATCGTCATAGGAAGCCTGCTTCTTTGCTGCCAGTGCCATGTCCACTCCTCTAGGGGCTCGGTATCGGATTCTAATAATCGATGGCTTCGTCGATGCCTTTCCCGGCCAACACCATGGGCATAACATTCTCGTACGGGGGCACCAGGCAATTCACCAGGGCCGGCCCCGGCGCTGAGAGCGCCTGCGGCAGCAGGTTCATGACATCTTCTTCGGTCTGGAGAGTGTAGCCGGGAATCCCGTAGGCTTTTGCCAACTGCATAAAATCAGGGTGGAACTTGAATTGGGTCGCAATGTAACGGCCTTCACAGTAGAACTCCTGCAACTGGCGCACCATCCCCAGAGACTGGTTGTTGAGGATGAGGATCTTCACGGGTAATTCCTGTTCCATCATCGTGCCCAGTTCCTGCATTGTCATCTGGAGACTGCCGTCGCCGGTAACCAGGATCACCATGTCTCCAGGACGACCAATACTGGCCCCGATTGCCGCCGGCAGTCCAAACCCCATGGCGCCAAGCCCACCCGAGGACACCAGGGTTCGCGGCTTCCTAAACTGGTAATATTGCGCCACCCACATCTGGTGCTGCCCCACATCGGTGACAATGATGGCATTACCTTTGGTGAACCGGCTGAGCTGTTCGATGACGAACTGCGGCTTTAGCCCCCCTTCCCTGTTGTATGACAAAGGATATTGTTCCTTCATTTCCCGGATGCGGGACAACCAGGGCGAGCGGTCAATCCTTTCCAGTTGTTGCAGCAAGGTCTTCAAGATCAGTTTCACATCTCCCACAAGGGGCACGTGAGTGATTACGTTTTTGCCGATTTCCGCCGGGTCGATGTCGATGTGAACAACCGTGGCCTCGGGAGCAAAGGACTTGAGGTGCATCGTTACGCGATCGTCAAAGCGCGCCCCCAGCGCCAGCAGCATGTCACATTCGGTCACGGCAAGGTTGGCGTAACGGGTGCCATGCAGGCCCAGCATACCCAGAAACAGCGGGTGGTCCCCCGGAAAACTTGCCAGTCCCATGAAGGTGTTGGTTACCGGCGCAGAAATCAATTCCGCAAGTTGCAGCAGCTCATCCGCCGCACGCGAGCTGAGGATGCCGCCACCGGCATAGATTACGGGCTTCTGTGACTGCTTGATCAACCCGGCAATTTCAGTGATCCTGGCAGGATGGCCCTTGTAGGTCGGCTTATAGCCCTGGAGGCGCACGGTTGCGGGATACTTGAATTCAATGAGCGATTGGGCCACATCCTTCGGCAGGTCGATCAGCACCGGGCCGGGGCGGCCCGTAGCGGCAATGTGAAAGGCATTTTTCACGATGCCGGGAAGCTTATTGGGGTCTTTCACAAGGTAGTTATGCTTGGTAATCGGCAGGGTGATGCCGGTGATATCCACTTCCTGAAAGGCATCGGTCCCGATCTGTGTGGTTGGCACCTGCCCGGTAAACACCACCAGAGGAATGGAATCCATATAAGCATTGGCGATCCCGGTTACGAGGTTGGTGGCTCCTGGCCCGGAAGTGGCGAGGCACACGCCAACTTTCCCGGTAACCCGAGCATACCCGTCGGCAGCATGGGCCGCGCCCTGCTCGTGGCGCACCAACACATGTTTGATGCGGGAAGAATGGTAGAGCGCATCGTAGACAGGGAGGTTGGCCCCTCCAGGATAACCAAAGATTATTTCCACGTTTTCCTTTTCAAGACAACGGACCAAAGCTTCAGCTGCGGTAATCTCCAATCTTACTCCTCCCATATCCTTTATTCGCCATTGTTGTCGTTCTTCCCGCCGCTACTGACACCGGCAAATCTGCTGCCACGCAACATGGCGACTTTTCCCGTGCGCACGAGCTCCCTAATGCCGTAGGGCCTCAGGGATTCCTCAAAGGCATTGATCTTGCCCTCGTTTCCGGTGCATTCGAGGGTCATGGTTTTGCGGCCGAGATCGACCACCCGCGCTCGAAATATAGCGGCCATCTGCAGGATTTCGACTCTCTGACCCGGTTCCGCGTTGACTTTAATCATCACCAGATCCCGGTCCACGTACTCTTCTCTGGTGATATCGCTGATCTTGATTACATCAATAAGCTTGTGGAGCTGTTTCGTGACTTGCTCGATCAGCCGATCATCGCCATCAACCTCAATGGTCATGCGGGAAATGTCATGATTTTCGGTGCGTCCGACCGTCAGACTCTCAATATTGAATCCCCGCCGACTAAACAGCCCGGCCACCCGGACCAGGACTCCGGGTCTGTTTTCCACCAACACAGCAAGCGTGTGTTTCATCCGTTCAAAGCCTCCCCATACAGCTTCTCCGCGCCAAGACTCACTCGCTCATATTCTGACAAATTTCGCGGCGGTTGTCGCGATGGTCAACAACGTAGATCATCTTCGCCCTTTTCTGTAATTGCGCCTGCAGATTGGGCACATCTCCCCGCGGCAGGTCATAAATGCGGATGTAAACATTCCGAAAGCCTTCAGGCACTCCTTCATAGCTGCTGAGGATGCTGGCAATCTTGCCCTCGTGGTCGCGAATGACATCGGTAAGTTCTTTGATCGATCCTGCACGGTCCTCGATTTGAAAGGCAAATTGAACGCCATGTTTGCCCAGACCGCTCAACGTGATCAAGACCTTGAACAAATCGTCCCGGGTGATCACCCCAACCACTCTCCCGCCCGCTTCAACCACCGGGACTCCGGAGATCTTATGCTCCATAAGGAGTTCAGCCGTTTCCTCCACAGTGCAGTCCGGAGAAACGGTGAGCGGGTCCTTGACCATGATGTCCTTCACTTTGATCTTGGAAATCAGATAGAGCATCTCATGCACGTCTAACATGGTCGCGTCCGAAGCCGATGCTCTCTTAAGATCGTTATCGGAGACGACGCCCACGAGCTTTCCTCGCTGCAATACGGGAAGCATGCGAATTTTGTGCTCTTTCATCAAGCTCAACGCCCGCTGCATCGATTCTTTTGCTTCAATGGTGATCACGTTTTTGCTCATCCAGTTTTTGACCAGCATTTTCACCCTCCTTGGGGCTCTTCTTCGCCCTTCAACCTTGAATTGGATTCAAACTTTATATGATACTCTTTTACGAGAAAATCCATAAGAATTTTGGACTCGTTCAGGGCCGGGTTTTCCAGAACCCGCTGGTGCACGATCCGCAACAATTGACCAATCAGGGGACTGGGATCGAGACGGAGGATTCTCATGATATCGCGACCGCTGATTGCCAGATCTTGAATCCGCAAGGGGGGGCGACGCTTCAATTCCTGAGATATCCTCCCATGGAGTCTATCGAGCGTTCTCAAACCCGGTGAATTATCCCTTCTTGCCGTGCGCTCAGCGTAGGCGAGATCCATGACATCACCGAGAAGATCCACACCAACGCCGGCGATGAAGCGTCTCACCTCGGCGTCGGTCCATGCTTCCACGCCATCAGGGACCTGCTTTTCCACGAGGAAAGCAACTTCTTGTTCTTGTCTTCTAGATGCGCGCAACCGCCTCATGATCGCGGCCGCGGTCAGCGCGCTTTCGCGAAATCGGGCTTGCTCACGCAGGGACTCTCGGTCCGAGGTTTGCCTTTTCAGTTCCGCAAGATTGTGAAAGAGCGCGGCCAAACGCACTCTGAGCCGAGGTGGACTGGAATGCACGGTATCGATCGTGTGCGCGAGGACCCCTGCGGGGTCGAATCCCTGGTCTATTTCGTTGTGCGAACCGAGAGGTCCCCGAAGAGTCTCTTGCACGCCCCCATCGGCGCCTCGATCCCCCTCGGGACGGTTCGTGAAGGCAAACGACGACTCCATCAGTTCCGGGAGAATCTCCTGAATGACCCCGCCTTGCACCATCCAGCCAAAAGCATCGGGAAAGTGCTCGCCCAGAAGCATCTTGAACAGCTCCTCGCGGATGCGCTCCCGTGACACCAGGTGAAGTTCGGGCGCGGTATCTTTGAGCGCCACGAAGGTTTCGGGATCGAGTTGGAAGCCGTAGACACTCATGAACCGGCCTGCTCGGAGAGTTCGCAGGGGATCTTCCCGGAAGCGCATGGGCGCATCGTCAACGGCCTTCAAGGTTTGCGAAAGCAGATCGCTTTGCCCGCCGAAGGGATCGATCAGCTTTCCTTCGGGATACGAGAGCGCAAGTGCATTAATGGTAAAATCCCGCCGTTTGAGATCGGCAAGGATTCCCTCAAGACCCGCTGCAGGACAGGATGTCACCTCGATGTTGTTTTGCCCGGAATGGATTTGCACCGTGCCATGACGGAGTCCAATGGCGATGACTCGCGGGAAAAGCTCCATTACCTGCTGAGGCGACGCACTTGTCGCCAAGTCCCAGTCTTTTGGAACCCCTCCCAGGAGCAGATCCCGAAGCGCCCCACCCACCACCCACACATCTAACCCGTGTTCAATGAAGCGATCCAGGATGTGCTGCAGATCGTCCGGAATTGAGTCCAATGAAATTTTCTTGGGTATTTTCATCTTCGGCTGCATCTTGCTGGTCATCTGGTCATTTAACTCTTGATCTTTCCACCGTGGCTAATATAATTCGGTGCGTTAGGATAACCGATACGAAAATTGGATCACCACGTCGGTGCATTGATGAAGATTGGGGTCGACACTCCTGAAGCAACCCGGATAATGGGGGAAGCAAACCGGATCATCGAGGATTTCCCGAGGGCAAAGTATGGACTTTATGCCTTACTTTTCATAGCGGAAATCGCGTTGTGTTTCTGGTTCGCTTCGAGGATTTAGGATTAAGTTTTCCAGACAGCGACTGACAAGGAAATAAGCGTGCAGAGAACCGTCATGATGCTTTCCCTTCTCCTATTGCTAGTGCTAGGTCTGCGGACCCTGGTTGGGGGAGCTCAAGCCTTTCTTCTGCAAGCGCCATAAGCGTTTGAAACCGAGCGTAAACAAAGGCCATGGGTTCCCCCCATGGCCTTTTTGTTTTTTGTGATCTGTTGTGAGACAATTTGGGGACGTTTGACATCAACCACAAACAACGTCGGTACCGCAATCTTTTCGTGTTTTTCGTGTCTTTCGTGGTGAGAAATAAGGACGGAAAACGGATTTCAAACAAAGAGGAAGGAGAAACTCATGAGCCGTAAGATCCATATCTTTGACACCACCCTCAGAGATGGCGAACAGGTGCCAGGGGCCAAGCTGAACAAGAGGCAAAAAATCGAGATTGCCGAACAACTGGCCAAACTGGGGGTCGATATCATTGAAGCTGGCTTCCCATGCTCTTCTCCGGAGGATCTTCAGGCCGTCAAGGCGATTTCGGAAGTCGTCAGAGGCCCGGTGATCGCCGGCCTGGCAAGGGCTGTGAAAGAGGATATCGATATTGCATGGGAAGCCGTGCGCCGAGCCGAACGCCCGCGTATTCACGCGTTCCTGGGGTCTTCGGATATTCATCTGCAGAAGAAACTGCGCCGCGACCGGGAAACCGCCCTGGAAATGGCCGTTCAGGCAGTGCGATACGCGAAGCAATACTGTGAAGATGTGGAGTATTCGACCGAAGATGCATCGCGGACCGACTTCGACTACCTGTGCCGGGTGATTGACGCAGCGATCAAGGCCGGCGCCACGGTTATCAATGTGCCGGACACGGTGGGGTATGCCATTCCCACGGAATTTGGCGAGCTCATCAGGAGACTCAAAGAACGGATCCCGGGGTTGGATCATGTGGTCCTCAGCGTGCATTGTCACAACGACCTTGGTTTGGCGGTGGCAAATAGTCTGGCGGCGATCGCCAATGGCGCCAACCAAGTCGAGTGCACGGTCAACGGCGTCGGTGAAAGGGCAGGAAATGCTTCACTGGAAGAAATCGTCATGATTCTGAAAACCCGCAACCTGGCGTTCCAGGCCCACACTGAAGTCAATATCAAGGAAATCTATCGCACCAGTCGGATGGTTAGCCGCGTTATGAACGTTCCCGTCCAACCCAACAAAGCCATTGTTGGCTCCAATGCCTTCGCCCATTCGTCAGGGATTCATCAGGACGGGATTCTTAAAGACCGGGCCACCTACGAAATCATCAAACCCGAAGATCTCGGCATTCGCGAGCACAAACTCGTACTGACGGCACGTTCCGGGAGGGCGGCGTTGCGTCATCGCCTCACGGCGCTGGGATATGATCTCCCTGCCGCTGACTTTGAAAGGGTCTACGAACGATTCCTTAACGTTGCCGATCGGAAGAAGGAGATCTCCAGCAAGGATCTTTCGTCGATTGTGGAAATCGAGCTGACCAAAGTCCCCGAAACCTTTGTGTTCCGCGACTTTCAGATAATGAGCGGCAGTTCGATGACGCCGCTCGCTGCGGTAACACTCGTAAAGGACGGCAAGGAGCTCATCGATGCCGCCACCGGTAATGGCCCTGTCGATGCGGTTTTTAATGGTATTGAAAGAATCGTGGGCCAGCAGGGGATCCTGCGCGATTACGACTTGAAGGCCGTGACCATGGGCAAGGACGCCCTCGGTGAGGCCATGGTGCGCGTGGAAATTGCGGGATCTGTTTATTCAGGGATCGGCACGAGCCCGGACGTCATCGAGGCAAGCGCGCGTGCCTATTTGAATGCCTTCAATCGCTTTTTTGCTAATTCTCATTAATGGAAACTGACTCTTGACAGTGAACCGTCATGAGATATTCTAGCGAGGTGATCGAGAATGTTCCGTATCCCTTTTGAAGGACGGGGGGCTGAGTGAGCCAGTGGTCCTCCGGAAAGCTGGCCGCCCAATACAAACGGAGGCATCGGCTATGGATCTGCTCAAGAAAACTTTGATTCTGAGCCAAATTCCGCTCTTTGCATCCCTCCCCTCAAGCGGCATCAAGTTTCTCGTGAAGACCCTGGAGCAGCACGATTTACCGCCCGAGACGCTACTCCTCCGCGAGGGGGACCAGGGCGATCGCTTTTACATTGTTCTGGAAGGGCATCTGGAGATCATGAAAGGGCTGGGCACCGATGAGGAACGGTTGCTCTTTGTGCGGGGCCCGGGCGATTTTGTCGGCGAGATGAGTTTTCTTCTCCCAAGCGGGTTGCGCACTGCAAGCGTCCGTACCCGTACCCATGTTAAACTCTTGGAAATGACTCGCGATACTTTTAACCAACTGTTGCAGCGATGGCCCGAGGTCGCAGTGGAGATGGCTCGGACGCTGAGTCTCAGGCTGCGTGACTCGGACAATGCCAGAATTCAGGAGATGCGCAAACGCCGACGCGAGGTGGCTAAGGTCTTATCAGACCTCCAGACCACCCTCAATCGGGTCGTCGAAAATGGTGCTGAACCGGATGTCAAAAGGGATGAGAGTCTGCGGTTACTGTCCGAATTTGCGCAGTTCCAGACCGCATTGGTGAGCGAGGACGTGGTCTCAGATCCTGAGAAGAAAGTCCAGGAGGTGAAGCGGGCAATTCATCGTTCGAGTGTTCCTCAGATCCACGTCAAAACGCTCGGAGGGTTCCAGCTCTATCGTGATGAGACTCCCGTGGGAGAAAGCGAGTGGGAGGCGAACCAGCCAAAACTCCTGCTCAAATCAATTATTGCCCACCGTCCTCGCGGGGTGCCTAAGGATGTCCTGATCGAAGCGCTTTGGCCAGAGGTGTCTCCGGTTTCGGGAGAAAGAAACTTCAAGGTCATCCTCCACCGCTTGCGTAAGACCCTTGAACCCGAAATGGATAAAGATTTCGGCTCATCTTACATCCACCTCAAAGCCAACCTTATTTATCTGGATGAGGAACTTTGCCACGTCGACCTTGATGATTTCTTATCCTGCCGGCGACGAGGGGAGAAAAGGGACGAAGAGGGCGACATCAAGAGCGCGATTTCCCTCTATAAGCAGGCCATTGAACTCTACTCCGGAGATTTCCTGCCGGAAGAGCTCTATGTCTCATGGGCTGAGGCGAAACGGGAGGAGCTGCAGACCATCTATGCCAGCCTGCTTTTTCGGGTAGCCGAGCTTTTCGAAAAGCGGGGTAATCTGAAAAGCGCCACGGAATACTACAAGAAAGTCGTGCAAAAAGACCCTACGTCAGAACTGGCATACCAGCGTCTGATGCTGAATTACTCCAATCGGGGGATGCGCAATGCGGCTCTGAAGGCCTATGAAGACTGCACGCGAGTCCTTCGCAATGAGCTTGACGTGGAACCTGACACCCTGACCACATCCCTCTTTAAGAAGCTCATCGAGTCCTCTTGAGCACAGCCGGGCGTAAGTAAGGTCATGGTTTCGGTGGGCGCAAAAAGACGCGCCCACCCTACGGAATTACTGTCTGCTCTTCACTTTTCACTTTTCACTTTTCACTGACCACTGTTTTCCAGGTAAGTCCATGGCGAGGAAGAATGATCTCGATCTGGAAAGCTACCGTTTTCGCGGTCTTCACCCCGATATTTGGGTTGGAACGGCAAGTGACCGCTACGCCGGTTGGATCGGGCAGATCTACTCTGAAAATCGTTACCGCGATCGCATAACCAGTCGCACCAATAAAGTCGGAGGGAAATCTTTCCGAGAAATGGTCCTTCCGGTTGAGAGTCTTACTGAATATTTCGATCACTTCCCAGTTCTCGAGATCGATTATACCTTTTATCAATTGCTGCTCGACCGGAATGGGACCCCCACGCAGAGCTTCCACGTTCTGAAGAGCTACCGGGAGCACATGGTATCTGGCGATTCGGTGACCCTCAAGGTCCCGCAGGTCGTCTTTGCGCAAAAAATCAGGCACGGCAGTGCTTATGCGGCAAACGAAAGCTACCTCAATCCTGACATTTTCACCCAGCAGTTTTATCTGCCGGCGACGGAGCTTTTGGGGGTGCATCTCAAGGGATTTATTTTCGAGCAGGAATATCAGCGCAAGGACGAGCGCATACCGGCTCCGGAACTGGCCGGAGCACTGGCTGAATTCTTTGAAGCCTTACCGACCGATCAACGTTATCATGTTGAATTCCGCACGGAATCTTACCTCACTAAAGCAGTTTTCACGGTTCTGGAAAACTTCGGGGTCGGCCAGGTGCTCTCCCATTGGACCTGGCTGCCCCCGCTTGCGGCGCAATTTGCACAGTCCGGGGGGCGCTTCTTCAATTCCGGGCGGCAGGCAATTGTTCGCCTCATGACCCCTCGCGGCACCCGCTACGAAGACGCTTACGCCCAGGCATTTCCTTTTGATCGCCTGGTCGAGGGCATGCTCCAACCCCGCATGATTGAGGAAGCAACAAAAATCATGAAAGAGGGGATCAGGCAAAACGTTCAGATGAATATCATGATCAACAATCGCGCAGGTGGCAATGCGCCCCGCATTGCCCAACTCCTCGCAGAGCGTTTTCTTTCGATACAAGCTGAGGGGACGGACTGACCCTTTCAGCGTCCATGGCGGTATCCAAACTCGGAACGAGCGCGCGGGTCCTTGCGCCAGTTCTTCTGCACCCGCACAAACAAACCCAGGAATACATGACATCC
>JADGQM010000140.1 GCA_017881795.1 Syntrophobacteraceae bacterium
AGACGAAGGCCACGAAGTGATTTCTTCGTGCTCTTCGTGTCCTTCGTGGTTTGAAACAGGGTCGACATGAGGGCAAGTTATTTTTGGACAGGCACTTAGAGTATCGGCATCCAGCTGTCCTCATCGGTGAATTCCGAGATCACCGGCTCACCCCGCAGGCGATCCAGTCTATTCAGGCCATCAACGAGCGCTTTCGCGCTGGCCATGACGATGTCCGAATCCACCGCGCGTCCGTTCACCACAACCCCATTCTCTTCCAACCGCAAGTTGACCTCGCCCTGAGCATCACTGCCAGGGCTCGCGGCAGCGACTTCATACTGGGTCAGCTTAGGATTACGGCCGGTCATTTTAAAGATGGTCCTGAAGGCGGCATCTACCGGTCCGCGGCCAAACCCCGAATCCTGCTGGATCTTCCCGTCGACTTCCAGTTGCACTGCAGCATTCGGAACGGAGATCGATCCCGCGGTAACGCTCAGATAGTGGAGCCGGTAGCGCAGGACGCCAGGGGCAATTTGGGAGGTGATCAGGAGCTCCAGATCGGCATCGAAAACATTCTCCTTTTTCTCCGTGAACGCCTTAAAGTCTTTGTAGAGTTCCTGGAGTTGGGGTTCTTCAAACTCATACCCCAATTCTCCAAGGTGCTTTGCAAACTCTTCAAAACTGGTTTGGGCTGTCAGAGTATCACCACCAAGTTGAATCCCCAACTTTTCCGGCTGCAAGGTCTCATAAGGTGGTTTCTCCTCGGTATCGGACAACTGCGGAACCACCACTTCGTGGGTAAAAGCATTTTCTCCCACCACCGGCTTATGCGGTCGCAGGTTGATCCCGGTGAGGTGCCTTACCAGTCGGCTGGTTGGATAGGTTTGGTTGAGCCGGATGCCCAGTTGGACGCCAAATTGATCAGCATGAACGCTCAGCGCCGAAACCAATTCTTCCAAAGGTGCGTTCCCGGCTCTTTCCCCGATACCGTTGACGGTGCAGTGAACCTGGGACGCTCCAGCTGCTATCGCGGCAAGAGAATTGGCCACGGCCAGGCCCAAATCATTGTGGCAGTGCACGCTGAACCCAACCTGTTCAAACTGTCCCACCTGATTCCGCAAGTGCGTGAAAAGTTTGGTGACATCAAAGGGCGTAGCATACCCCACGGTGTCCGCCAGGTTGATCGTGGCAGCCCCTGCCGCCGCCGCTGCCGCCACCAGCTCAACCACTCTCTGCGGATTTGCGCGGAAAGCATCCATCAGGGTGAATTCCACATCCGCAGTGTACTGTTTCGCTTGCTGCACGGCGGAAGCTGCAAGCTCGATGGTCTCGGTTGCGGTTTTCTTCAGGAAATGATCTCGATACTCGCGCGACGCCGGCACAAACGTGTGGATGCGCGAAAGAGGTTGGTCTCGAACCGCTTTCCAGGCGATCTCAAAATCTCGGGGATTGGTCGCGCGGGCCAAAACGGCAAGGATCGGGCCTTGGACTTCCTTGGCAATGCGTTCGGCTGCCTCAAACTGTTCCTGTGAAGCTGCCGGAAACCCAATTTCCAGCACATCGACCTGCAGTCGCGCAAGCTGCTTGGCCAGGCGAACCTTTTCGTCGATGCTCAGGATCGTCCCGGGGGATTTCAGGCCGTCACGGAGGGTCGTGTCAAAGATTAGAATCTTCCGCATTGGCTACTCCTTACATGGAAACAATACTTCCATGTCACGATCGTCTAAAGTTATCCGGTTGTTGAATCTTGCATGGGGTTTTGGGAGATAGTTGCAGCAGGCTGGAACCTTGTCAACTTTTTTTTGCCTGCCGGTTCACTCTATTAATATTTTCTTTTTTTGGAATCCCTTCTATGCTTATTTGCCTCGCCATGAGTGGGCACGCTTATGACGCGATGGGGTTGAGGCCGAAACCTCTTCGCTTTGATGCGGAGACTTCTTGAAGGATGCATCACAACCAGAGGCGTAGCGGATAATGCTGCTGTTGAGGGTAACCCAGTGAACGAACAGACCTCTCGATCTCCCCTGTGGTTTCGAGAACCTATTGGCACCGGGCTCGAAATCCTGTATCGCTGCCACCGTCTTGTTTACAGCGGACGTTCGCGCTACCAGGAAATCGCCATTGTGGACAGCCAGGTGCACGGGCGGATGCTCTTCCTCGATGGGATCTGCCAATCCTCAGAGAACGACGAATTCATTTATCATGAAATGCTCGTCCATCCGACGCTCTTCAGTCATCCGGCACCGAGGTCCGTGCTTGTGATTGGTGGAGCTACCGGGGCGAGCCTCCGGGAAATTTTCCGGCATCCCGGGATCGAGCGGGTAGTGATGGTGGACATCGATGGCGAACTGATAGAAATCTGTAAGCGCCATGTCCCTCAATGGCACCAGGGGAATTACGATGATCCCCGCCTCGAGCTGCTCGTGGTGGACGGTCGAAAGTACCTGGAGACATCTTCTGAGATTTTTGACTGCGTGATCCTTGATCTCAGCGATCCTTTCGAAAGCGGCCCCGCTTTATTGCTCTTCACCAGAGAGTTCTATGATCTGGTCAGGGCCCACCTGGGACCTCGAGGAACGGTAGCCGTCCAGGCTCAGGGTATCAGCCCCGAAGAAGTAGCCTTGCATGCGAGGATCGCGAACACGATCGGGCGCCTATTTCCGGTAGTTCGTCCCTATCCCTACACCATGCACTGCTTCCACCGGCCGGACGCGCACGTCATGGCCTCGATGGATCCAGGTTGGTCGCTGGAGGCCATGATCCGGCGCGTCGAGAAAACCCCGCTCCCCTTGCGCTACTTCTCTCTCGAAATGGCCCGCGGGATGTTTAACCTGCCGCCTTACCTGCACCAGGCTTATGAGACTTTCACTGAGATTTTGACCGATGATCTCTTTTTCCAGTAACAGGAGTTTGGTCATGAGAAGGTTCATTGCAGTGTATGTGGATCTCGAAAATGTCGCCGGGATATTGAATTTAGACAAATTGCTTCAAGATATCATCCTGGAAGAGGACAAGGAGGCCCCGGAAGAGTACGTCTTTGCCGTAAAGTTCGCCTGCGGGAACACCAATTCTATCTCAAAATTGCGAGAGCAATTGATCAACCATAATTTTGACATTCGAGAAGCTCCCCATATTTCCGGAAAGAAAAATAGAGCGGACTTGATTATCAGCCTTGATGCGTTTGAAAAACTCTACCTGGACAAGCCATCTATCGACCGCTTCGTGTTCGTGACAAGAGATTCCGATTTTTCCGTGATTATGGATATCTTGAGGAAATACGGAAAAGAAGTCTGGCTGATTACCCAGGCGAGCGATGCCCAACGGCCAATTTTCACCAGTTGCACCGACAACATCATTCTCCTTCCTCAACCCCGACAACTGATCCCGCAAAAGGAAAGAAAGGATAAACCCTTCGAGGAAGAAGGCCCGGGAACCGGAGCGAAGAGACCTCAAAAGGAAGAGGAGGCCGATAAACCCAAGAACAGGAAGGCTGAAGAGTTGTTTAAAAGAGTCCTCATAAGCCTTGATCCAAGTGAGGAACACCTGCTGACCGCTATTGCCAATAAGATGCGGCAATTGGATAAATCGTTCAAAATTAAAAATACGAGCTACAAGAAGATGACAACCCTGGCCAAAGAATTTGAAAAGAAAGGATGGTTTAGAACCATCAAGAACAAAGAGGGGCATCTTATAATCACCGATTTGGACGTCCCCCGATGAGTGTAGGGGCGACCGGCCGGTCGCCCCTACACAATCGGGTTAAATGGTGGTCGAACTGGTAAGTAACTTTCGCCGAGGTGTACCAGGCGTCCGTGGCCAGTCAGGGGTTAATCAGAAGATGCAAGGCAGCGGTTGGTCCACTCGTGACTGATTGACAAATTTGCCGTTTTGTTTAAAAAGAGGTCGTCCGTTTGATGGTCTTGCCGAATCCCCCTGGCACGCGCGGAAACATTGATGCTGAACTTCATTAAGCGAGGTTTACGCGCCCTGGAGTTGAAGGAGTTGGAATGAGCAGAGTGTTAATCATCGGCGCGGGTGGCGTTGGCGGCGTAGTCGTCCATAAGTGCGCCCAGTTCCAGGAAGTTTTTTCTGAGATTATTCTGGCAAGTCGCACCCTGGAGAAATGCGAAAAGATCAAGAGCCAACTTACACGACCCATCCAAACCGCTCAGGTCGACGCCGACAACACTTCGGAACTGGTTTCATTGATACGCAAGGTTTCTCCTGACCTCGTGATCAATGTCGCCTTGCCCTACCAGGACCTTACCATTATGGACGCCTGTCTTGAGACCGGTGTTCCATATCTTGATACGGCCTGTTACGAACCGCCAAACGAGGCCAAATATTCTCATGTCTGGCAGTGGGAATATCACGACCGGTTTAAGGATAAAGGTCTTATGGCCGTGCTGGGCTGTGGGTTTGACCCGGGTGTAACCAACATCTACATCGCTTATGCCCTGAAGAACTATTTCGACGAAATTCATTTTGTGGACATTATGGATTGCAACGCGGGACAACATGGTTTCGCTTTTGCCACCAACTTCAATCCTGAAATCAATATCCGCGAAGTCACCGCGCGCGGCAAGTACTATGAGAACGGGCAGTGGCTTGAGACCGATCCCCTCTCGGTCCACAAATCCTTCGACTTTCCAGAGATCGGCCCGAAGGAAATGTACTTGATGTACCACGAAGAACTGGAATCCCTGGTGAAACACATTCCCAGCCTTAAACGGATTCGCTTCTGGATGACCTTTTCGCAAGAATACCTGACTCATCTCAGGGTCCTCCGGAACGTCGGCATGACGCGCATCGATCCAGTCTCTTTTCAAGGCGTCGAAATCGTGCCGCTCCAGTTTTTGAAAGCCCTCTTGCCGGAACCCTCTTCGTTGGGCGAAACCTACGAGGGAAAAACCTGCATCGGCTGCATGATCGAAGGCATCAAAGATGGGAAGCCTAAAAATTACTTCGTTTACAACATTTGTGATCACAGGGCCTGCTACAAGGAAGTCAGAGCCAACGCAATCTCCTATACTGCGGGGGTGCCGCCGGTATTGGGCGCAAAGCTTATGCTAAACGGCACATGGTCTGGCGCCGGCGTGTTCAACGTGGAGCAGCTTGATCCCACACCGTTCATGGCAGAAATTGGCCAATACGGATTGCCGTGGACGGAGGTGTTTATCGACTGATGGCGCCGGACTTACCAGAGGGTGGCCAATGGTCCTAACGGGTTCAGCATTCGTCAACCAATTCGGCATGCTGGAAAGCCTGCCCCACATGGGTTTGTCATGGAGCAGTCTGCGGACTGGCATAAGATGACAAGATTCAACCTGACCACGGTCCCAACCCCTTGCTACGTGCTGGATGAAACGATTCTCGAGCAGAATCTGGGGGTGCTGGATGCCGTGCAGGAGCGGACCGGCTGTAAAATCATCATGGCGCTGAAGGGATTTGCCATGTTCGGCGCATTTCCTCTGATTCGGGAACATCTGCATGGAATCGCCGCCAGCTCCCTCCACGAAGCCCGCCTTGGCCGTGAAGAATTTGGCAGGGAGGTGCACGTCTTTGCACCGGCCTACAAGGAAGCCGAGTTTGAAGAGCTTGTCAGCTACAGCAACCACATCGTCTTCAATTCATTTTCCCAATGGCATCGCTTCAAGCCCCAATTAGCGGGGTTGAAAAACCACCGGTCATGCGGAATCCGCATAAACCCTGAACACTCGGAAGTCAAAGTCGCCATATATGACCCATGCGCCCCTTTTTCGAGGCTGGGTGTCACCCGTGAGAATTTCCGGGAGGACCATCTTGAGGGAATCACCGGGCTCCATTTCCACACACTCTGCGAGCTGAATGCTGACTCCCTGGCGCGGACGCTCCGGGCGTTTGAAGAAAAATTCGGCGCGTTCATCAAACGCATGCAATGGGTGAATTTCGGGGGAGGGCATCACATCACGCGACCGGATTATGATGTGGGGCTTCTTTGCGATCTCATTACCGATTTCAAGCATCGCTATCCGGTAGAGGTCTATCTCGAACCGGGCGAGGCGGTCGTGCTCAATGCCGGATTTCTCGTAGCCTCGGTCCTGGACATTATTCACAACGGGATGGACATCGCCATCCTGGACGTTTCCGCTGCAGCCCATACGCCCGATGTGCTGGAAATGCCGTACCGGCCGGAAATCGAGGGCGCCGGAAAAAGCGGCGAATATCCAAACACCTATCGACTCGGCGGCCTGACCTGCCTGGCCGGCGATGTCTTTGGAGACTATTCCTTTCCGGAACCGCTCCGCATCGGATCGAGACTGATCTTCACCGACATGGCCCATTACACAATGGTCAAGAACAACACCTTTAACGGCGTGGGGCTGCCATCCATTGCCATGCGGGATGCCCGCGGGCAGATCCGTATCCTGCGGCAATTTGGTTATGAAGACTATCGCAATCGACTCTCCTAGCTCGCGAGCATTTTTCTGACCGGCGGGAAGAGCTGAAAAGGGAGGCTAAATCGATGCCCATTTATGAATACCGATGTCGCCAGTGCGGCAAGAAGAGCGAAATCATCACCTTCCGAATTTCACAAGCCGTGTCCGCAACCTGCCGCCATTGTGGCAGTGAACTGATGGACCGAATCCCCTCGCGCGTGCGCGTGCGCCTCTCCGAGGAAACGCGCATGGAGCGCCTCGCTGACCCTTCGCGCCTGGGGGGTCTTGACGAGAACGATCCCAAGAGCATGGTTCGCTGGATGAAGAAAATGGGTCAGGAGATGGGCGAGGACTTTGAAGGGGAGGACATGGACGCCATGATCGAAGAAGCCATGGAGGAAGAAGCCCAGGGCAAACCCGGGGAAGGTGCAAGCTTCCCGGATAATGATCTGTAGCGATGCGCTTTGCTATCTCCACAAAAGCGGCCACGAAGTCACACGAAGCAAAACGAATACACACCAAGAAAGACCTTAACAGGAACCTTGGCACAGCTCCGCATAAACGAGTGTCCGAATCTCAGTCGTCATGCCCGCCAAAGCTTGTCCCCGCAGGCTTTAGGCGGGGAGCATGCGGGAATGACGTCTTGGGATTATGGTTACTTTATTCTGTGGAGTTGTACTTAGCATTTATTCGTGTGACTTCGTAATTCTTCGTGTGTATTCGTGGATTAAGCTTTTAACTTTAAAGCGCACTTCATTTCGTCCAGTTCTTCAAGCATCGCCTGGCTGACCTGGTGAGCGTGCGTCAGGGTTTCGAGCAAGGCTTCCCGCCCAGCGCCTCCCGTTTGCCTTTGCTGGAGAAGATCACCCAGGTTCACGTTCACCATTTGCGCCCTGAGCTCGAACTCCCCGAGCAGACGACCGGTTTCTTCGTCCGCTATACTGTACAGATAATCTGATTTGAATTTTTTTTCGTATTCATGAAAGGCCTGAATGATTTCTTTCCTGGCTTCTTTCTTCAAGAGTTTCGTCGCTTCCAGGATCATGGTTTCACGCCGCTTTTCTTCGATCAGCAGTTCCCGCGGTCTCCCCGCGCGCGCGGTGAAGCTGGCCACGAGACGCGTGAAGCTCGCCAGGCCAAGTTTCATAAGGAGTATCCCCCGGCCAATCGCTCCCTGATCCACGAAAGCACTGAAGTTCGGCGGAGCGACCAAGCGTCCCAACTCCCAGGTCTCTCCGGCCAATTTAAAAACAGTCCGGTGCTCCGTGTCAAAAAGTCCCGTCCCACTGCGGTAATTTTCCAGGGCTGTGGAAAAGAGCGTCCAGAACCCCTCCGAGGCCAGCGTGAGCCGTTCATAGAGGGAGGCCTCCTCCTTCTTGGCAAGCTCGATCACCTGTAAATTGACTTTTTCGACGAGGTAGCGCGCCAGAGTCTGCCTGAATTCCTGATACAGATGATGGAACTGCTGGAAGAGCCGTTTGTAATCATACTGATTCGGTTGATCTTCCAGGACGATGGGATAGTTTTCCACCGCTTCCAGGGTTTCTTTGATGATACGACTGCGCGCGTGATCAAAGTACGGATCAACCGTCCGGTCTATCTCTTCCCGCAGGGAAATTCGCAATCCTGAGATCGCATTCTTCAGCGTCTCCAGTGAGCCCAAAAGTTCTTTTTCCTTGTCTTTCAAGCCGACAGCCGTCTGCTGGAGCTCCTCGGGGCTGTGACCAATGAGGTTCCTTTGCGCAGCCGCCGTGTTCATCACGCTATCGGCAATCATGCTGAGGCGGCTGAGACCGCTCCCGCAGAGAATCCGAAATCTTTGTCCACAAATATCCTGGCTCAAGGATTCACGAAAGGCACTGAAACCGGTTTCAGTCACTTGGGCCAGCGGTGCTTCTTCCTGCCACATTTGGAGATGCCGCTGTTCCCGCTCTGATGCCGACTCTTTCAACTGCGCAATAAGATGGTAGAGGGCCGAAAAGATGAAAAAGCGGGGGTCTGGCGCCATCCAGGAGAACTCGCCCCGGACGCGATCTGCCAACCGTTCGAGATCTTCCTGATGGGGATGATCGTCCAAGTCGGCATTCAGCACAAAGAATGTCTGGGGAAACATTTTCAGGGTTCTGATGAAATCCAGGAGCCGAAAGTCGGCTTCTCGCAAACCCGACCGACTGCTCACAACGTAAAGGACAAAGTGGCTCTTGAGCAGATACTGTTGGAGAAGGGCAAAATGAAGGGGATTGGGCGAGTCAATCCCCTGGCAATCGGCAAGCTCTATGCTTTCTCCCAGCCAGGTGACAGGGTAATGCAGTTCCATGTCCCGAAGATAAACCGCCTGTCCCTCAGAGCCCACGTAGCGTTGGTGGTGCTGCAGGGAGTGCTGATCGAAAACAAGCCGACAGCTTGTGTCCCCAAGCGATTCGTGCACCCGATCATGGCCCTCGAGATAACCGCGCAGAAGCATGTGACTCGGATCCAGGTGGCCACTTCTTTGGCGCCATTCATCCTGCATCTGCGCCAGCAGGACCTTAAGCCGATCTCGATCTTCGGCATTGCGGAGATCGAGCAAATGATTCTCATCCCCCAGTTCGTAGAAATGAGGGAGCGTCCGCAGGGTGGCATTCAGTTCATCCAGAATTTGCGGCCATGGTTTGAATTCGACCCAACCCCCGGTCTCGCCGTTGGTGATGAGGCGCGTAATGAAGGCTGTGATGATGCCGGCTCCCCGCTTGAGGAGATCTTTCCCCACCAAGGCATTAATCAGGGTGCTCTTGCCCGATTTAACCGTTCCCACCACGGCAATCCGCAACAATGGATCTTCCAGTGAGGTCGTGACCTGGACCAATTGCTCTTTCCAGCGGGCGGACGTCGCTTCCTCAACCACTCCACGGGATTCAATTTCCTCAATGGTTTCTCCGAGAATCGCCACGCGCTGAGCAATCTTTTTCTTAAATTCACGATATTCGGTCATGGCTCGCCGCCCAGGTTTGGCGGGTGTTGCACTCTTTTTCTTCCTTGGCACCCTGAAGCTCCTTATCCCGAAATAATGTCAGAACCGCTAAGAATCCATTCCAGAATTTCGTTCCTGCTTTCTGCGTGAAACCAGCGAAATTCCGGATCGCCTCGGAACCAGGTCAACTGCCTCTTGGCATACTGACGCGTCGCCCGCTGCATTTCGGAGACAGCGAAGTCCCACGAGTGTGCTCCTCGAAGGTACGCTGCCATCTGTTTATAACCCAGCGACTGCATGGGTTTCAGCTCGGGCCCATAGCCCCTTTCCAACAGCCCTCGCACCTCTTCCAGCAGACCCTGATCGATCATTAGGCGCACGCGGCGATTGATTTGCTCATACAAGACATTGCGCTCGCGGTATAGAAAAATTTTAATGCTTCGGTAAATCCTCTGACTGAAACGATGCTCTGACTGCCGGAGAGATAGGGGACTGCCCGTCAGGCGATAGACTTCGAGCGCCCTCAGAATGCGCTGGCGATCATGGGGGTGGATGCGCCTTCCTGCCTCCGGATCGACGCGGACCAGCTCTTCGTGAAGCCACGCCAGGCCTCGCTCATCGAGCTCGTGGAGCAGTTGTGCTTTTAACCCTTGATCCCCGGGAGCCCCCGTGCAAATTCCCCTGGTAAGGACCTTCATGTAAAGACCCGTTCCGCCAACAATCAACGGAATCTTACCCCGGCCGTGAAGGGTTTCAATTACAGGCCGGGTCAACTCTGCATAGCGCGCCGCATCGAAGAGTTCGTCAGGATCGGCGACATCGAGGAGATGGTGAGGGACCAGTGCACGCTGTTCCGGAGTGGGCTTGGCCGTACCAATATCCATGTAACGATATACCTGCATGGAGTCGGCATTGATAATCTCGGCGCCAAAGTGAAGGGCGAGCTCAAGGGCAAGCTCGGTCTTTCCAACCGCCGTCGGCCCGGCCAGGAGGATAATCGGAGGTGGATCTTGGGAGCAGGACATTCACAGA
>JADGQM010000141.1 GCA_017881795.1 Syntrophobacteraceae bacterium
CTTGGTCCGCGTCCACCCAGTAACACTTCACCCACACCTCACCGTAATAGTCATTGCCGATGGTGATGTAGGTATTATAAGTCTCAAAATTAGCGATCTTGGGCCAGATTAAGAGGCTTCCCTTTTGATTGGTGTTTGCCACATTCTGCGCTGCCGAGGCCATGCTGACCATCCCGAACACCAGAGCCATTGCCAGGGCAACGAATACGATTTTCTTTCCCATAACTTTCCTCCTCATTGAAGTCATACGTACTCCCAAACCAATTCACAGTAGTACCTCTCAGGTACCTTCTCACCGGAGCTTTTCAGAACCTCTCAAGACCACTACAACCCACTACGCTACGCATTTGAGGTGACTCCCCCCTACCTCCCAGGCAGAGCCGATATCCCCTCGACACCAGCGCATTTGGGTCAGAAGCAAGGCCAAATTCTGATTATTGCCCCTGTGAGATATCGTATTTCCAACCATATTCGTACGGAATTGTCAAGAAAAAAGCTTCTCGAAAAACCATACGCTATTCAACAAATAGCGCCAAACCGGCAACCTCCGAAGGCTGGAGCGGTGCAAGACCGCGGTTATGCGTGTCGGGTGCGCCTCGTCCTCTTTTTCTCAATTCCTTGTCGCTGCGTAGTATTGTATGATTTGCAAAAGTATTTGCCATGTTAGCAGGCATCAAGACAACTGACGAAGAAAGGAGAATGTTTATGGCCACTCAGGAATGGAACCCGGGGCAAATCCTTGAGCTGTCTGGATACTACTGGAAGACGTGCACGCTTCATGCGGCGGTGAAACTCGACGTGTTTACGGCAATCGGCAAAGAACGGCTCAGCGCTGGGGAGGTGGCGAGAAAGCTGAACACTGATGAAAGGGCCTCAGCGATGCTGCTCAACGCCCTGACGGCCATGAACCTTCTTTCCCAGAGCGATGGGAAGTATGCCAATACAGCGGCCAGCCTGGCCTTTCTAGCGAAAGACTCACCGCAATACCTCGGTTTCATGATCATGCACCATCATCATCTCGTGGATTCCTGGTCGCAACTCGATCAGGCGGTGATGAGCGGGCAGGCGGTCAGGGGTAGGGCGTCCTTCGGCGACGAGGAAAAGCGGGAAAGCTTTCTCATGGGCATGTTCAATATGGCCATGACCATTGGGCCCGAGCTGACAAAAACCCTGGACCTGACCGGGCGCCGACGATTTCTTGATTTGGGCGGTGGTCCTGGGACTTATGCGATCCATTTTTGTCTGAACAATCCGCAGTTGCACGGAACGATTTATGATCTCCCCACCACCAGGCCGTTTGCCGAAAAGACCATAGCCAAATTCGGCTTGACCGGTCGGGTCGATTTCATGGATGGCGACTATCTGGCGGAAGATATCGCCGGGAGCTATGACGTCGCGTGGCTCTCGCAAATCCTCCATGGGGAAAATCCGGATGACTGTCAGAGGATTGTCAACAAAACGGTGGCAACGCTGGAGCCTGGCGGATTGATTATGGTCCATGAATTCCTTCTCAATAATACCATGGACGGTCCGCTTTTCCCTGCTCTGTTTTCGCTGAATATGCTCCTCGGTACGGATGGCGGCCAGGCCTATTCCGAAGCCCAGATCAAGGAGATGCTGGGCAATGCCGGAGTGGGTGAAATCCGCAGACTTCCTTTCCGGGGACCGAACGATTCCGGGATCATCATGGGCATTGTGAAGCGTTTGTAGAAAGGATGCAGGAGCCAGGAGTCAGCATTCAGAATAAACACGTTCGGGTATGCATGCTGTTTTCGGATATTCCTCTTCTGTCGGCCGTATTTTCATGTTTTGTTCTGATCCGCAGGCTCATAAGGGTTAGGCTGCCTGCCATCCGAGTTCCAGGCATCTTCCAGGAACCCTGTACAGGCGCGGTTTATCCGCGCCCGGAAAATGCTGCCCAGAGAATGATGCGGGCGGGAATGAATCCCGCCCCTACACTCTTGTGGACCAAGCCCCTCTACTCTTGCGGACCAAGATCGGCGCCATCAAATCCCCACCACGCTACGCGTGCAGTTTCTTCAGGAGCCAGGCCATGTTCTGGCCGAGGACCTGCATGGTTTGCAGGCCTTCCGCATCCTGCTCGACCGCGCCCTTATCCAGGCCGATTCCCACATTCCAATAGCTTGAGCCCGGGACGATCATCTGACCAATGAAGAAGAAATGGTTAATGGAATCGAACGCGTGAATGGCCCCGCCCCGGCGCACCGCCACCACAGCCGCGCCGACTTTGCGTTGGAACATGTCAGCGTTCGCTTTGGCCACCAAGCCGGCGCGATCAATCAGGGCTTTCAGTTCTGACGAGACATCGGCAAAGTAGGTGGGCGATCCGAGGATGATCCCGTCCGCCTGCAACATCTTGTCGATGCATTCATTGACTACATCTTTTTTCACGGAACATTGCCGATCCTTGTTTTGGAAGCATTTAAAACAGGCGATGCAGCCCTGAATTTTCTTCCCGGCAAGCTGAAACAACTCGGTCTCGATCCCTTCCTTTTCCAGTTCACTGAAAACCGTTCTGATAAGGATAGAGGTATTACCATCTTTGCGGGCGCTGCCATTAAAGGCCATGACCTTCATCTTCTTTTCTCCTTTTCTTGAGCTGGCTGTTTGGATTGTCAGCAATCGTTGATACCTCCGGGGCCATCTGGCACTTTTGGGTGCGATGCACTATACTGCAAACAATGCCTTCAATTCAAAAACTGAAATTCATGGGCGCTTTGAGAGAGCTGTGCAAAGGGACCGGAGAGAAGTGA
The DNA here is from genome assembly GCA_017881795.1 of Syntrophobacteraceae bacterium. Taxonomy (GTDB): domain Bacteria; phylum Desulfobacterota; class Syntrophobacteria; order Syntrophobacterales; family Syntrophobacteraceae; genus JADGQM01. The sequence continues at coordinate 2,775 of JADGQM010000141.1, forward strand.
AGATCCTTAAGAGATATCTGAAATTTTCGAGCCTCCGCATGCGGTTGGGTCTTTTGATCCTCTTTGCCATCCTGCCGATGTTTGGGCTGGCGCTCTACACTTACCTGCAAGAACGAAATTTTGCCATATCCAATGTGGAAGGGGATGTGCAGCAGTATGCCGGGTTTGCATGCGCATTTCAAGAACAGTTCATTGAGGGTGCCAGGCAGCTCCTGGTGGCGTTGGCCAAGCATCCCGGGGTCCAGGATCAGGACCCCATGGTGTGCAGCAGGCACTTTTCCGAAATGTCTCAGGAATACTCGCGATATGCCAACCTCGGTGTGATTAGCCTGGACGGGGAGCCCATTTGTCTGGCTTCGCCCGTACCTGATTCGGCGAGCTTCGGAGCTCAGCCATGGTTTCAGCAAACCATTGCGAGCCAGGATCTCGTGATTGCTGCGGGTCATGGTGAATACTCCTCAGGCAGGGCGGTGCTCAACCTGAGCTACCCGGTGATGGGCCCGTCAGGCACGATCACCGCGATAGTCTTTGCGGCCCTGGATCTTGAGCAACTCAATCAGATCACCGGCGAAGTCCAGATGCCGGACGAAACGGAATTGGTCATGATTGACAGAGGGGGAAACGTTCTGGCCTACCTTCCCGATCCCGAGAAATGGGTCGGAAAGACCCTGCAGGACCCTCCACTCATCAGCACCATCCTGAGTAAAGGTCAGGATATCGTGGAGCTCCCCGGACTTGACGGGATCGAGCGACTGTATGCCTTCACCCCCCTGAGGAGCACGGTGGAAACGGGGCTCTATGTGGGTATTGGCATCCCCACGGCCATCGCCTACAGCGAGGCGAATCAAACCCTGGCAAGGCATCTGGCGGGTCTGGGGCTGATCACCGTATTGGCGCTGCTAGCGGTCTATTTTGGAAGCGATGTCCTCATTCTGCGCCGAGTCAGGGCCCTGGTGGGAGCTGCAAAGCGCCTTTCAAGCGGTGACATGAAAGCCCGAACGGGTTTGACCGCGGGAGCGGGGGAACTGGACCAACTGGCTCGCACTTTTGACGAGATGGCCCAGGCCCTTGAACAACAGGCCCTGCAACTCTCCCAGGCAGAGACCAAGTACCGCACTCTGGTTGAACAACTTCCAGTGATCACCTACATTGCCAGGCCGGATGAGCTGAGGAGCACCCTGTATATCAGTCCCCAGGTTCGAACCATCCTCGGCTTTTCTCCAGAGACATGGGTCGGCGATCCGCAGCTCTGGTTGAGGCAGATCCATCCTGAAGATCGTCAGCAGGTGTTGGAGAGACTTTCCCAGAGCGACTCTGACCGGGAGGCCAGCGGCTTTACGGCAGAATACCGCATTTGGTCCGAAGATGGCCGGATGCTTCACATTTACGATGAGGCGATGATGGTGCGGGAAGGGGAGGGCGCAACACAATTCCTGCACGGTGTCATGAGGGACATTACCGAACAGAAACAGGCCCAGGCGCAGCTGCTTGGCTATCAGGAACAGCTCCGGTCCCTGGCTTCGGAATTGTCGCTGGCCGAGGAAAGAGAACGGCGGCGTATTGCGACGGATTTACATGACCGCGTTGGCCAGACGCTCGCGGTTTCAAAAATGAGGTTGGGCGTCCTGAAGGAAGCTGCGTCAGCGGCGGATCAGGGAGAATGGATTGACGACATACGCAGTCTTATCGAGCAGGCGATTCAGGAGACGCGATCCCTGATTTTCGAGATCAGTTCTCCAATTCTCTATGAACTTGGTCTGGAGGCTGCCTTCGAATGGCTTGCCGAAAAGATGGAAAAGCAGCATGCGGTGGCGTCCCGCTACCGGGATGACGGACAACCCAAGCCGCTCGATGACGACATACGCGTGCTGCTGTTTCAAGCCACCAGTGAACTTCTGGTCAATGTCGCCAAACATGCTCGGGCGAAACATGTGGAGATTTCGACGAAACGCGATGGCAGTGAGATCCGGGTGGTCGTTGAGGATGATGGTATCGGGTTCGACTCCGCACAGATTTCGTCTTGGTGGGGCAAGAATCAAGGATTTGGCCTGTTCAGCATCAGGGAGCGGTTACGATATGTTGGTGGCGTTCTCTGCGTTGAATCGCAACCTGGAAAGGGCACCCGCATTACTCTGACCGCCCCCCTGAGCTGACCGTTACCCGCCCATGGCGCCGTGGGTAGGATGGGGGGGATTGGGGGGACGCGGAGACACGGAGACACGGAGATAGGGGGACGCGGGGATGGGGAGATGGGGAAATGGAGGTGGAAGGGATCGTGTGGATTCTGGTCAGCCCTTGAGAGAATCCAGCCTTCAGGCCCTTGCCCGCGCTTAATCAGGTAAATCGCCCTTCGAAATCAGGCATTTCCTGATGTTCATGCGCCCCCGTCTCGTGTAGCAAACCAGGTTGAACCAAACTGTGCTAAGTGAATGTCAATCCCCTGTCACGGCTCATGATTTGGGGGTCGAACGAAGATGACGGATGATGGATCATAAGACCGCCGGATGAAGGAGATGGCTGTGAGAAGCGGGAGAAGAGGTGTGGCATCAGTCGTTTTGGCTCTCTTTGCGGGACTGCTGCTCGCCATGACCGATGTCACGGCGGCGGTCGCCGATCAGTCAAAGTCCAAAACCAGAGCGACAACCATCAGGATGGGAGTCCTCAAGCAGACAGATTCTCAATTCGTCATCAAGAGTGGCAGGACGACCTACCGCATTACCGGCCGAGACCTTTCCCCATGGGTTGGCAAGAAAGTGAAAGTGACCGGTACGATGATTCGCACAGAAAAGGGCAGGGTGCTTGAAGTCACAAAAATAGAAGAGGCCAAGCGAAGCAGGTGACCAGAATCAGGCGGCCTTCAGCCCATCAGGCATATCTCTTGCCAAAACTTCCCCCATATTATAATTGAACAATCGGACTCTTATTTGACGAGATCAGGTGATGCATTGAATGGCTGTTAAAATCCTCCTGGCAGATGATCACAAAATTGTACGAGATGGCTTGCGGGCGCTGCTCGAAAATCAGCCCGGAATGTCGGTCATCGCTGAAGCGGACAATGGCCGGGCGACCGTGCGCCTGGCTCGAGAGCTGTCGCCGGATCTGGTGATCATGGACATCGGCATGCCGGATCTGAATGGCATTGATGCGACGCGTCAGATCATTGCTGAACTTCCCAGTGTAAAGGTCATTGCGCTCTCCATGCATTCGGACCGAAGATTTGTGGTGCAGATGTTCAGGGCGGGAGCATCGGGATATCTTTTGAAGGACTGCGCTTTTGAAGAGCTCGCCCGGGCTGTTGGCGCCGTGCTGAAAAATCAAACCTACTTGAGCCCTGCGGTTGCGGGACCGGTCATGGAGGACTATATTCACCACCTTGCGAGTGCTGACAACGCCGAGTTTTCTTCACTTTCACCGAGAGAGCGGGAAGTCCTCCAGTTGCTTGCCGAAGGCAAGAGCACCAAAGAAATTGCGGCGCTCCTCTGTGTGAGTATCAAAACGGTCGAGACGCATCGTCAACAGATCATGAGTAAACTGGACATCCACAGCATCGCTGAATTGATCAAATATGCCATCAGGGAAGGCCTGACTTCGCTTGACAGCTAAATCACCGATCTTCTTTGAGACCATTCTTCGGGGGTGCACCCTTTCCGCAGATCAGGGATTATCGGGGCCTTTCTGTGGTTCCTGACGTGCGCGAATCCGCCGCAAGCCATCCCGTGTTGTACAGTCGAACCTTTTTCGCCATGGCCCTGGCGAACTTCCTCATCTTGTCGAGTTTCGGAACCTTCTACCTGTTTCCTCTTTTCATTTTGAAGCATGGAGGAAATGAGATCGACATCGGCGTGATCATGGGAGCGTTCACGCTCGCGTCAGTCGTGTGCCGCCCATGGATTTCGGAGATGATTGACCGGCTTGGACGCAAAAAGAGCTTCACCATCGGTTGCCTGGATATGAGCGCGCTGCCGCTGGCCTACCTCTGCTTCCATGGCGATCTGAACGCTTTCTATCTTCCCCTGCTGGGCGTGCGGATTATCCACGGGATGGGGTTTGCCATTTGTCTTACCGCTGCTTTTACTTATATCGCCGATTTGATCCCGGAAGGACGCCTGAACGAGGGGCTGGGGATTTTCGGAGTTTCAGGACTTATTGGCACGGCCGCAGGGCCGGCTGTAGCCGAGCTGGTCATTGATCAATTTGGTTTCCAGACGCTGTTTATCGCCGCCGGACTGATGGCGACCCTCGCCCTGTGCATCCATCTGCCGCTCTCCGAGACACTGGTTTATGATTCACCGAAAAACTCACCCTCGTTTTTTGCCGTCCTGAGAATGAGGAGAATAGCCCTGGTGGCAATGTTGGCAGTGCTTTTCGGCTTTGGATTGGCGGCCTCCAGTGGCTTTGTCTCCCCCTTTGCCAGTGAGCGGCAAATCCCGTTTGTCTCCGTCTATTACCTCGCTTATTCCGGGTCTGCGGTGCTGACCCGGGTGTTTGGAGCCAGGCTGGCCGACCGCTTGGGCGAAGAACGAATCATTCCCTACGCCATGATCCTGACAGGAGTCGGGCTCGCCAGCCTCGTTTTCCTCGGTGGCAGTCTGGTTCTGATTGTTTCCGGAATACTGGCTGGCTGCGGCCATGGTTTTCTTTATCCGGGTCTCAATGTGCTGGCGATACGCGACGCGCCAACGGCAATCAGAGGAAAAATCACGGGGGCCTTCACGGGCAGCATTGATGCCGGAGCTTTTGCCGGTTCGATCATCCTTGGCTTTATCGGTCAATACGCCGGCTTCCAGCCTCTTTTCCTGGCAGCAGGGTGCGCCCTCCTGGCAGCATTCGCGCTTTATCGATGGAGTAGCGCGGTCCATTGAGAGCCGATGAATGGGGGTTTCAGCTCGCGGTTTTTCCCTTTTCCGATTCCGTCAGACGCTGTTCCAGGGTTAGAACGCGCTCTTTCAGGTCCTCGAACTCTTTCCTCTTGACGATTTCAAGGCTTTCGGACCATTTTTTGGTCTTCTCAGCCATTGTGGAGCTGACCTCTTCCCACTGGCGCTGACCGGTTTTGACCAATTCCCGAGCTAAATTCTCGCCTTCTTCGGTAGTAATCTTTCCTTCTTCGACGAGCTTCCGGACGGTTTCCTGCACTTTTTCGGTCGTCAAAACCACGACACCAATACCCGCCATCAACCCCTTCTTCATCAGTTCCAACATATCAAACCCTCCCTTCGATCTTAGTGTTCGATTGTTAAGTTTCAATAAATTTCCGCAAAGCAGAAGCGCCGACTTTCCGACAAAAAAATCATGGCAAGCTGAGGCCCAAGACCGCGGAGATCAGCGTGACTAACCATATCAAATAACAGGCAATATGACAATCCATTGTCAGCGCTTGCTTAAGCACTCTCCATGCAACGGGTGTACTTAAAATTGGGAATGACCTCCCAATTTGATTATGCATCCTTGGTAGCGCCGCCTTCCACGGCGGCGTGAAAATTGTGTCTCATACCTCAAGGCTCACTCACTCCTTGTGTCACCATCCCTTGACGCCATCCGACAAACGCCGCCGTGGAAGGCGGCGCTACCGTTTTGATCGTGGGAGCAGTCCGGCGGTTATCTTGCGCGTCACTTTTGATTGCACCCCATGCAACTTTACAATTCAATCCTCCTGTTCTACATAGGGAGAGACAGCAATCGATTTGAAACCCTCAAGGTATTTTAAAGTAAGAGCGTATTGATTCAAAACACGGGACCATTTTCAAACATGGAGACTATTCGGCAGCAGATGGTCACGCTTCTTTCCCGCGATCAGCAAAGCGCCAGAGATCTGTCCGTGGCTCTTAGAATCCGTGAGAAAGAGGTCTACGATCACCTCTCCCATATCAGGCGTTCCCTTGTTTCGCAGAAAACGAAACTCCGGGTCCAGCCGGCACATTGCCTCGAGTGCGGGTATGTTTTTGCCGACCGTGCCCGGCTTACCAAGCCCAGTAAGTGCCCGCGCTGCAAAGGGACCCATATTGAAGACCCGAGGTACAGGGTCCTTTAGGGCACACCATCTGCTCTGAGGGAGAAGAGAATTGAGCTCAGTCGTCGCGAAGCAAGCAACATATGACTACCGAAGCCTGAAGAACCAGTTATTCGAGTTACTGGACACGCTCGGGGGAGGGTTGATCCGAGAGAACAGCCGGGTGGTCGTCAAGCCGAATCTTCTTGCGCCGGCATCCCCGCAGCGGGCGATGCTCACCCATCCCATGGTGGTCAAGGGCGTCGCGGAGTACGTCCTCGACCGGGGGGGCAAGGTTCAAATTTCTGACAGCCCGGCGATGGGGACTTTTGAAAAGGTGCTGAAAGAAAGTGGCATCCGGGAAGCGCTCAAAGGCTTGAAAGTCACCTATAAGGAATTCAAAGAGTCAACGACCATCGATGTCGGCGAGCCGTTCAAGAAGATTGAAATAGCGCGGGACGCCCTGGAAGCCGACGTGTTGATCAACCTCCCGAAGCTTAAGACCCACAGCCAGATGCTGCTCACTCTGGGTGTGAAGAACCTTTTTGGATGTATCGTGGGTTTTAGAAAACCTCAATGGCACCTGCGAGCGGGAGTGGACAGGGAGGTGTTTGCAGCGCTTCTCGTCCGGATCTATCAAGCCATCCAACCCAAGCTCACCATCCTTGACGGCATTCTGGCCATGGAAGGGGAGGGACCCGGCAAGGGCGGCCAGCCGAAAGAGGTCGGAATCCTGCTGGGAAGTGCGGATGCCGTGGCCCTTGACGTAGCGGTTTGTCGCCTGCTCAATTTGGCCGAAGATGAGTTGCTGACCAATAAAATGGCCCGAACGTTCGGATTGCTGGACGACCCTGTGGCCCTGATTGGTGACCGCGTTGAAATAAGAGATTTCAAACTGCCGATGATGGCGTCCGTGGTCTTCGGGCCGAGGTTCTCGCACGCTTTCCTGCGAAAGCATCTCATTCAACGGCCTTATCTCGAAGAGTCACTCTGCAAGTCTTGCGGCGATTGTCAGCGGTACTGTCCTGCCGGGGCTATATCCTGTCGCCGCAAAAAGATCAACTTCGACTACGAGAAATGCATCCGTTGTTACTGTTGTCTCGAAGTGTGCCCTCACGGCGCCCTCAGGACCCACCAGCCAATCCTCGGCAAGGTTGTAGCGAATGTCATGAACAGGTCTTCCTGACCTTCATTTCCTGACAATGCCAAGGATATTCGGAATAGGCCAGGAAACCCGAAGGGGATTATGACTGTCAGGACTGCCCTCCCACACTCCATACTTCTCAATCGTGACGTTTTTCGTTGACAGATAAAGAGAGGCCTGCGGCCCGCCCTCCAGGTACATGGCGTTGTAGATGGAGATGGGCAGAGAGAGGAGGATCTCAATCAGGTCATGCACACCATAAGGCTGTTGGCTAAAAATAATCAGGACGTTCTGGCTCTTATCCATCGCTATCGCCAGGGTGCTCCATGCGGCGGGTTGGGGGCTCCAGACATTCTGCTGCTCACAAGACACCATTCTGATACTTTGAACAAAGGTTCGGTATTTTCCCTTGAGGTTTTCGAAGTCCTGGCATTCCCTATCGATGATCTGGATTTCCGGGACGCTGGGGTC
>JADGQM010000142.1 GCA_017881795.1 Syntrophobacteraceae bacterium
CAACCGTGCCTTTTATTTTACCACCGGATTCTATATAGTCATTAATGCGAAAGGCATCGTCCAGGAGGAAAAAGAGTCCCGAAACGATGTCCTTAATGAGATTCTGCGTTCCGAGGCCGATCGCCAATCCCAGGATTCCGGCCCCGGCAAGGAGCGGCCCGATGTCTATGCCCATAGCCGATAAGATGATCAACCCTACGGTCACCAGCAATACAACAAGCAGGAACTTGCGAAAGAGATGGAGCAGCGTGCCGACCCGGCTGCCGCCCGTACCCCCAGCCTCCGAATCCTCATCGACCTCAACACCCCCCTGCACCTCTTTGAGCTTGCGGTTGATAGCGCCTTCAATCAATCTCCAGCCGACGTAAGCAAGGGTAACGATCAAGAGGATTTTGATGGCAGCCCCAGTGATCTGCTCGCCAAAACGGACCTCGAATCCCCACAACTGCAGCAGCCAGAAAAAGATTACTCCTGCCAAGGACAGGCTCAGACAGCGGCGAAGGATTGGTATAAACCGGCCGACATCGGCAACCCCCGTATCAGCACAGCTTGGTGCTGTGGCAGTTGCGGTGAGCTCGTCGTCCGTAGCTGTGGGTTCGCCTTCGGCCGCAGGTTGCGCCTCCTCATGCTTATCCAAAAGCCCAAAAATAGTAGTCAACAGCCTCTGGCCCAACCAATCAAAAATCATGAAGAGGGGCACGCTTGAAAGCAGTGCGAGAAGGGGAAGCACGAGATCGGCCCGCTCGACCAGCAAATAGAACACCCAAAGCACCCAGAGGAGAAAGACGTAGGGCAGCGCCAGTAGGTGCCAGAAGGCTGCTAACTGTGCTCGGAACAAGTTTATTCCCGCTGCACGATCGGGAGGACCATTACAGATGATGTGCGCAACCGCTTCACGGTTGCTGAAAAGGAGGTAGACAATCATAAAAAGGATAATTGCACCGTTTGTTGCTCGAATGAAAATGATAATTTCTTCGCTTACCCCCTGTAATTCCAATAGTGCCCTGAGCAGGAACCCTACCCCCATGACCGCAAGAACTATCATAAGCCAACGGTGGACGTTACGGGCAGTAGTATCCTTGATAGCCAGGAACCTTAACGCGGGGGTTTGCGGCGCCAGTAGGAAGCGCGACAAGAGGCCGATCCCTCGAATCGTGAGGACGACAACCAGGTAAGTCATAAGGACGAGGCGGGCAAACGGTCCAAGATTGAAAAAAAGGAAAAATATAAGCAAGGTTGCCGCGGAAAAAACACAAAGGGACATAAAATCAATCGCAGCACACAGCCCAAGACGCTTGACCTTGACCGTCCAGTGAGCGGGTGGCGAAGTAGTGAGCCGGTTTCGCATATCCCCGGTATAGCGACCGAATAACCTCTCCGCCCCCAGCCCGGCTGCAAGCAATGCCAAAATGGCCGCAAACATGAGAAGAATATTTGAGAATCCCCCCTTCCCTCTCAGGTTTGCATAGGTTTGAGGCAAGAATTCCGGGACCGCCACCGCTCCCGACTGGATGTCCCTCAACCGCTTATTAAATAGAGTGATGTTTTCTTCCGCCTCTTGCACGATTCTGGCAAGACCAACGACCTTCTTGGTTTCCTGTTTATTGGCGCTCGCCGCAGCGGATTTCTCCAGTTCCCGCATCAGCAGACGCCTGATCTGATCGTCACTGAGGCCGGCAAGAATTTCATTGATTTTCGCCTGGTCGAGGTTTTCCGGGATTTCCGGTAGGGCCTTGTCGGACTTGTCTTGCGCCTTTTTCGAACCCGTGGATTGAAAAAGCGTCATCGCACCTTTGTCTTTGGCAGGCGCAACTTGGCTCCACAGGAAAAGCCCCACCAAAACCGAAACGCAAATTAAAAACGGCTTGACGAAACGCCCAAACATAGGTGTTACTCCCTTTTACTTCCCCTTCCGCAACTGGTCCGCGACGGCTTGAGTAGCGCGCAGCACTGCCTCGGGATCACCGAGATAAAAGTGGCGGACCGGTTTGAGATCATCGCCTAATTCATACACCAAAGGAATTCCTGTGGGAATATTCAGGCCGGCAATGTCATCATCGGCAATATTGTCAAGGTGCTTGACCAACGCCCGCAGGCTGTTGCCATGCGCGGAGACGAGCACCCGCGCCCCGCTCTTCACGGCAGGGGCGATGACTTCGCGCCAGTAAGGAAGGAACCGTGCTACGGTGTCCTTAAGGCATTCCGTAAGCGGAATTTCATAAGGGCACAGGTGAGTGTAGCGGGGGTCCTTGCCGGGATAGCGCGGGTCGTCAGGAGTCAACGGCGGAGGCTGGATGTCGTAGCTGCGACGCCACGTATGAACTTGCTCGAAGCCGAATTTTTCGGCCATTTCGGTCTTGTTCAGCCCTTGCAGCGCGCCGTAGTGGCGCTCGTTCAGGCGCCAGCTCCGAAACTCGGGAATCCACATGAGGTCCATTTCCTCAAGGACCAGCCAGAGAGTCTTAATGGCCCGTTTTAACACCGAAGTGTAGGTGACATCGAAGATATAACCTTCTTCCTTAAGCACTCGTCCCGCGGCGACGGCTTCATCCAGCCCTTTTTCGCTCAGTCCTACATCCACCCAACCGGTAAACCGGTTCTCCTTGTTCCACACGCTCTCGCCGTGACGGAGCAGCACCAGTCTCTTCATGTTCCTTCTCTCTTCGTGAATCAGGTCGATTCTTGCGGTTGCATTCGCTCGGAAATTGCCCGTATGCGCGACCCGGCCGATCGAGAACGGTGAATAAAACCATAACCCAAAGGTCACAACAAAGCATGAAGGCCCTCTGCGTCATTCCGGCGCACGCCGGAATCCAGAAGAATAGCCTGGATACCGGCTTTCGCCGGTATGACGCGAGTAATTTCAGATAAAAATAAGATGAGACCAGGTTAAAAACCTTCTAATCCCTCAGGAGGTGAAAGGACTCCAGGAACTCGATCATTCTCAATCTGTTTGGCCCATTGCGAAGCAACCCATTGCGTCTTGAGGAAACAAAAACCTGCGCAGACGCTGGTACAGCCGGGCGTAAGTCCACGCCCTTTCCTGGTGGGCACAAAATGACGTGCCCACCCTGCCCCTTCAGATCTGAAAATGTCGGGTGGGCAGGACTGCGCTCCCAGACTCCCATGAACCAGACGGCGTCAACCCCAAGCGCCGCGATGGCATCCCACTCCCGGGCGGGAACACTGCCCAAACTCACTGGGACCTTCAGTCGCTCACGAAGTTCTTCCACCCACACCCAGGTGTTGATCTCATAAATTATAGGTTTTTCGGCCAGGGTTTCATGATGGGGCTCCATGATTGACAAGAGGGAAATGGACCGGTTGCCTTCGTGAGCTTCTTCGTCACGGTTTTTGCACGGAAATCGCGACGGCTTCCGTGATGACCAGGACAATCTCATCGCCTTTCTTGAGCTTCTCAAAGCGCTTAACGTTCTGATCGACCACGAAAGCCTTCATCTTGCCTTCCGGACCCTTGAGGGTCACGGTGCGTTTGGCGTAATCTATCGCTTCGACCGTTCCCGTCAGTTGGATGGTGTCGACAATAACCGCAGCGGGTGGCTTGCCCTTCGGGGCCACGGCAATATTTCCTGCCTCGACGATTGCCGGCGGCCAGTCGGGTTTTCGTATGTAAACACCGAGCGCTTCGAGGTACTCGACTTTGATCTGATCGCCTTTCTTGATCTGGTCGAAGTTATTCACCGCTTTATCAATCTTTACGGTGAACGTTTTGCCCTCGGAGCTCCTGAGCAAAAGGGTGCGCTTCTGATTATCAACCTCCTCGACTGTCGCGGAAACAGCAACCACCTCGGTCAAGAAAGCCTCTGGTTTGTCTGTTCGTTTCGCCGTCCCTTGCTTCTTTCCCGCCCATGCCTGGCCCGCCAGAGCACCAACGACAACGATCATTAACACGATCGAAAACGCCTTCTTCACACCAAACCTCCAATCTGTCAGGGTAGAATTTACCCCTAATACCTCGACAGTGCTTTAACGAGCCCGGCAGCGCCCTTAGGCGGCTTCACCTGGCCAGACAAGATCTGCGCGGGAGTGATCTTGCGACCATAATACTGGGCATTGGCGTCATCCCGAGCAGCAATCACCGTGCCCTCGAGGGAAACCCCCGCAAACAGTCCCTGACTGCGACTATAGGAATAAACGGCAGCCGTGGGAAGGACATCTGCACTCACGTCCCGACCCACAGGACCAGCGGTCACGCTCAGATCTGCTCCCAGCGAAATGTTGCCACCCCGGGAAAAGGCCTTAACCGCTTCAGGTGTATTCAGGATGATCACGAATTCGGAAACCTGGGCTCCGATCTGCAGCCCAAACCCGGCGCCACCCGTACCGATTGCCGACGGGCCGCTCCAACCCTTGGCGAGGCGGGCAACAACCACTCCCGTTCCGCCGCGACCGCTGACGATAAAACCCGCTTTGGTTACGGTGAGAATGGCCAAACCTTTCGCCTGCTTTAAGACTGCCGGAGGGATTGATTTCTCCGGGATTTCCTGAAAGCGCTGGAGAATAGCGACGGCCTGATCAACATCACCCTGCATTGCGGCCAAGCACATGGTCGAAGCACTCAAGGCCATCACAAAAGTCAGTAAAAATGCCATAAGTTTATTGATTTTCATTGCCATGTTCCTTTCTTCTCAAAGTGCTCTTCTCATCAGTTAAATCAAGACGCGAATACCTGCCGTTTGCTAAATCAATCTTTCAAACAATCCTGCACGATCCTAACCTCCCGCTAGTTTCCCATATCCCCTCCTAAATTAAGTTGTGTAAGTTGCTGTCGCTACCCCCAGTTTACTACCTCTCAGGCGCCGTACTTGATTAGTTTATCGGCACACGCGAGCGCCAACTGGATGAGCATGGCGCCCGGAATGATACCCCACATGCCTTTGGCGCAGGGTCTTTCGCCGAACTCGGCGACATCGTCCGGGCGGGTGTTCTTGCCATGAATAAGGAAGGGTATCGGATGATAGGAATGGGATTTCATCACCGCTGGGGTGGAGTGGTCGCCGGTAACAATCAGGACATCCGGGTGGTGAGTCAGAATCTGAGGTACGAAGGCATCCACCTTCTCGATTTCAGCCACTTTCGCCTGAAAATCTCCATCTTCGCCCCTGGAGTCGGCGTACTTGTGATGGAGGAAAAAGAAGTCATATTGATCCCAGTATTGTTTAAGAGCCTCCCCCTGATCGTTCAGGTCCCTGAGGCCATCGATCACGTCCATCCCCACCAGCCGGCTCACTCCTTTGTAATCCGGATAGACTGCCATGGCCACCGGATGCAGCGCAAACCGCTCAGCCATCGAAGGAATGTCAGGCAGTTCGGCAAAACCGCGCATGAGGATGGCATTGGCGGGGCTATGGTCCTTTAGCAAGGCGAGCGATTGGCGGACGAATTCCTTCGCCACCTCCGCAGTTTTGACGCCCTTCTCCGAGGTTGGCTTGGGATCGTAGGCCTCTACGCCGGTCGTTTGGGGGTCCGTGCCCTTCACACGGTCGCTGAGACCTTCCCCGCGAAATATGACCACGGCACGGTAATCCCTTACCGGACGCACGAATACCTCCACTCCGAAAATGCGCACTGCTCCAAGCAGGTCACAAAGACGGCTGCAGATCTCCGTGGGGATGCGGCCCGCGCGCCGGTCGGTGATCATGCCATGCGCATCCTGGGTGGCAAAGTTGAGCCGGGCGGCCACATCACCCGCCCTCATCGGGAAGGCAATTCCCCTGGCCGCAACCACTCCGCGACCAACGGGGTAGTCAGTGGGCTGATAACCGAAGAGCGCCAAGTGGCCAGGGGCCGAACCAGGGGTGATGCCAAAACCCACCGGCATATGAAGGCCGCACTCCGCTTCCGCCGCCAGGGCATCGAGATTCGGCGTGTGTGCGGTCTCCAATTCCGTCTTTCCACCTTTCTCCAAAGGCAGCCCACCCAGGCCGTCAATAACCAGCAGGACTATCTTCTTCTCATTACGGTGAAGCAGTTTCCTTAAAACGTCCTCACGCACGTTTGGTCCGCCTCCTTCTCATTCCGCCTTACGCCAGTTCGGGTCAGGATCAAATGCCTTCATGGCTCCGGCGATGCTTGCAGTGTTTCTCCCGAGATCCCTTTGGTAGACCACCCCATCCTGGTTCACGATAAAGGTCATGATGCCGGAATTGCCGTATGCAGCGGGATAGGCAACCAGGGCAAAACCGCCGATCATTTTGCCCTTGACCAGATAGCTGCGGGCCCCTCCCGAAGCGTTTTTCCCCTGTTCTTTCAAGATCCTGTAATAGTATCCATGGTACGGTGCGGATTTACCGGCGCGGTGCCGGCCGGCGTAACCCTCGCGACTGGCTTTGGCGGCAAACGGTCCGAGCGGGCTGGGGTCCTCACCTTCTTTAGTATCCCAGTATAGTCCATTCTCTTTTCCAGGATCACTTACAAATTTTTGTGCATATTCCCGAATGCCGTCCCCGTCACGATCCTCCGTTGCGTATTCCATCTCGGCATCGACGACAGCCAGGCATACCTGGATCGCGTTAAGTTCATTCTTACCTATACGTCGGTTTAGAATCTCTTCTTTACCTTCACTGGCATTGAAATACCAGGAACTTCCCCGCTTTACAATCGGCACAGGAAAAGGCCAGTCCGCGCTTCCCACATGGAGAATTACCCGGTTTTCATCTTTATTTTCCAACTGCTTCATCTCGTCGTAGGCATTTGTAAATTGTTCGCGACCCATCTGATCGGCCACCTCGTCGCCTGAAAAAATGAGGCTCTTTCCGGCAGTCCCGAAAATAGCCTGGAGTTCCTTGGTATCATTCGCCTTTATGGCCGTGATCAAGGCTTGGACCGCTTCTTCAGGAGATCCGAATGGTTTTTGTTTGACCGCAGCGGCATAGGCACTGTTCAAGGAGAAGACCAATACCACCGACATAATTGCAGCAACCCCGACAATAAAGACATCGAAGAATGCTTTCGTCTTCGTTATTCGCTGCACTAAAAACATCCTTTTTCCTCCATGAGACGGGAGTCCGATATCGTGCTGTCATGCCCGCGAAGCCTGTCCCCGCAGGCTTTAAGCGGGGAGCGGGCATCCAGGCTTTTCTTCTGGATTCCCGCCAAAAGCATGCGGGAATGACGACCTGGGAATATGGTCACTTCATTCTGTGGCGTTGTACTAAGGAACTGTTTAAAAACTACCTGCTCTCATTTCAGCCTTTTTTCAAACCACGAAGGACACGAAGAGCACGAAGGAATCACTTCGTGTCCTTCGTGTCCTTCGTGGTAAAAGAATGCCCTTTATTTTTGGACGGCCCCTAAGAGCCAAGAGCTAAGAGCCAAGAGCTAACGCTCACCTCCGGCCTCCACCACCACCTCCGCCGCCACGCGATGCGGCCCCACCACGAGCAGTTCCGCCACCCGCTCCGACACTTGGAGTACTCTGGCGACTGGCACGGCCGCGGTCGCTGAACTTCTGCGCATCATTCCCACGCTCGATTCCCTGAAAGGCTCCGGCCGCTTTGTGTTCCTGGAGACCCTTTTGATCCGGTTGGTTGAGACCCTTGCGCTGATCAAGCGCCTGCGGGTTGGGTCTGTCCACATTCTGGCGTTGATTGAGCGCTTGCCGGTCAAGGCCGCCGCCATTTCTGCGCTGGTCCAGCCCCTGGCCGCCAGCTCCCTGGCCCGGTTTATCTTGTATACTTTGATCAAATCCCCGGTAGTCGCGTCGGGTTGCCGAATCGCCCTTTCCGGTCTGGCCATACCGATCTCTCAGATCCTGATTTCGGTACGGGTCACCCCCACGGTGAACCGCATCATGCTGCCATTTCGAGGTCTGGAGATTGGTTACATTGAGGTTATTGCTATTGATGTTGACGTTACGATTGATGTTGGCATTAATCTGATGCCCTCCCCAGTTCCAGGATCCCCATCCGGAGCTCCAGGCAGACCCTACCGCCACCCCGGCGGCAAAGGCAACCAACCCCGTGGCAACAACCGCTCCGGTGGGGTGCCAGGAATAGGGGGGATAGGAAGGATACCACCAAGCTCCGTAAACTACCGTCGGGTTATAGGCGGGGACGTAGACCACCTGGGGACTGGCCGGTTCGATGCGGATCACCTGTTGTTCAACAATGACCTTTTGTTCGCTCGAGTTCTTCAGATTGCCCTGGGCATAGGCTTTGGAACGCAGGTGCTGGATGGTGTCCATAACCTCACCCTGCTGATCCAGAAAGGCATCGCCCATCTTCTGAGTCCAGTCGAGTTTCTCACTCATCATAGTAAGGACCTGTGGGATCGGCACCAGCGCCTTCACGCTGAGGTCCCACTTCTGACTATCGAGGGCGGCATTGAGTTGATCCCCTTTGAGGCTCTTGTTGTTCCTCACCCAGCGGTCAGCCTCCACCACTTCGAGCGGGTAAGTTGCCGCCATCAGCACCTGAGCCAGCAAGGAATCCGGGTAGAGAGAGATCGGCGCCAGCAGTTGGTCCAGTTCCTCTTGCGAAAACCTGGAAGCTGGACCTGAGCCTTGCCCAAGGACACCGCACGGGATGGCAAGAAGAACCATGAGCACCCCGCTCAGAATGCGCTTACCAGTGTTTTTGGCGTTCATCGTTTTACCTCTCTTGTTGATATCGGTGCGATGAATCCCACACCAAATCATCGCCACCTGCGCGGGGCATCAATAGCTCTGAATCTTACTTCTACGCGAGACACAAACGCTTCGACTAAAACACAATCCCCCAGCGTTACTGTCTTGGTTATATTAAGCAGGCATTCTAGCATGCCTCTCCTTCATATTGAATCAAAAGTCATAGCCAGTCGGAACAATTTCCTCGCAATCTCCCCGACCTCGATCTCGCCAGCACATTTGCATGAGAATTATTGACTCTTTTCGGGCTCATCAACCGCTCGAAAGTTGCTTGGGCCGCTAAATGGTTTAGAATTGCAGAAATCAAATGATTGACTTAGCGGACTTTAGGAAAGAAGGATCATGAGGAGTTTCAATCAGTTACATGGAATATTCTGCAATCGCACCCTGAACCTGGGGGCCATCCGTGCCATGGGATACGATATGGATTACACCCTCGTCCATTACCGGATGGAGGTCTGGGAGCATTCTGCATACGGCTACATGAAAGAGAGGCTGGTGGCTGAAGGATGGCCGGTGGAGGAGTTAACCTTCAATCCGCAACTGGCGATGCGTGGCCTGGTCATCGACACTGACTATGGAAATGTGGTCAAGGCGAACCGTTTTGGTTATGTGAAGCGCGTGTTCCATGGCACCCATCCGCTGGACTTCGAGGCCCAGCGCCATGTCTACCAGCGCACCCTGGTGGCTCTGGGTGATCCACGCTG
Organism: Syntrophobacteraceae bacterium; assembly: GCA_017881795.1. Taxonomy (GTDB): domain Bacteria; phylum Desulfobacterota; class Syntrophobacteria; order Syntrophobacterales; family Syntrophobacteraceae; genus JADGQM01. The sequence continues at coordinate 9,355 of JADGQM010000142.1, forward strand.
GTATTTCCTCAACACGCTGTTCTCAATCTCTGAAGCCTGCCTGTATATGCAGCTCGTCGAACTGTTTGATGCGGGCAGGCTCAACGGGTGCCTGGGCTATAAGGATCTCCATTTACGCCTGCGCCGTGCTGCCGATGAGGCGCACATGGAGGGGAGGCTCAAGGCTGAGGTCAGCGAAGACCGCGAGCGCTTTGTAGATCTCGACGAGAACATGCCCTTGGCACTTTTGGACCAGAAGAAAGCCGGGAAAAAGCTCTTACTCATCAGCAACTCCGAATGGGCTTATGCCGCACCCATGCTAAGCTACACCTTCGATCGTTTTCTGCCGGGGGCGCTTACATGGCGGGACCTGTTCGATATTGCGATCATCGGCGCCAGGAAGCCTGATTTCTTCTCCCTCCCTATGCCGGTTTTCGAGGTGGTGAGTGAGGACGGGCTACTGCGCGAATCTCATGGGCCGCTTACGCGGGGTCGCGTCTACATGGGAGGAAACGCAGCGCTTGTGGAAGAAAGTCTCGGACTCAGTGGCGACGAAATCCTTTATGTGGGTGATCATATCTTTGTCGATGTGAACCTATCCAAGAGTATTCTGCGCTGGCGGACGGCACTGGTGGTCCGTGAGCTCGAAGAGGAAATCGCCGCCCTTGAGTCGTTCCGGGATCAGCGAGCCCTGCTCGCCCGGATGATGCAGCAGAAAGAGGATCTCGAATCCGGATACTCGGGCCTGCGCTTGCAATTGCAGCGTATTCAACGAGGCTATGGCCCAGAGAGCAAGACGACCAGGAGAGAACTGGAGCGAGCCGTGGGCGAACTGCACGACCGGACGGTCGAGTTGGATGCACGTATCGCACCGATGGCACAGGCTGCAGGTATGCTCCATAATCCTAACTGGGGCTTGCTGATGCGGACCGGGGTCGATAAGAGCCATCTCGCAAGGCAGATCGAGCGTTATGCGGATGTCTACACTTCGCGGGTGTCGAACTTTTTGTACGTCACGCCTTTCGCCTT
>JADGQM010000452.1 GCA_017881795.1 Syntrophobacteraceae bacterium
TTTCGAGATCGAACAGTTAACGCTTATTAGAGCCAACCTTTTGAGGACAGAGAGTATGAAGCTGACACGACGAAATTTCCTCAAAATCTCTGGTGCGGCCACTGCTGGTCTTGCCGTGAGTGGATTGGGATTTAATCTCACTCCCGTGCAGGCCTATACGGGGCAGTTGCGCACTAAAGACGCCAAGGAAACACCCACCATTTGCTGCTACTGTGCGGTAGGGTGCGGCATCATCTGCCATACCGACACAAAGACCGGCCAAATCATCTACACCGAAGGCGATGCTGATCATCCCATCAACCAGGGTTCCCTGTGCGCGAAGGGGGCCTCACACTATCAGCTCGCCCAGAATCCAAAACGAATCACAAAAATACTCTACCGGGCCCCCAACAGTGATAAGTGGCAAGAAAAGAGCTGGGAGTGGGCTCTCAAAGAAATCGCTGCGCGTGTGAAAAAGACGCGCGATGCCACCTTCATGGCGAAGAATGAAAAGGGACAGGTAGTCAACCGCTGCAACGGCATCGCCTCGGTTGGCAGCGCCGCCCTGGACAATGAAGAATGCTGGTTGTACCAGGCGATGCTCCGTGCCCTCGGCCTGGTGTACATCGAACATCAGGCGCGTATCTGACACAGTCCAACCGTAGCGGCTCTGGCAGAGTCGTTTGGACGCGGCGCAATGACCAATCACTGGAACGACCTTGCTAACAGTGATTGCATCCTGATCATGGGCAGCAATGCTGCCGAGAACCATCCCATTTCCTTCCGCTGGGTCATGAAAGCCAAGGATAATGGCGGTGTTGTCATCCACGTGGATCCTCGTTTCACCCGCACTTCCACCAAAGCGGATATTTATGCTCCTCTTCGCTCCGGGACCGACATTGCCTTTCTGGGCGGAATGATGAAGTACATTTTAGATAACAATAAATACTTCAAAGATTATGTCGTTAACTACACCAATGCGACCTACATCTTGGGCGAAAAATTCGATTTTAAGGACGGTTTATTCTCGGGCTTCGACGCCGAAAAGCGGGTCTATGACAGTGCTCAGTGGGCCTTCGTTGTCGATGAAAACGGCATCCCCAAGAAAGATCCAACTCTTCAAGATCCTCGTTGTGTATTTCAGATGCTGAAAAAGCACTACTCTCGCTACACTCCTGAAATGGTTTCTGCCGTCACCGGAACTCCCATGGCCGATCTGCTCAAGGTCTATGAAGCCTACAGTGCCACCGGGACTCCCGACAAAGCCGGAACCATCATGTATGCCATGGGCTTCTGCCAGCATACAGTGGGGGTCCAAAACATTCGGGCCATGGCCATGATTCAGTTGCTCCTCGGTAACATGGGGATCGCCGGAGGGGGCGTGAATGCTCTCCGCGGCGAGTCAAATGTTCAGGGATCGACGGATGCCGGGTTGCTTTTCCACATCTGGCCGGGTTATTTGCCCGTGCCTACAGCGTCGGTTACGACCCTTGCGGAATACAACAAGAAGTTCACGCCCGTCTCCAAGGATCCCCTCAGCGCCAACTGGTGGCAGAACCGCCCTAAATATGTGGCGAGCTTCTTGAAGACCATGTTTGGCGAGGCTGCTCAGCCGGAAAACGAATTCTGCTATAGCTGGATGCCGAAGCCCGATGACGGCAAGTCCTACAGCTGGCTGGATCTCTTCGACGTCATGTACCGCAATGAACTGAAGGGGTTTTTCTCATGGGGTCAGAACCCGGCCTGCAGTGGCGGGAACTCCAACAAGACCCGGGACGCCATGGCAAACCTTGACTGGATGGTTGTGGTCAATCTTTTCGACAACGAGACTTCATCCTTCTGGAAAGGGCCTGACATGGATCCGAAGAAGATCAAGACAGAGGTCTTCTTCTTGCCCTGTGCCGCATCCATGGAAAAAGAAGGATCAATCTCCAACAGCGGCCGCTGGGCGCAATGGCGCTACAAGGCCCAGAATCCTCCAGGTCAGGCGAAACCGGACGGCGACATCATCGTCGAGCTTTTTAATGAAATCCAAAACCTTTACAAAAAGCCCGGCGGTGCTTTCCCCGATCCGATCTTGAAGTTGAAATGGGACTATGTCACCAATCACGCTTTTGATCCCCATCTGGCGGCAAAAGCCATCAACGGCTACTTCACCAAGGATGTGACCATCGGCGACAAGACCTACAAGAAAGGCGATCTGGTCCCCGCCTTTGCCATGCTCAAAGATGATGGGTCCACGTCGTGCGGCACCTGGGTCTATTGCCAGAGCTACAACCAGGACGGCAATAACATGGCCCGCCGTGACAAGGCCGATGACAGTGGCATCATGCTCTACCCGAAGTGGGCCTGGGCCTGGCCGGTAAATAGAAGAATTATTTATAATCGCGCCTCCGTTGACCCAACGGGAAAACCATGGAATCCGAAGAAGCCTGTCATCGAATTCGTGGGTGAAGTTAAAGACGGTAAGTATACAACGCAGAAGTGGAAAGGTGACATCCCCGACGGCCCCTGGTATCCTTTGAAGAACCCGGACGGCACAGCTCGTGAAGACGGGAAGCATCCCTTTATCATGAAAACTGATGGGATGGGCGCCATTTTCGGGCCGGGACTAAGGGATGGGCCGTTCCCCGAGCACTATGAGCCACTCGAGTGCCCGGTGGAAAAAAATCCGTTCAGTCCCCAGTTGTCCAATCCGGTGGCGGTCAGCTTCACAACGGCCAAGGACGCCATCAAGACCTGCGACCCGCGTTTTCCTTTTGTCTGCACCACTTATCGCGTCACCGAGCACTGGCAGACTGGCGTGCTGACGCGTTGGCTCCCCTGGCTGATCGAGGCCGAACCCCAGATGTTTGTGGAAATGAGTGAAGAACTGGCAAAAAATCGCAACATCCAAAACGGGGAGAAAGTGATTGTGGAGTCACCGCGAGGCTCGCTTGAGGCGGTTGCTATGGTGACCAAACGCTTCAAGCCTTTCAAAATCGGTGATCAGGAAGTCCATGAGATCGGGATTCCGTGGCATTATGGCTGGGTTTGGCCCCCGGAGGGAGGAGACAGCGCCAACCTGCTGACTCCTGCAGTCGGAGACCCCAACACCAGGATTCCGGAGAGCAAGGCTTTTATGGCAAATGTACGGAAGAAAGGTTAAGTCATGGCTGGAAAAAGCTTTTTTGTA
>JADGQM010000143.1 GCA_017881795.1 Syntrophobacteraceae bacterium
GCAAAAAGTCACCAAAGAAATCGGGAGGACAAGGGACAAAGGTGGAGGAACGCTCAAGAGTGGATGAGCAGTGGACTTACACCTTCGGATCGCGGGATTTTGTCTATACTCTCAGCTTTGAGGGCGTCGAATTGAAAAGCATCGGTCGCGGCGGGCGGGGAACCAACCGCTAGGCCCCATCGACATGGCGCATCGCATCGCCGGGAGGATGCGGACCCCGCCACTGAACCTCGTCAGCATTACATACCGAGCCGCCTACCCTGATCAAGCCTTTTAACCAATCCACCTGGCAGCAAGGGTCCCTCAAGAAATGACCGAAGCAACTGCTCTCGGTTTCCGCACGGGCAATAACAGCTACCGCGCATGGCCGCGCATAAGGGAAGTGAACACGCCTATGGTCGCGATGATCATACAGGCTACCAGGGCCACGTGAAAAGCGTGAAGGAAGGTATCTACAAGAGGGCCGGCGGATAGCTTTCCTCCCTGCGCTAGCACGGCACCGGCGTGAGCTCCACCGAGCGCGGTAAAAATTGCACCGGCCAGAGCCACACTAAAGCCCTGACCTAATACGCGGACCGTTGCCAGAAAACCCGAAGCAGTCCCCACCCGATCTTGCGGCACGGAACCCATAATCGCGTTGTTGTTGGGCGATTGGAAAAGCGCCTGCCCGAAGCCAGCCACAGCAAGCGGCCAGACAATGTCAAAAGCCGAAGCCCGCTGCGTCAGATTGCTGATAAACCAGAGTCCAAGGGAGCCGATAGCCAGTCCCAGGGAACTGAGCAGACGCGATCCGAAACGATCCGAGAGCCAGCCGCTTAAAGGCGCTACAAGTGAAATGGTGAGCGGCACGGCGGTCAATAGCAGCCCTGCCTGATGGGGTGGAAAAGAGAGCAGTTCCTCGAGATAGAAGGGCATCAGAAACATCACGGCAAAGAGAGCCAAGAAACTCAGGAAACTGCTTACATTAGCCGCCAGGAAAAGACGGTTGCGAAAGAGCGAGAGGTCGACAATGGGTTGGGCCACGCGCTTCTCAACAAAGACGAACGTCGTGAGCAGGACGACGGCAGCAGCAAAGAGCCCGACAATGATGACCGAATCCCAGCCCACCTCTTGACCGAAGCTCATCCCGAGCATCAAACAGGTCAGACCGCCGGCGAGCAGCATCGCGCCAAGAGGATCGAAGCGTTGCTCGCCGCTGCTCAGACGCATCTGCTCCGGAAGCAGACGAAGGGTGGCAATTATGCCACTGATCCCGATCGGCACATTGATATAAAAGATCCAACGCCAGGTAAAAGCCTCCGTTATGATACCTCCTACGGTGGGGCCTGCGCTCGTTCCGATGGCAACGATGGCAGCAATGAGACCCAGAGCACGCCCGCGTTCCGTGTGAGGAAAGGCGCGTGTAACCATTGCCGGGCTAATCGCCATAATCATTGCCCCACCAAGGCCCTGAATGACACGAAAGAAAACGAGCCACAAGAGCGAAGGAGCCGCCCCGCAGAGGGCAGAGCTCAGGGTAAAGACACCGAGCCCTAACACCCACAGGAGCTTTTGCCCGATCATATCCGCCACTCGGCCCAAAGTCAGAAGGATGCTGGCAATGACGACGAGGTAACCAATGATAACCCATTCCACGGTGCCATTGAGGGGGACCTGAAACGAATGGCTGATTTTGGGCAGAGAGATATTGACAATACTGGCATCGAGCGTCGCCATGAAGACACCTATTGCTACAATCCCCAACACGGTCCATTTCCTTGCCGTTTCCCCGTCGGGCGGAGGCGCGTCTTCCATGCTGAGACTCCTCACTCTGCCTTTGGATCCTTTCGTTAATTCGTGTTGAGGTATGGCTTGATCGCCTCGAAAAATCTTTGAGCTACTATGCCATAACCAGCACCATTGGGGTGAATGGGGTCACTCATAAGATTGCCATTCCCAAAAATCCCTTCAAGGATGTCCGGAATGAGAACGCACCCCGTTTCCTTGCACAATTCCTTATAGGCGTTTCCGTAACCTCTCCCCCAGAGAGGGACATCAATTCCCCCGACCACGACCAAGGCTCCCCGGCCTTGAATAGCCTTGACGATCTTCCCTAGATCACCAAATGCTGTCTGTGTTGGGACTCCATTCTTCAGGTCATTGCCGCCCAGAGTGATCAAGACGATACGCGGAGCTTGCCTCAGGACATCCCGTTCCAATCTGGTCAGCGCGCGAGCGGTTGTATCACCAGCCACGCCAACGTTGATTACCGGTTTTGAGATCATTTTTGACAATTGCGAGGGATAATCCATACCCTCTGTGGCCCCAGTTCCACGAGTGAGGCTATCCCCGAAGCAGATGATGTTTTCGCCGGATGGACTGGTATTTTTGATCTGAGGCTTGGAGGAAAAGAGGAGATATCCACCAAAGAACAGGAGGCACAAAAGAAGTAAAACCGTTGTCTTTCTAATCATAGAGAAAAGCAGTGAAGCTGAGGCCGGGAAAGTCAGAGGTTCTCCGGAGAAATGCTCGAATTGAGGGATGCCTGGATTAATTGGTCGGGACGAGAGGATTTGAACCTCCGTCCTCTTGCACCCCAAGCAAGCGCGCTAACCAGGCTGCGCCACGTCCCGACCGTGGCTAAACCCTATCATCTCTCCCCGGAGCTGTCAAGCCGCGTTTTTACCTGGGCAAATCCGTATCTCCTTGAAAACTCAAATGAACGGGCAATCAAGACGATCTCACGTCTCCAGCACTTCGCGGATGCCGAGGGCTTTCATCTTGCGATGGAGGTGGCTCCGTTCGACCCCGATTTGCTGGGCTGTGAGGGAAATATTCCAGGAGCATTCTTCGAGTCTGCGGACGATATACTCCCGCTCAAATAATGCCCGGGCTTCTTTAAACAAAGGCAGATGATAAGGATCGGTGGTCGTGTCGCGAGGTTGCAGGTGCTGTTGAAAATCTCTCGGGAGATCCTGCGGTCTGATGATCTGGCCTGGAATCATAATCACGAGACGCTCCACAAAATTCCTCAGCTCCCTTACATTGCCCGGCCAGGGGTATGACTGCAAAAGTGCGTACACCGTGGGAGCGATCTCTTTTCGGCCCATCGTGCTTTCGTTTGCGACCTGGCGCAAAAAGTCTTCCACCAGCAGCGGAATATCCTGAAGACGTTCCCTGAGCGGCGGCACGCGGATGGGAATGACGTTCAGGCGGTAGTAAAGGTCCTGGCGAAAGCGGCCGGCCTCAATTTCCGACTGGAGGTCCTTATTGGTAGCGGCAATGACTCTAACATCAACCTGAATAGGCCTTGAGCCACCCACACGTTCAAAATTCTGCTCCTGAATAATGCGCAGGATTTTCGCCTGGGTTCTGAGGCTCATATCTCCAATTTCATCAAGAAAGAGGCTCCCGCCATTGGCCGAATCAAACTTGCCCTTGCGCCGCTCAAGGGCCCCCGTGAAAGCCCCTTTTTCATGGCCGAATAACTCGCTTTCGATGAGCTCCTCGGGAATGGCCGCACAATTGACCTCGACCATGGGCCGCTGGCTTCTGCGGCTCAATTGATGGAGCATTCGAGCGACCAGTTCTTTCCCCGTACCATTCTCCCCGGTGATCAGAACCGTGGCATTGGTCGGCGCCGCTCGTTGGATCTCCGCCCGCAAAGATTCCACAACAGGGCTCCTACCGGTAAGCTGTGACCGGCGCGTGGCTTTCTGCTGCCAGAAACGGCTTTCTTCCTGCAACCGAGAGAATTCCAGGCCGTTCTGGACCGACACCACAATCCGTTCCAGGGAAAGCGGCTTCTCCACATAGTCAAATGCCCCCATCTTGGTGGCTTTGACGGCAGTATCGATATTTCCGTGGCCGGAAATGATGATCACGGGAAGATTGGAGAAGGTCTTTTTTATCTCTCCCAGGACCGTCAAGCCATCCATGCCCGGCAGCCAAATATCAAGGAGCACCAGGTCGGGAAGGTCCTTGAAGATTTCCTCGAGAGCTTGTTCCCCCGAGGTTGCCCCGGTGACCAGGTACCCTTCATCCTGCAAAATGCCACGCAGCGATTCCAGAATGCTCACTTCGTCGTCAACAACAAGAATCTTCGGTTTCATCCATTCATCCCGGCAGTTCGATGACGATAACGGTCCCTTTGGGCTGATTGTCGCGGACCCGCACAAAACCATTATGGTCGGCGATGATTGATGCCACAATCGCCAACCCGAGCCCGGTTCCTTTTTCCTTGGTGGAGTAATACGGCTCGAACATACGCAGTTTGTCCTCCGGGGAAACCCCATGCCCATCGTCTGAGCACTCCAGTCGAGCGATTTTCAAGATCGGATCATAAAAAAGCCCGATCTCGATGGAACCTCTCCCCCCGTCCAGCGCGTGAAGCGCATTGTCCAGAAGGTTGATCATCACCTGCTTGAACTGCTCTCGATCCAGCTTGAGCGGTGGCAGGGCGGCGTCTTTCGCAAGGCCGAAAGCAACTCGAGGATAGGTGAGCTGATAGAAGGCCAGGACCTCTTCCACAATCGTCGCCAGGTTGCACAGAGTCGGCTGCGCGCGAGGGAGTCTGGCGAACTTGGAAAACTCGTCAACCAGATGCTTCATATGATCGACCCGTTCGATAATGGTGCGCGTGCATTGGTCGAAGATGGATCCCTCCGGCGCTACCAGATCAGCATGCTTACGGCGCAGGCGCTGGGCGGAGAGTTTGATGGGCGTCAACGGGTTCTTGATCTCGTGGGCGATACGGCGGGCTACCTCGCGCCAGGCGGCCATCCGCTGCGCCTTTTCGAGATCGGTTAAATCGTCAAGAACGACCACCATCCCAATGTACTGGTTGCGGTCATCCCTGAGCACGGAAACTTTGATCAGAAGGACCATGGGACGATTGCCGATAATCACCTGGACCTGCTGCTCCAGATAGGGTTGACGACTCATGCGGTAGACCTGCATGAAAGCTTTGACGATTTCCAGGTGAGGAGGTTGGAGAAACTCCGAGTACGGGCGGCCTCGCGCCTGCTCGGCTTGCAGCCCGAAGGTCACTTCAGCCGACTTGTTCATGGTCACGATCGTGCCTTCGGCATCGACACTGACTACACCAGCGGCGATATCTCTCAACACGATTTCCATATACCGACGGCGGTCCTCCAGTTCCGCATGGCTCTGCTGCAAAGCCGCATAGGCGCTGGCCAGCTGCTCTCGGCCCTCACGCAGATCACGCACCATCTTGTTGAACGAGGTCATGAGCATGCCGATTTCGTCTTCGCGGTCAGAATCCAGTTGCAGACTGAGGTCGCCGTCGGCGACCGATTGCGTTGCAGACACCAGAGCCTGGATGGGTACGGTAATGTTCTTGGCCAGGAAGAAACCAAACCAGATGGCGCCGAAAATAACGAGCAGAGTGATAATGGAAAAGGTAATGAAATGACTTCGCTTCAAAGGATGATGCAACAATTTGAGCTGCAGGTAATCCTCGTACCCGGCGCTGATGGCCATCAGTTTTTCGGTTATCTGAGCCGGAAACATCTTCAGAGCCAGGAGTCTACCGGTAGCCTCAGGAGGCGAGGAACCTCCCAGTGGAAAATCGAGTTGAACGACAAGGCCCTCCTCCTTTTTGTTGAAGGTGAGGGCCTGCACCTTTGGGGCGCCACCTTCTTCATGAGAACCCGGACCCTTGAGCTTCGCCAGGTCTACCCTGGGTCTGCCGGCCCGCCGCAACTCCTGGATGACATTGCCATTGTCATCCAGCAAAAAGACGGCATCCATGTGGTAGAGCTGCAGCAAAGATTCCAAGAGCGGACCGGAGCCGGCCGGGGAAACATCCTGGGCCTCAAGCAGCGCAGGAATTTGGGCCTTGAGCAATTGGGCGTCAGACAGGAAATCTTGCTTCTCCTGCTCCAGGTAATCCTTCGCGAAGCTCACGGATTGCTGCAATGACTGTTCAACCCGATGGCTGAACCAATAATCCAGGCTCGAGAAGATAAACTGAGTGGCAAGCCAGAAGAGAGGAAGCGTGGGAATCAGGCTTAGCCCCACAAATGCAACCACCAGGCGGGTCTTCAATTTGGTCCCGAGAAGATTGCGCTTCCTCTCGAAGACCAGCTTAACGATGTTCCGAAGCACCAGGTAGGCGAGCAGCAAGAGCAGAATGACGTTGAGGTTGATGAGAGCAAACAGCATGATGTTCCCGGACAACGGCAGGTCGGGCTGCAACTGGAAGAACCATCCCTCCAGAAAGCCAAAGAAAATAACCAGGATGAAGAGCAAAATTATCCAAAACCGTTCTTTGCTGCGACGATCCTTGAAGAAAGGTAGTTTGAAGAACTTCATGAGTGGTGCTTACCGGAAAATGGTTCGGCCTTTAGCACGCTGGGTGCCGCGAAGGGTCATTGAGCCCCTGAGTCTCATTTTGAGAGCTCCCGTGGTGCGGGCATTCCCGTCCGTGATCCAGGGGCACGGCGGTCATAGTGAGAAAGTGGCATTCTGCCAGTCCGTTTCGAAATCCCAGAGCGAGACGAAAAAGAAAATGTAGCGGAAGAAAAGCGGGAGCTCCACCTTCGAAAGCTCCGCCTTGATACGCAACTGGTAAACTTGATCCTTTTGCAGGCGCCATAACGGGATCAGAGGCAGATCTTTCACGGTGCTCATCCACCGCCTGGCTTCAATAAAATCTTTCGTAACCAGGGTTGCGTCAGGATTCTCGGGAAGTTGAACATGGTATTCGTTCTTTAGATAATCGTATTTGATGGTATGTTCCAAGACAACATCAAGAACTTGCGTTGAAAAAAAGAGCGCACCCGGTTTTTCAAGCACCACGAGGATTCGGAACGTGGTAGGTACGCCGCTCTGAATAGCTTCTTCCAAGCTCGGAGTGAAGCAGTCCCGGATGGAAAAACTCACCTTGAGGTAGTCTGGATCCTGCGCGATCTCAATATCCACGATTTCGGCTATATTTTTTGCCGTGGCGGTGGAGACGTGAAACCCGCTGAAGGAGATCCCGATGCAGCAGACGATAATAACAAACAATTTTTTCATGACTTCAAACACATATGGTGTGCGCCAGAGGATGACATCAAGCATCAAGAACGACAAGATTCTAGCTAATGCAAGAGAGCCTGACAAGCGCTTTCTGTCATCGATGGGTGGAGTTATTCACCGTGTTCCGTGGCTGCTGAAACCTAACTGAAAGCGGGATTGGGTCCGCAAAGGGGTGGAGGGTTGGTGAAGGGAAAAAAAGAAGCCGGCATGTATGCTGGGGTCGAAAAGGAATGGTGCCCCGGCAGAGAAACAAGCCGTTTGATAAAGGCGGTATGCAAAGCATGACCCGCTTTATGCACCTCGAAGCGACCGATCATTGGCTTCCCAGCTAAAGCCAGATCACCCATGAAGTCCAAAATTTTATGACGGACACATTCATCGATGTAACGGAAGCCGCCCTGGTTTAGGATCCCGAAATCGTCGAACACCACGGCATTCGCGAGTGATCCACCCTGAGCCAAACCATGGCTCTGCATTCTCTCCACGTCTTTGAGAAAGCCGAAGGTTCTGGCTCTGGCGATCTCCCTGCCGAAGGTGGTCTCATTAAACGACCACAGTAAGGTTTGTTTTCCCACCAGAGGATGGGGGAAATCTATAGTGTAGCGAACCTGGAAATGGTCGGCAGGAGTTGCCTTGACGAAAGCCTCGCCTTCCCGCAAAAGCACTGGTCTCGTGATGACCATGCACTCCCGCCGGACATTTTGCTCTTTGACACCCGCTTCCCTGAGGATCTCAAGAAGCGGCGCAGCACTGCCATCAAAAATGGGGACCTCGGGACCGTCCAATTCGATCAAAACATTATCGACGCTGCTAACATAGAGCGCCGCCATCAAATGTTCGATGGTGGACACCGTAGCGCCATTTGCACCGATGCTGGTGGCAAGGGAGGTGTTAACAACATAGTGGGCATGGGCCACAACTGCGGGGTGATGCCCCAAATCCATGCGCCGAAACCGCACACCAAAATTCGGCGGCGCCGGCCGCAGTTTCATGACGATTTTAGCACCCGAATGCAGGCCGATACCCCTGCACGACACTTCCCGTTCCACTGTGTGCTGCATCATATATTTCTCATTCACGCCCCGTTTCCTCCTCAAGCAGCATCTTCAAGCATTAACCGTGCCATGGAATCCTTCCCCGAATAACGAAGGTTAAGTGTCCCGAAGATCCTGGCGAGATCTCTTTTACCGAGATTGGCAAAAGAGGTGAATGGAAGATTTTGAGAACATCAGGCTGGCAGGAGTGGTAGAAAAAACACAGGGAGTGTGTCTTTTTTGCAACAGTGTTCCAGATAACAAAATCCGCCGGCTTTCCAGGCTCCAGACCCCCTGGTTCACCCTCATCAAAGGCGGTCCACACTCCGCCCATGGTGTAAACACGCAGGCATTTCTGGAAGGAAATGGCCTCCGAGGAATCCTGGAAGTGCCCCCGATCGGTCTTCCGTTCCATGGCACAACGGCCGGAAGCGAATGGCAGATGCGTTGGGAAAGCAGGCGCATCGGCATAGGCGCAACGCGGGTTTGCCCTGCCCGCTCACCCGCACCAACTGCGCCACGCTTGCGGCTTCGCCCTTGCGGATCAAGGCGCAGACACGCGACTGATTCAGGACTATCTAGGACACCGCGACATCCGGCACACCGTCATTTACACCGCGACCAATTCGGCCCGATTTGAGAGACTTTGGAGAGAATGAAAATGCCACGGGATGCTGCCTGTGGAAATATTCTATTATTCTTGAGATTCTAGCCAGGGGCAGGTGACAAACCATACAACGAACTCATCGCCAGACGAGATTGCAGGCCTGCACCAGGTGGATGTCTGCCGGCGCGACAGAAGTGGCCGTGGACATCCGCTGATCTACCTCAAGAGCCTCAGTGTCGCCGTGCAGGACGGCGCCAAGGGGTTTACTGTGCCGCCCTGATTTTTCCAGCCTGTAGTCACGCTTAAAGCGACTGGTGGGCCTAATCGTCCGCATTCAAACTCGCAACCAGTTTATCAGCAGGGCCAACCCATACAAACTCGCCGCGCCGCGCGGCCTTCATCGCTTCAATGGTTTCGTCATTGGGGACGAGCGGCTCAAAGGGCAGCGCCTTTTCCTTTGCAATGCGCACCATCATCATGCGGAAAGCATCGGAAACAGTAAGCCCGATAGAGGCAAGCACCGCTTCAGCTTCGGCCTTAATTTGCCCGTCAATCCGTGCGCGGACAACAGAATTCGTAGCCATCAATGTAACACCTCCTGTCGGGCTACATTGTAGCCCAAAATGGGCTAAAGTCAAGCCTGATAACACTCTACATCTTGCGTTCTTCCGCCTCCCATAACGGGGCGTGAACATAAAGCCACGACGGGGATCAAGGCGAGGCTAACGCCCTATAAAGCGTTCGGCGCGAGACGTTGAGCGATCGAGCCACATTGTCAGGTCCTTCCCCCTGCTCTATCAGCTTGCGGGCGTGGGTGACCTGTTGCGCGGATAGCAGACGCTTGCGGCCCATCCGCACTCCACGAGCCACAGCCGCCGCCCTGCCCGCCTTTGTCCGTTCCTGGATTAGTGACCGTTCCAGTTCTGCCAGAATCCCGATCATTTGCCACATGGCGCGACCTGTTGGCGTTTCTGTGTCGATAGCTTCAGTCAGCGACCGGAAGGCCACGCCTCGCGCTTTCAAATCATCCAGCAGGGCTACTAGGTCACGCAGGGACCGGCCCAGACGATCAAGTTTCCAGATTGTCAGCACGTCACCCGCCTTGAGAGCTTTAAGGCACTTTGCCAGCTCTGGCCGTCTAGCGTTCGCGCCGGTAGCCTTGTCGGTGAATATCTTGCCACACCCTGCCCGCTTTAGGGCCGTCAGTTGTAAGTCGGGGTTTTGGTCTTCTGTGGAGACTCGAACGTAGCCAATTTTCATGCCCTGTTTTGTCCCTGATTTATGACACAGCCAAACCCTTGATATCATAGGAACGGGGTTTTGTGTCACAAATCTCAATTTATGACACAATGACGGCGCACCCCGTCCAATGACACGGCGGCTAATCCGGCAGGGTTTGAAGGGCTGTGGCGATAGGCCGTTTTCACGAATTAATGCAAGCCTCAAGTTTTTTTGGAGCTAGTCTGTACCCCATTGCGTGCATGATGGAATTGATGCTGGCAAACGCTGGGTTTCCATCTTCGGAAAGCGCTTTCTGAACGCCCTTGCGGCTCAGGCCCGCTTCTTCGGCAAGTTTGGTCAAACCCTTAACGCGGCCAAGCACCCGCAGGGAAGACAGCAGCGCTCCCGTATCGCAGTCCTTGGCGTATTCTTCAAAAA
>JADGQM010000453.1 GCA_017881795.1 Syntrophobacteraceae bacterium
CCTGTGGTGATCGAAGCGTGTGAGGGGTTCTTCGAGAGACCTTCTCAACTTTCAAAAAAGGTCATGAACGGCGGTGCGCAAGCTTCTTCCTGAGCACTCCTGTAGGCCGCTTCCAGGCATTGGGTAATCCCGCTTTCGATCTTTTTGAGCTCATCCTCGGTGATCACCCCTTCAGCAATGAGCTTATCAGCATAAATCCGGCTGGCCGGGGGGCGATCTTTGATCCGTTCATACATCTGCGGCTGGGTGTAATAGGGTTCGTCCCCTTCGCTGTGGCCGTAGCGTCGATAGCACACCACGTCGATGACGACGTCTTTGGAAAACTCGCGCCGATAATCGCTTGCCAGCCTGGCCGTATGAATCACGGCTTCGGGGTCCTCGCCGTGGACGTGGAAGATGGGGACCATGAGCATCTTGGCGACATCTGTGGAATACCTCGTGGAGCGGGCATCCTGGGGCAGCGTGGTGAACCCGATCTGATTATTGATGATGATGTGGAAGGTGCCACCCGTGGTGTAGCCTTCCAGTTGTGACAGGTTCAGAGTCTCGGCAACGACGCCCTCCCCGGCAAAGGCCGCATCACCATGGATCAGGATCGGCAGCACTGCTCGTCGGCCGCCGTCGCCAAAGGATTCCTGCCTTGCCCGCGCGATCCCTTCAACAATCGGGTCAACTGACTCGAGATGGCTGGCATTCGCCGCCATCAAGATCCGCAATTTATTGTTCTGATTGATCTGAAGGTCGGCCAGATAACCCGTATGGTATTTCACATCACCACTGCCCACCAATGAATCCGGGTCGTAGTGGTCCTCAAATTGACAGAATACCGTCTCGTAGAGCTTTTCCAGCACATTCGTCTGAACATTCAGTCTTCCCCGATGGGCAATGCCCATGATGATTTCTTTGCAACCCTGTTCCGCTTCGTGATGGGCAAGATCATCCAACATGGCGACGATTGCCTCTGCCCCTTCGATAGAGAAGCGTTTCTGGCCCAGGTACCGGGTATGAAGGAATTGATCGAAGAGCGTAGCTTGCTGAAGTTTATTAAGGATGTGGGTTTGCGCCTCCTTCCCGAGGGCAGTCCGATTGCGCATGGGTTCCATTCGTTCCTGGAGCCACAGCCTCTCCGTGGGATCCTGCAGGTGCATGTATTCCACCCCGACGGAGCGACAGTAGGTCTCTCGGAGCACCCGAACGATATCGCGCAAGGGCATTTGTTCAGCTTGAAAAGCACGTGGCACAGAGAAGGTTCGATCGAGATCCTCTTCCGTAAGATCGAACGCCGGCAAACTGAGCAGAGGATGGTCCGTCGGACAAGCCATGAGCGGGTCCAGGCACGAAAGGAGGTGGCCGACATCGCGATAGCGATGGATCAGTTGTTCCACGCGGGATTGCCGCAACACCTGGGTTTCTTCACAAATGCCCGCCGCTTTGCATTCCCCCAAGGCGCCGAGATCAAACCCCTCGAAAAAGATCTGCCAATCTCGGGGAACACTCTTCGGGTCGGATTGCCACCGCTGATACTGGGAATCCACAAAATCGGCATTCATCGCAAAGGGAATGTCCATACAATACATCCTTGGAAAGAAAAGGTCCGTTTGTATCTGGCGGAACCTCAAAGCGTCACAATAGAAGGGATTTACAGTTTTGCATAGAGTGAAGCTGGCAATACCCTCAGCAGCCAGCCAATGAAACGCCACCGCTTTGTTATATAGCAGTGTTTTGCATTTCTCTGAATAGCTTTATAAATCTGCCATGCAGCTTTTTGGGGCGGAGCCACCCAGAAAAGCCCCTCGCCCTTGGCCATTTCCGTATCCACAAATCCCGGCTGGATATCGGTAACCACAATGGGGAGGTCAGCCTTTGTAGCCCTGTTTCTTAGACCTTCAAGGTAATTTGACATGAATGCCTTTGAGGCATTGTAGGCCGGCGCCTCACGCCCCCCACGTATTGCGGCGATGGAAGATAGTCCAACCAGGTGTCCTTTGCCGACCTGCTCAAAGTGATGGAAGGCAACGTTGGCCATGGCGACAAACCCAGAAACATTGACATCGATGGTTTGCTTTTCCTCCTCCCAATTCAGATCGGGATTGATGAAACCGATCCCAGCGCCGATGACAATCAGGTCTAGCCCTCCCAGTTCTTCAATGAAGTCCGTCAATAGCCTCATTGCGTTGGTTTGCTCGGAGACATCCATCTCTTTTATAAAAGCGGGACCAGGAACCAGGATCTTCAGTTCCTCCAGAAGGTGAGCTCTCCTGGCAGCAAGACCAACGACATAATCATTCTGCGAGAGAATGACGGCAAGCTCCCTGCCAATACCGGAACTTGCCCCAATAATAATGGCTCGTTTCATTTCGGCTGGTTCCTGTGCGTTCAGGATTATCGAAAAAGGGCATAAGTGAAAATAGTGGGGAAGGTGGGCTACTCCACCCTCCCCTGCTATTGGGAAGGGTGGAGTATCGTTGCGGAAGAATTTGCTATCCCTTCTTCATCTCGAGTGGGCGGAGCACGGTGGTGACTGCGGTCATGGCCGCCGCGCATTCCTTGAAAATGCGCATCATGAAGAGGAAAGCGACCACGTTCAGAGCAGCGCACGCAATCCAGGCCTGTCCCACCGCGGCCGCGGCGGAAAGTCCGGCGAAGAGCAGCGCCAGGATAATCCCCGCGGCCGTGCATTTTGGCCACGTGCGGAAGCGCACCAATTGCTTACCGCCGCCATGTTCTTCAACCGCCATGAGCACCCGGACAGAGCCCAGCAACCCGCCGCGTAATTCGAGATCCCACCGGTCATAATCGCCGCCTCTTAAGACCACGGTGCGCAGAGCCTTAATGCTTGCTTCGAGGGATTCGAGCCAGTCAATGGAGGATCTCCAGGTTTCACCCCAGAGGCTGAAGGTCTTTGGCCACGGCCACGGAGCCGAGACTCCGGTAACCTCGCACCGGCGCCAGGGAGTAAGCCCCAGGCGAATGCGGCCCCAAAGGCGGACAAGCGGTTGCGCCATATGCAGGTAAGCAGTCAGGGCACGCATTTTGATCAACTCCCGTCCCGACTCCGGCGTGGTGGTGAACTGGGCGCGAATACCGCAAAAGACCGCGTGCACAAAGGGAACAATCATCGCGGCAAACAGCAGC
>JADGQM010000454.1 GCA_017881795.1 Syntrophobacteraceae bacterium
AAGGCATAGGCTTTTGCCTGATCGTCGCCCATCGCCTGATAAACTTTCTGCATCCCCTGCATTCCTCGGGCGACCCAAAAATGCATGAAGTTTGCCGACAGTCGCTGGCTGTCAGTGGCCAGGGGTAGGCCGGTAAAAACCGTGCGCTCGCCGGAGTGGACCGAACCGTCGTTAACCGAAGCCCGTCTGGACCAATAAGGGATGGTATAGCCGTGGTCCCACCAGGCCCAGATGACGGCATCTTCCGGGGTTTTCTTGCCCGCCAGCTCAAGCCCTGAAACGATGTTGGGTCGTTCTTTGGGCCAGTAAATTTGCGCTCGGTTGACTTCAAAGAGAGTCCAGGTCAACACCACGACGATCAGCGGAGTCAGATAGGTCAATATGGTGAACCTGCTTCGCAGTTTCCAGATTTCGCTGACAAAGGATGCAATACCCAGTGCTGCCACCGGAACACAAAATATCGCGAACCGCCTGGCATAAAAGAAGGCGAATGCCGAGAGCACCACAAGAACGGCGAGAAAGAGGGTGTGCTTCCCGTGACGCCAAACCAGCCAGATGAAACCGCACACGGCAACCGCAAAGGTCATGAGATTGCCGCTGGATAAGAATATCATCGTCTCAAGGGACGGCTTAACCTGCTCGCTGATGGAAACGCCAATGTTGGGAAAGGCTCCAGCCGACTCTTTGGAGATGTAGCTGAATTGTGACTCGAGGATGGCAATGAACTGAGAAAGGATGGCCGTTCCCTTCCATATACTCAGGAGAAGCAGTCCTACAAGGAGAGCCCCGAAAAATATCCAGCGCTCCCGACCCGGAGGGCGGTAAAAAAAGACTACCGCGACTGCCAGCGGAACAAGGCAGATAACGGTCACCACATGAGGGGTTTGATCCCACCACCATAGGAACAGGCCGTAAATGATCAGTCCCGCCAGCAGGTGGTAGTAACGCCGTGGTCCCGAAGTGACGCCGAATTTGAGGAAAAAATACGGGGCCGCGGTGGCGAACACTACGTTTAAGGGGTCCGTGTCAAGCCAGCCAAGTCCGCTTCGATAAACGAAATAAGGAAAGAGCAAACCCATGAGGCCGGCGATGGTTCCCATCAGAGGTCCCCCGAAGAACCGTCCCAGCCCGTAGAGTGGCAAAAATACCAGGACGCCGAAAACGGTCGGCAAGAGAACCGCAATCCAGTTGATTGAAATGGGAAGCACCCTGGCCACAGAGGCTGTCAAAAAAGAGATGAGTGGCGGAGGTTCCGGCCTTGGCGGACAATCCGGCACCGCCCTTTTTTCGTCGATCGGTCGATAGGTTCCCTCGACGAGATCACGGGCGAGCGTGAGGTAGAAATAACCATCGAGCGCAGTCAGCAGAGGTTGGCCGGCGTAGAAAGCCTTTGCAGGCTCCCTGTTCCAGGGAACCAGATCTTCCAGGCGCACCCAAAGACCCAGCGCAATCACGCACACCACCGCCAATACCTGAAGCAGGAGCCATTTGCGTGTAGCCCGGGCAGATGCTGCGCCGCCAGACTGGAGGGGGGGGGCCTGAACCATCTTGCCCTGCGAAACAGCCGGGGATTGCTCTGAGGCTTTGGGTAGCTTTGCTTTTTGGCTTGAAACCTGACGTTGCTTTTTCATTGCGCTCATAACCCTCGGCTTTGGTCATACTGCAACGAATAGTCAGATCGCCTTTTACCAACTATCGCGAAAGAACACAACGCCTTATCGAATAGGCGAAATAGGGCAGAGCTCAACTTGATCAATAGCAGTTTGTGGATTACCATAGGCATAAAGATCCACTAGAGGAGGGTGCAAATGAGAACAATTCAGATGACAATCGATGAATCTTTGCTGGAAGAAGTGGATCTGGTCTCTATGAAAAGTTGGAAGACGGGATGCTAATTCTTGGTATCGAAACCTCCTGCGATGAAACTGCGGCGGCGGTAGTGGAGGACGGCAGGCGCATTCGCTCCGATGTGATTGCAAGTCAGATCGCGGTGCACAGCCCTTACGGAGGGGTGGTGCCTGAGCTTGCCTCTCGAAAACACGTGGAAGCGATCCTCCCGGTTATTGCTCAGGCTCTGGATGAAGCAGGCATAACCGGTAGGGAGCTCGATGCCGTTGCCGTGACCCAGGGGCCCGGTCTGGTTGGGGCGTTGCTGGTGGGTCTCAGTGCTGCGAAAGCCCTCGCTTATGCTCTCGATCGGCCCTTGGTTGCGGTGAACCACCTGGAAGGGCACATGCATGCTGCATTCCTTGAGCGGGAGCCGCTTGCTGAGCCCTTTGTGTGCCTCGTGGTCTCCGGTGGTCACACCGCTCTTTACCGTGTCGACCCTGATGGGGAGAGCCACCTTCTGGGATCCACACGAGACGATGCTGCCGGAGAAGCTTTTGACAAGGTGGCCAAACTCCTGGATCTGGGATATCCCGGTGGGGTCGTGATCGATCGCCTGGCCGCCCAGGGCAATCCGCAAGCCATCACGTTCCCCAAAGCTTACCTCGACCAGAGCTCCTTGGAATTTAGTTTCAGTGGCCTCAAGACGGCGGTGGCAAACTTCGTGCGTCGCTTCGGGGTTCCATCCATCTGTGGTGGAACCGGTTCCTACTGTTTGGAAGACCTGGCGGCAAGCTTTCAGGAGGCCGTCGTCGAGGTGCTGGTCAGCAAAACGGTGAAGGCAGCAAACTTCTGCGGCGTGAGCGATGTGGCCGCGGTGGGAGGAGTTGCAGCCAACAGTCGTTTGCGCCAGCGCTTGCATGAAGAGGCCGTCTACCACCGCTTCGATCTGCATTTGCCGCCACTTCGCTTTTGCACTGACAATGCGGTTATGATTGCTGCTGCCGCCCATACGGTCTGGAGACGTTCGGGATTTTGCCGGAATTTACTGGAACTGGATGCGTTTTCTCGGTGGTTCTGAAGCTCCAACAGTCACAATGGGCACAAGGAACCAAAGATAGACAACCGTCAATAGATAATCAATAACCACCTAAGAGCCAAGAGCCAAGAGCCAAGTACAGCGTCGCAGAAATAAGTGTCCGGACCCGCCTTCGTCATACCGGCGTGCTTTAAGCCGGTATCCAGGAAGCTTTTGTGGATTCCGGCTTAAAACCTGCCGGAATGACGCCTTTGGGCAATGGTCAC
>JADGQM010000455.1 GCA_017881795.1 Syntrophobacteraceae bacterium
CTTCAGGGAAATCTTCAGGCAGCCTTCGAACAATTGTTTAAGGCGATCGAGCTTCAACCGTCAAGTGCTGAAACCCATAATAACCTCGCGCTCGCCTATCTCCAACTCGGGGCTCTCGATGAAGCCCTGTACCATGTTGCATCAGCTTTACACCTGAGAAATGACTATGGAAAGGCACGGGCAAACCTTCGACATATTCTCAGCCGCATCGGCACTGGGGAACCCATCGAAAGCTCACCTTAGAGTATTCGCGCTATGCTTGGAGGCCCTTGCAAAACCCGAGAAAACCGTCACCCCGGCGAAAGCCGGGGTCCAGAATACCGTGAAAAGCCTGGATTCCGGCTTTCGCCGGAATGACGTTAAGCGACTTTTGCAAGCGGATCCTTATTATCGCTATTGCGAGACACCATGCTCGCAATAGTAGTGTAGGGGCGACCGGCCGGTCGCCCCTACACAATCGGTCTAGATTGTGGTCGAACTGGCAGGATAATTTCGTCGAAGTGGACTAGGTTGTCGGCATCTGGACAACCCCGGTTGCGGTGCCACCACTTGCATTCCCCACACTGGCGCTAGCGGACACCTGAACGGCTGTTGTACCGAGCGCAGAGTAAGTGAGTTGGAAGTCTCCGGAACTCGCTCCTAGAGAGGTGTCAGCAGCGATCGTCGCGGCACTGGGAGGAGCTCCGTTAGTGCTGAGCATATATTTGGCGACCAACATATTCACCCGTCCCATTCCTTCTGCCACTCCACCAATCGCTGCCTTATTCTTTGAATCGGTTATCATGCTCATATACTTGGGGACCGCGACAACCGCCAGGATCGCCAGGATCACCAAGACAGCGATGATTTCAATCAAGGTAAAACCTTTTTGGTTCATGAGCTTACACTTTTTTGACATGGCCACCTCCTTTGTTTAAAATTGCGCTGGTCTGGTTAAGAATTTGATCACCTTCCTCGGATCCGACATTCATGAAGCCTTTGCACCTCAAACCCATGGTCGAGCTTTCGCTCTCGGCCTTTCATCACCCCTTTCCTCTCCAGTGAATGAGACTACACTACGTTTATCCTCTAACACGAAACCCCACGATGTGCAATCTCTCTTTTTCTCTTTTCCTCTTTTCACCCGTTGTTCACCAGGCTGCCCCTCTCATTTGGTTTGCTCTTCACCTCATTTCTGAGACATTTTAGTAAGGTCCCACATGGGAAGAAATATCGCCAAGGCGAAAAAACCCACCACACCAGCCAGGCCAACTATGAGAATGGGACCCAGAGCCTCAGACATCCTCTTGACCGCATACCCCACTTCATCATCGTAGTGGATGGCGATCTCACGCAGCATGTCATCCAGATTGCCCGATTCCTCTCCGATGGCGATCATATTGACCACCATGGGCGTAAAATGCTTGGCGGCGCTTAGGGGAGCGGCAATGCCTCGCCCCTCTTCCACCCGGTCTCTGATGCGGTCAAATTCCCTGGAGATGGCAGCGTTGCCGATCGTTCCGGACAAAATTCTCAAAGTTTCCAGCACCGGCACTCCACTTGCCTGCAATATCGCAAAGATACTGGCAAAACGTGACATAGCGGACTTAATGTAAAGCGGGCCAAGGATGGGAAGTTTGAGAAGGACCGAATCTCTGACATATTGCCCCTGTTCTGTCTTGAAGTACCGCTTTAGCCCTATTATGAGCGCCAAGGCGCCTCCCAATAACAGATACCAGTAACCGACCAGGACCTGATTCAGCCAGATGCAGATCACGGTCGGCAGGGGGAGTTCCAGATTCGCGCTGGCGAAGATCGCGGCAAACTTAGGGATAACAAACGTGAGGAGGACAAAGAAGGCGATGCTCAATGCAATCAAGACGGTGATCGGATACTGCAAAGCTGAGTGGATATCCGATTTGATCTTATGCTCATGCTCGATGATATAGCTCAGACGTTCGAGAACTTCCGGAAGGGCCCCGCTCGTCTCCCCGGCTCGGACCATGCTGCAATAGAGCGGGGAGAACACCTTGGGATGTTTCCTGTAAGCATTGTAAAGGGTCGCTCCTTCGCGTATGTCCTGGGCCATGGCCGCAGTAACTTTGCGCAGCTTTGGATTTTCCGTCTGATTTTCCAGTACTTGCAGCAGGGTCAATACGGGAATTCCTGCTTTCAGCAGGGTTCTGCACTGTTTGGTGAAAAGGATGAGGTCCTGAATCTTGACCTTGCTCAGCATGTCCTGGAGATTGAAGCCTGAAGAAGCAGAAGTTGCTCCACTCTCTGCCGCCACTTTCGTGGGAATATATCCACGGCTCGAAAGCAAGCCCTTCGCCATTTCAACGGAATCAGCCTCGATTGAGCCGGAGACGGTCACACCAGCCTGGTCCAAAGCCTTGTATGAATATTTCGGCATCTTTTCACCACCCCCCATGACCCTCATGGTCACAACGAAGCATAAGGCCGCAGGCAAAAAATACTTATCCTTGATATCCAGACCGACTCGGTTTTTGAAACCGAGTCGGTCTCCCATCTTGGACGATTATTCATTGCCATGTGCATAAGAATGACGGCAAGCTGCGATTACGGCCCTTTTCTGACCACTGATCACTGGCCACTATTTTCATGAGAAGTCCCCACCACTCTTAAGCCATGACCGCCGATGCGGCTTCCTCAAGAGTCGTCAATCCCTTGGCGACCTTGTCGGCGGCATCGTGCTTAAGGGTTCGAAGTTTTCCTGCCTGCTCGGCTGCGCGCGTCATCTCCTGGGCCGGTTGCTTGCGCAGGATCATGTCCTGGACCATCTCATCGATGATAAGGATTTCAAATACTCCCAGTCTGCCCTTGTAGCCAGTATTCATGCAGTTGAAGCACCCTCTGCCCCGCTGAAAATTGGCGTTATTAACCTCGTGCAAGCCAAACTGCTCCAGGGCTTTTTGAGGAGGCTGATAGGGCTCCTTACAGTAGGAGCAAACCGTCCTCACCAGGCGCTGAGCAAAAGACACCAACAGCACCGAAGCAACAAGAAAGGGTTCCAAACCCATGTCGATCAGCCTGGTCACAGCCCCGGCAGCATCATTGGTATGGATCGTGCTCAACACGCGGTGCCCGGTCATGGCCGCCTGAACGGCTATGGTCGCGGTTTC
>JADGQM010000023.1 GCA_017881795.1 Syntrophobacteraceae bacterium
ATCCGATGCCTTGGTCTTGTGCTCACCAGTTGTTGCTTCATTACCGCAAATCCAGCATTTCATCTTTGGAACCTCGAAACATAATCACGGCGCTGACCCGCGAGCACGATGGATGTTAGCAGGCTTTATCTGCGGACATCCATCGTGCGCAGTCGGGTCAAGTGCCTTGTTCCGGCGCAAGGCGACGGGACAAGGCACTTGACGAAGTCAGCGTCGCGATTCCAGGCGACGCAGTCGCCGGGAACAAGCAATTCCGCAGATCTGTATATCACTGCAAATTGGATGATATACAGAAAGCTAAGCAATGGATGCCAAGTGAGGCATGGCTTTACTTGGGTGGAATTGCTCGATCAGGTACGGGACGAGATCGGAAATAAACCTCACTCAATCCAGATCGAGCAGGCTCACGACAAGTAGTTAAAACAGTTCAACCTCTTACACGGCAAACGCCGAGCCAAGAATAAGTCAAAAGGGGAAAATGAACAACATGTTTCAGATTGCAGGTCACCGGGTCTCTCCTCGGAAGAGAAGGAGGATGGACCATTTGAGCCGGCCCTCAACGTGCACCATCGCCCCTTCCGGCTGTTGGTGATCCGGCCACCGATGTTGCTTGTTGACGCCTTTCGACCAGTGTAACTGGCGCGCGGCCAAGGCGTTATCGGTAGCGTCGACACATGGTCGCGCGCGTCCGGTTGTTGCATGGTTTAGTGGTCAGCTCAGCCTGATCGGTCGAGGCCGGTCGGCCGAGGTGAACACTCCTCGTGATTCCGTCCTCCAGGGAAGGCACAAGGTCTTTCCACGTCTTGATCCCGTCAAGAATAGCCTCCGTTACCCCGCCCCTCGTAGCGGACCTGGTGAGGTAGTCTGCCAGGCTCGTCCGGCGACTGCCCCCGGGGCTGAACCTCACGGGCCCACTGGAGGAGGTGGCGGTATCCGGGCAAGCCGTGACGTGTCCCGAGGCGGAGCAGGCTCTGGTCGTCCGCAGCGCCTGCCCGGACCTCCCAGCAGGTCAGGGCAATCGGCAGGCAAGGCCCCAGGACCGTGAAGGCATGGAGATCCTCCTCCCGCCTCAGGACGTAGGGCCTGACCCTGATTGCAGCAAGGATCTCGTCCACAACGGCCTTCCCGCCAGGGAAGATCGCCGCGATCCCTCTTCCTTGAGCCAGGGTGTCCGGGGCGCTGGTCAGGACCCGCATGAAGCTGCAGCCCGGGATGAGCTCACGGAGGCGGGCCAAAGGGATGCTCGCCATAAAGGAAACGATCAAAGTACCGGCGGGAGGCGGGCAGGCCGTTATGGCACCGGCGTCCTGGGGACGGACAATGTAGAAGATGATCCCCGACCGGCGCACCAGCTCCCGGTTGTCCACGATATTCCCGGCCAGACCCGCTTGGGCCAACTGTTCCTGCGTCCGCTGCGATCCTCTGTGGCAGACCAGCAGTTGGGTGCGAGGAAAGCTCGCGTCTACGAGACAGCAGGCCACGGTCCGGCCCAGATGGCCGGCGCCGAAGATCCCAAGAGGAGCGCCGGCCAGCAGGTTCAGGGTCCGCGGAAAGGTCGTCATGAGCGGTTGATGGTTGATAGTTGATGGTTGATGGGAGTCAGCGGAGAAGTCATCAGAGACCGCTCCGAACCGTCATCGATAGTAGCAGACATAGGCAACGTCGGCCTGAGCCTCGATATCAAAGGAGACCCCGGATGAGACCACGATTTCCTGGCCCTTGGGAAAGACCTTCCAGTCCTCGCCGGGCAATTTCACGCGGAGGGTCCCTTCTACGAGCACGCTGTGCTCTTCCGAGGAAGTGGAGAAGGTGTACGCACCCGGCTCAATGACGCCGACCGTTGCAAATCCACTCGTGGTATTCACCCCAAGACTCTGCACCTTCCCCTCGAAGTAAACCGAATGTTTCATGACTTGACTCCTTGGCTCAATCACTGATGTCGTTCTTTGGTTAAGGTGGACCCCATTGCTCGACCAATATCTCTCTTCTGCGCGATTTGGAAGCTGACGTGCAAATCAGCGGTGCGTAATGCCAGGCCAGAACTTAGTTTTTTCCTACTGATTGGATCAGAACACGCGATCGCGCCGGCAATGGCCTTCTGTGCCCATGATGGTGGCGATCGTTGTTTTGTTGCTGAAGTTGACCCGTTCGGCGCAGGGTGCTGTTACAACGTGTTTGCGGATCAGACGAACCAACCATGGACGGATAGTGCCAGGCTTCATGTGGTTACTACGAATCAACGCGCTTCAGGAACGGTGTGCATGTTGGGGCATAGCCCGGCGCCACAGATGAAAGCCAAAGGATATGTCAAAATAAAAGGCCTCTTGCGCATGGCGCCCAACCCCCGGTAGATAGGCGGTTGCCGGGCTATCTGTTCTTCTTCTTTTCCTGTTTGGCCTGCTTCTTTTCTTTAGCTGTTTTCTGCGGTTTTTTCTTCTCGGCTTTTTTGGTATCTTCTGATTTGGACATGTGGCTTCCCTCCCTTGTGCAAGCTCAAGATTTTACAATGATATCATCCATTATGCCACCCAATACACTCCAATATCCTCACTCAAACCAGACCGAGCAGGCTCACGTCAACAGGTTAAGACGGTTCACCATCTGCCACGGCAGATGCCGGTGAAGAATAAGCGAAAAGGGGAAAGTCAGCAACATGTTTCAGAAGACAATCTCAGGGGGCATGGTTGTCAAGTCTTCGCCTCGTGGGCTATAAAATCCTTATAGAGTGCTTTGCCAAGGACCACTGCAGGGGAAGTGAACAACCACTATGGGTTTTGCCTTGGCCACTGTTTTTGGAATAACTGGAAGAGAGCGAATCGGTATGGCGATACAAGGGCAAGAGATAAAGGTCAAAAGCACCATTCTGATTGTGGATGACGATCTTGGTGCGCGTGATGTACTCGAGGAGCTTCTGGCCTACGATGATTATGAAATAATTTCTGCCTCCAACGGAATTGAAGCGCTGGAAAAAGCGACACAACTGCAGCCGGACGTCATCCTGTCAGACGTGATGATGCCCGGGATGAATGGTTTTGAATTGTGCCGTCACCTGCGTGCTGATCCCGTTCTTGCAGAGGTTCCCATCATCCTCATTACGGGGCTCGATGATTATGATTCTTTCTTGGAAGGGCTTAAAGCCGGCGCTGATGACTTCATCTCCAAACCGTTCGATCGCATTAAGCTCAGCGCACGTGTGGCTTCCGTCGTGCGCCTCAATCGCTACCGGCGCCTGCTCGAGGAGCGCGCTAAATTTGAGCGACTGATTGAGCTCTCCCCTGACGGCATCCTTCTGGTTGGCACCGACGGCACGATTCAAATGGCCAACCCGACCATCACACGCATGCTGCACATGGGTGATGACACCTCCCTGATCGGGAAGAAAATAACCTGGTTTGTCTGCAGCCCTCATTCTAAAGACTTTGTAAAGTTTTTCGACAAGGTGCTCGCCAATTCCGACAGCATTTATAGAATCGAGACGAGCTTTGTGCGGATGAACGATACCGAGTTTCCCGTAGAGATATCTGCCGGGCACTGTGCTTTGCAGAGCCAATCTGCGGTGCAACTCATCGTGCGTGATATCACCGAGCGCAAAGTGGCGGAAGAGCAGATCCGGCGCGCCCATGAAGAGTTGACTCTAGCCTGCGATACTTCCCTGGCAGGATGGTCGCGGGCGCTGGAATTGCGTGACCGGGACACCGAGGGACACTCCCAGCGCGTTACCGAGATGACCTTGAACCTTGCTCGGGCGATGGCTATTCCCGAAGAACAGCTCGTCCATATTCGCCGGGGTGCTCTGCTGCACGACATCGGTAAGATGGGCATTCCCGACAGTATTTTGCGCAAGCCCGGCCCGTTGACCGAAGAGGAATGGGTGATCATGCGCAAACATCCCGAGTATGCTCACGAGATGCTCTCACCCATTGCCTACCTGCGTCCGGCTCTGGATATTCCTTACTACCATCACGAGCGTTGGGATGGAACCGGGTATCCCTGCGGGCTGCAAGGGGACAAAATCCCATTGGCAGCGCGGATCTTCGCGGTCGTTGACGTCTGGGACGCCCTCTGCTCAAATCGCCCCTATAGCAGTGGCTGGCCAACGGATGCGGCGCGTGAATATATCCGCTCCCTTGTCGGAACGCAGCTTGATCCGGAGGTCGTGGAGGTTTTCCTGAAATTGGAGACGGTTAGCGGGACGTGTGAAATATCACGAGGATAGCTATCCTGCTTGCATCATTTCCCGATGCAAAACTGCGAAAAGATCCGATCCAGCACCTCATCATCTTGAACCCAACCGAGAATCGATTCAAGTTGATGGCGGGCGATGCCGAGCTCAATGCTTGCCAACTCCCCGTAAACCCCCTTCTGAAGCAAATCCCGGGTCCGGCAGAGCGCTGCCAACGCCTGCTCCAGGCAGCTTTTGTGACGAAGATTCGGGATGATCGTGGAGTGCCCCATTGCCAGCGGATTTCGCAGGCACGTCTCGGTCAGAAAATCCCGAAGCTTGTCCACATCATGGGGATTCAACACCGAAAGACTGAGTATCGGAGCACTTCCGCCAAAGCGTTCCTGCACTTGGCGGACGAGAACCTTTTGCAGGAGGTCCACCTTGTTTAAGAGCATCACGCAGCGCTCTGAAGCAATCTTGCCGAATACCGCGTCGTCTTCTTCCGTCAAGGGTTGGCTTGCGTCGATGAGCCATAGAACCAGGTCGGCTTCCTCCATCGACTGGAAGGTCCGCTCAATTCCCATGGATTCTATGGCGTCAGGCCGTCTGCGAATACCCGCTGTATCCAGGACCCTCACCAGGATCCCGGAGAGAATGAAGCTGTCTTCGACGACATCCCGCGTGGTGCCGGGAAAAGGGGTCACAATCGCGCGGTTTTTTTTGAGGAGAGCATTCAAAAGCGATGACTTGCCGACATTAGGCCGGCCAACCAGAACAATGGTAAACCCTTCCCGCAGGATGCGACCGTCTTCGTAGTGATCCAGCACCTCTTTCAGCGGATGCAGCAAGTCTTCCTGGAGGTTTTGCAGCATGGAGAGGAAATCCGCGGGCTCATCTTCCAGGTCTTCGCAGAAATCAATAGCCGCTTCAAGCTCCGCCTGCAGGCTAAGGATGCACTCGCGCCACGCTTGAACCTGCCGGCTCAATCCTCCCTGCAGAACGCGATTGGCGTGCAGCAGACTCTGTTCCGATTGGGAGCGAATAAGATCGATGACCGCTTCCGCCTGGGAGAGGTCGAGACGCCCATTTAAAAAAGCCCGGCGAGTGAACTCTCCCGGTTCCGCCAACCGGGCGCCCGCCTGGAGCACCAGGTCCAGAATCCGGTTCAATACCGCGTAGCCACTATGACAATTAACCTCGACCACATCCTCGCGGGTGTAGGTGCGGGGCGCGGCCATATAACTCAGGAGCACCTCATCGACGGTCTGATTGGAAGCAGGATCGCAAATCCTCCCGTAATGGAGTCGGTGGGATTCCAGAGGAAAGGTGGCAAGACTCGGTTGAAAGAGCTTCCGTGCAATTGCAGATGCCCCTGATCCGCTGATTTTGACGAGGCCGATGCCGCCCTCACCAACGGGGGTTGAAATGGCACAGATCGTGTCTTCTTGTTTAATGTCCATCGTGCGTGCAGAGCTGACTGCTCAGCAATCATTCCTCCAGGGCGGCGACTGGCTGCGGTTTTTTCCCCCTTCTTATAGGATAGATGACCACGCGGCGGAGATTTCCTTCCCCTTTACTCTTCGTTCGGACCTCGAGATCTTCTTTCAAAGCGAGGTGAATGATGCGGCGATCTTGAGCGTTCATTGGACCGGTCGTTAACGACCGGTGGGATTTCTTGACTTTTTCACTGAGTTGCTGGGCCAGTTCGGTGAGGCTCGTTTCTCGCTTGGAACGGTAGTTTTCCGTGTCGACAATCACCGACACATTTTCCCCCACCTCCCGGTGCAGAATTTTGGCGACAAGGTGCTGGAGGGCGCCCAGGGTCTTGCCCCGTTTTCCAATGAGCAGGCCGGTGCCGTTGCTGATAATATTCAGACAGACTTGATCTTCCTTTAGTTCCGACTCGATGACCGTAGGCAAATCGACGTGCCTCAGGATTTCCGTCAGGATCTCTTTGCCCCGTTCCGCTAAACCGTCAAGGGATAATTCCTTGGGGGCAACCCGAATTTTCGCCTTCTTTGCACCGACAATCCCGAATATGCCGGAAGATCCCTTGGAAACGATTTCAATTTCAAGCTTTTCTCGAGGCAGTTTGAATTCTTGGCATGCCAAAGCTATGGCATCCTCGACTGTTTTTTCTTCAAATTCAAGAACTGACATGCTCTCCTCCGTAAGTTCTCCGAACCGAGCGAATTGTCGCACACATGAAGCGGGGAGATCGTGACTACGTCGTTTGGCGATTGATCCAGTACTGCTGCACGATGGACAAAATGTTGTTCACTAACCAATATAACACAAGACCTGCCGGAAAGTTGATAAAGAAAACAGTGAAAATTATAGGCATGAGCAACATGATCTGTTCCTGGCGCGGATCTCCGCTCGAAGGCGTCATCTTTTGCTGGAGGAACATTGAAATCCCCATTAACAGCGTCAAAACCGGTATGCCCCCGAGATAGGGAATGGGCACTCCGATGTGGAGGCGGTCAGGAGCAGTGAGATCATTGATCCACCAAATGAACGGCTCGTGCCGAAGCTCGACAGCCGTATTGAGCATACGGTAGAAGGCAATGAAAACGGGGATTTGAAGAACCATGGGGAGACACCCCCCCATGGGGTTCACCTTATAAGTCTTATACAACCCCATGAGCTCCTGGTTGAGTTTCTCGCGGTCGTCTTTAAACTTCTCTCGAACCTGGGCAATCTTTGGCTGAATCTTCTTCATGGCCTGCATGGACTTGAAGCTTTTTTGGGTGAGTGGCCAAAAAACAATTTTGATCAAAATCGTGAGCAGAATGATCGCCACACCATAGTTGTGAGTATATTTGTAGAGCCATTTGAGCGCGTAAAGGGCCGGTTTCGCCAAAAATGAGAACCACCCGTAGTCGACCGCATCGACCAAATTGTGTCCCGCCTCCTTGAGATAGTCCAGTTCCTTGGGCCCCATATAAAGCCGCATTTTGAAGGTTTTCTCCTGGCCTCCTTCAATTTCAAAAGGCTCTGTCAAATAGACCACCTGCAGCAAGCCTTTGGCGGCATCTAAAACCCGCGGGATCACATCATATCCTCGCTCTTCTATTGGAACGAGCGCCTGGAGGAAGAAGTTATTGCCATAACCAACCCAATCCAGCGGAGACTTCAGAACCGTTTCTTTTTTTGCAAGCTCACTCACGTCAAAGCTTTTCAACGATCCCTTCTCGTAAGCAGCCAGTTGCGATTTGTTATACGAACTTTCGTCTTTCGCCTCGGAAAGAGGCTGAAAAAAGAAGCTGACCCCCATCTGATCCGTCAATTGTTCCGGAGAGAGATTCCGGAGCTGTATGTCGAGATCAACGGCATAGCTTTCCGGGCTAAAGGTGAAAACCTTCGTCAGTCTGACCTGGCCGGGAATCTCATCAACAAGCGACAGCGACTTGGATGGATCACCGGGGGATAATAATAGTTCTGGTGGAACCTGGCTGACAAAGGGGGTTGTCGAAAGCTGCCATGCTTTGTGATGGAGTAGGTCTACCGAGATAGGCAGGTAGCCGCTCCCCTGAGACGAGATCATTTCCACGGGAGGAGAGTCAGGGGACACAGTTTGACGGAACCCCTTGAGCAGAAAAGAGTTCATCCGCGCTCCGGGGGCCAGGATTTGCGCCTGGTAAAGGGGTGCATCGAGAGTCCATTTATCAAAATGCTGATCAAGACGCAGGGAACGTTCTTGAGGAATGGCGTCCGGAGCGACCGGCGGCGGGAGGTCCGCGGGAGGCGCCTTGGGCTGAGTCTCAGCAGGGGCTGGAGCCACCACGCCGGATTCCTGTTGACGCGGTTTCTCCGGAGTCCGCACCAGCCCAAAAAAATACTCCCAGAACAAGAGAACAAATAAGGACAGGACGAAGGCGATTAGCGCTCTTTTTTCCATTCAAAAACACTCCATCTATTCAGAAGAGACGGCGGAAGGAGGCTCAACCACTGGATCATAACCACCAGCATGAAAAGGATGACACCGGACCAGGCGTTTCAAGCCCAGAACGGAGCCCCTTGCAGGTCCATAGAGGCGGATTGCTTCATAGATATAATCGGAACATGTGGGAAAGAACCGGCAAGAGGAAACCTTGAGGGGAGAGAGCAAAACCTGGTAAGTACGGATAAGAAAAAGCAACAAAAATCGGATCATGCAGACCGACCATCCCGCTTCGCCAAAACCGCGAGAAGCTCTCTCGCCATGTCGCTTGCTGAAAGTCTTTCCGTCCCGGGTCGGGCAATGACAACGATATCCTTACCTGGAAGCGGCATCAAACGTTTGGAAAGACGAAACCATTCTCGCAGTCGCCGTTTGATAAGGTTTCTGGTCACAGCGTGCCAGAAACGCTTCTGAACCACCATCCCCAAGCGATGGTAAGAGAGTCCATTATCAATAAAATTTACCCCGAAATGGGGAGTTTTAAAACGTCCACCGGTTTTCTTCACCCGCAAGAAATCCGCGGACGACCGCAGCCTTTCGGATGGTCGGAAGCGGTTCAATCCCCTCAAGGTTTTTCCTCACTCAAGGGACGGTCTCTGCGGTATCAAAAACAAAGGGCTTGATCATACGCTGAGGCGCTTGCGACCCCTCGCTCGCCGCCGCTTCAGCACAGCCCTTCCCGACTTGGTGGACATCCGTTCCAAGAACCCGTGAGTTCGCTTCCTTTTCACGTTACTGGGTTGAAAGGTCATTTTCATAGGAATTTACTCGATAACTCCTGATCTTCTAAACCCTTTAAAGATCTGTATACAAGAAACCCAAATCGAAATCAGGCCTCCTGTCACAACCGCATTTAACTTCGCCTAATTTGACCCAATTCAGAACACGAAAGCGTGTTCATAATCAATTTCTTCTTTTATTGTCAAGTTCCAAAGCACCGGAACGCGAAGATAGTTTGGAAAGATGTGTTGCCTTGTTCCAGGAAGAGAGAGACAAGGAACTTCTTAATGTTCTATAATTCGGGATTGAAGAGTCGGGATTCGCATGCTATGAATTGGTCTCTTTTGAAACCTCTGCTGAAAGGAGAAGAGTGACTGATGATATGGAATCGCATTCTGGGCTGGTTCTCCAACGATCTGGCGATTGACCTTGGGACTGCGAACACGCTCGTCTATGTGAGGGGCAGGGGGATTGTCCTGTGTGAGCCTTCGGTAGTGGCAGTCCGCAAAGATGAGCGAGGCGCCAACCGAGTCTTGGCTGTCGGTAAGGATGCCAAAATGATGCTCGGGAAAACGCCGGGCAATATCGTAGCCATTCGTCCCATGCGAGACGGTGTAATAGCGGATTTTGAGGTTACCGAGGCCATGATTCGCTACTTCATCAGGAAGGTCCATAACCGGCGAACTTTAGTCAGGCCCAGAATCATTGTCTGTATTCCATCAGGGGTAACCCAGGTAGAACGCCGGGCGGTGCGGGAATCAGCCGAATCGGCAGGGGCGAGAGAGGTGTATCTCATCGAGGAACCCATGGCGGCCGCCATTGGCGCAGGTCTGCCCATAACCGAACCCGTCTGTAATATGGTGGTCGATATTGGAGGCGGAACCACGGAAGTGGCGGTCATTTCTCTTGCCGGTATTGTGTTCAGCCGTTCGGTGAGGGTCGGTGGAGATAAGATGGACCTGGCAGTCCTCCAGCATATCAAGCGACAGTACAATCTGCTGATTGGCGAACGCACCGCGGAACTCATCAAAACAACCATTGGAAACGCTTATCCGGTGGGAGAGACCGAGACCATGATGATCAAAGGGCGGGATTTGGTAAGTGGGATCCCCAAGACCCTTGAAATCAATTCCGATGAAATCCGGGAATCCATCCAAGAGCAGGTTGACTCGATTGTGGAAACAATCAAGATCGCGCTCGAGCAAACCCCACCTGAACTGGCTGCCGATATTGTGGATCGCGGCATCGTTTTGACCGGTGGTGGGGCCTTACTCAAGGGTCTGGATCACTTGCTGCGGCTTGAGACGGGCTTGCCCATTACGATCACCGAAGATCCTCTTACCACCGTGGTTTTGGGTTCGGGGAAGGCTCTGGAGGAAATCGAGATATTAAAGCAGGTGCTTACCTAGTAGACAGCGGTCAGAGGTCAGTCTTGACGAAAGGCCTTCACCACCGGGCATTAACCTCCAGACCGCTCTCTCTAAATCAGTCAGTCTCCCGAAAATGCGTCCACTCACGATCCATGCAAAGGTGGACTCTGGAAGTGCCTGATTTTAAAACGTGCATGCAATTGAATTGAGGCTTTCCAGTTATGACAGATTGGTTGCGCCGTCTGCGCAGCGCCCTGTTGATCTTTTTATTCTTCTGTATTTTCCTTTATATCCTCTCGCTCAATTTTCGGCCTCCGGAGCGGATGGATGTGCTCCAAAGAATTGTCGTGGAATCCGTACTTCCTCTTTTTAAGTCCGTTGGCAACGTCAGTTCATACGCCGAGGACATGATTAAAGAATATGTCTTGCTGAGAGAGCTTCGTTCAGAAAATGGCTCCCTGAAAGAACAACTGGCAAGCCTTGAACAAAGACTCATTGATTATCAGGAAGCCTACTTGGAGAACCAGCGTTTGCGGAGACTCCTGGATTTCAGGTCGACCATCCAGGCCGAAACCATTCCCGCGCAAGTGGTTCTCCACGATCTCACGGGCTGGTTCCAGACCCTGATGGTGGACAAGGGATTTCGTGATCAAATCGCTCCTGATATGGCGGTTGTAAACGACGAGGGCGTTGTTGGCCGGATCCTGGATGTTTCTGATCGCTATGCACGGGTTCTGCTCGTCACCGATCCCGGCAGTTCCATCGACGCCATCATTCAGCGTAATCGCGTTAGAGGCATCGTGAGCGGCAAAGATGCCAATACTTGTGTTTTGAAATATGTGCGTGGTAATCTGGACGTGCAGGTGGGGGATTTGATCACCACTTCCGGAAAGGATGGGGTTTTCCCTAAGGGACTTCGGTTGGGGACCGTGACCGGGGTGTCCAAGGATCCTCTTGATCTTTTTCAGAAAATTGAAGTGAAACCCCTGGTTCGTCTCAGTGCTCTCGAGGAGTTGCTGATCATCAAGCGCGACACCAATCCTTCCGAGAAAAGTGCTGGAAACTGATCATTTGAATCGAGTGTTCGAAGTGAGCGAGGAAATTGGCCTACACTAAAAGCGTAATACCTTGGCGTTATCTTTCAAAGGTAACTCTCTATACTCTGTTCCTTCTACTGTTACAATCATTCTGGGTTTCGCACTTTTCCCGGCCCGAACTCCATATCGACCTGCTGCTCCCATTGATGTTTGGCGCCGCAGTTGAGTGGCCCCCGTTTCTGAGCATCATTTGGGCTTCCTTGTGGGGCTTTGTTGCGGATACGCTCTCGGGAAAATTTTGGGGATTCCATGTAGGTTCCTATGTTGTGGCTATCTGCCTGGTGAACATTACGGCAGAGCGTTTCGAGTTTCATAACCCTCTCTATCAAATGCTCTTTGTGGGAGCGTGCGCCTTGGGACAATCGGTGGCCCTTGGCTTGTTTCTGCTTGTCGAAGCGCCTGAGCAGATGGCGATGCCGGCAACTTACATGACCTTATTACTGCGGTCGGTGGCCACGATGATACTGGCTCCAATCATTACCTACCCCGTATGGAATATCAGGGGTAGCAATCTCTAGGTCGGAACTCAGGGATGGCACGAGGCGGTCTTCATTTGCCTCCGGTCTGCAACCATTGATTTTTTGTCGGACTCGAACTTGGCGATGCTCAAAAAAGATAAAGATGCTGACAACCTGAAGTTGGTAAACTGGCAGCTCGCCGATGTTGTGGTTTTCCAAAAACAGTATTTTTTGCTGTTGGGTCTCATGCTCATTGTGCTGGCGGTGTACGTGCTTCGCATGTGGCACCTCCAGGTTTTGCAGGGGACAACATATCGGTATCAATCAGAGAATAATCGCATCCGTCTGGAGGAGATTCCCGCAGCAAGGGGCATCATTTTTGACCGGAATGGCAATCCCTTGGTGGAAAACCGGCCCGCCTATCACCTTCAGCTCATTCGCGAGGATGTTCGGGATTTAGACCAAACGATCAGGGAAGTGGCTCGTTTGTGTGAACGGAGCCCAGAGGAACTCTTCGCTGTTCTAGAAGCCAGCAAGCACGTTCCCAAATTTGTACCGGTGCGGTTGGTGAGTGACATCGATCGTGACTGTTTGGCTCGAGTCGAAGCCCAAAGGATTCGTTTGCCGGGCGTCTTTGTCCAACTTGAACCGAAGCGAGAATACCGCTGGCAGGGGACGGCGCCCCACCTGATTGGCTATTTGAGCGAAATTACAGAGACCGAACTGAAAAGCGGGCAGTATCAGGGGTATTTCCCCGGAGAGGAAATTGGCAGAGTCGGGGTCGAAAGTGCTTTTGAAAAATATCTTCACGGAAAAAGAGGAGGGCGGCAGGTGGAAGTCGACGCCATCGGCCGACGCATACGCCTCCTCGATGAAGTGCTGCCCATCGCAGGGAAAAACGTCTGGCTGACCATCGATATCGAGTTGCAGAAAGTCGCGGAATCCTGTCTTGAGGGCAAAATGGGGGCGATTATTGCTGTGGATCCCAATAACGGTGCGGTTCTCGCGATGGCAAGCAGCCCGGTTTTTGATCAAGAGAAATTCATCCGCGGCATGAGAAAAGAAGAATGGCAGGCCCTGAGCCGGGACCGCAACCATCCGCTTCTAAACCGGTGCATAGGCGGAGCTTATCCCCCGGGCTCCACTTACAAACCCTTCGTGGCGCTGGCGGCATTGAAAGAAGGAGCGATAACTCCCGATACCTCCTTTTTTTGCCCTGGATACGTTGATTTTGCCGACCGGAAGTATCGGTGCTGGCGGGATCACGGGCATGGCTCCTTAAACATGACGAGTGCGATCATCCAGTCGTGTGACGTTTATTTCTATCAGAGTGGTCTGCGCCTTGGCGTTGACCGCCTCGCCCATTGGGTGAAGGCGCTTGGCCTGGGCGAAAGAACTGGAATTGGATTGCCGGGGGAAAATCCTGGCTTGGTCCCTACCTCTGCGTGGAAAAAGCAGGCGCTCGGCGTTCCCTGGCAAAAAGGAGAAACGCTTTCCATCTCTATCGGTCAGGGCTTTGATTCCGCTACTCCCCTGCAGATGGCTGTGGCTTACGCCGCCATCGCGAATAACGGGAAACTCTGGCAGCCCTATGTCGTGCGCCGCATCGAAGGCCACGGTCCGGAGGAAGTGGATGAAATTCGGGGCAAGCTGAAAGAGAAAATTGCTATTGAGCAACGCTACTTTGATGTGGTCAAAAAGGGAATGCTCGGCGTGGTTGAAAGCGATCAGGGGACGGGTCATGGCATCAAGGATAAGTCCATTCAGATTGCGGGCAAAACGGGTACGGCGCAGGTCGTCCAGTTGGCGGAAGGACCTAATCGGCCGTCGGGTAAAAATGTGAAAGAAAAAGATCGAGACCATGCATGGTTTGTGGGATATGCTCCTGCCAATAATCCCCAAATCGTCGTGGCGGTGCTGATAGAACATGGTGGACATGGCGCCTCGGTTGCCGCCCCCCTGGTGCAAAAGGTGATTCTTGCCTACCTTAGAAATGTGGGCAGTGGGACCGGGTCTTAGCTTATCCTATGCTCTTCCACTCTCGATCACGAGGATTGCCCCGCAATGATGGATAGACGATTGATTGAGAATTTCGATTGGTCAATCATCTGGGTGCTGATGGGCATCATCTGCGTTGGCCTGTTGAGCATCTACAGTGCTCTCTACAACCAGATCCAGGCGCACCCCACCCATAACCTCTTCATCAGGCAACTGGTCTGGCTCTGTGCCGGATTCACACTCATGTTCTGCAGCCTTTTGGGAGATTATCAACAGTTGAAGAGGGTCAGCCTGTGGCTCTATCTGCTAGCACTCTTCTTGCTGATTGCGGTCTTGCTCATCGGTAAGGATGTCAATGGCTCAAAGCGTTGGCTGGAGCTGGGAGGATTTCAATTTCAGCCATCAGAATTTATGAAAATAACGATTGTGATTTATCTTGCAAGCTACTTTTCTTCCCAGGAAGCTTCCCCCTATCCCAATCTAAAGAAGCTTGCGCCTCCCCTGCTGTTTATCCTGATCCCGGTGCTGGTGATCCTCGCCCAGCCGGATCTGGGCACAGCGATTACGATCATGGCGATTTCTGCCACCATCATTTTCTTTGTGGGAATCCGGTGGCAATATATCATTTCCGGCGTATTGTTAATCGTTCCCTTAATTTATCCGGTTTGGGAACATGTCCTGAAACCTTACCAGAAACGGCGAATCCTCATCCTTTTGCGTCCCGATCTGGATCCTTTGGGAGCGGGCTACCACATTCGCCAGTCGAAGATCGCCATTGGTTCGGGCATGTTGTGGGGTAAAGGATTCCTCAATGGAACCCAGAATAAACTGCATTTCCTCCCGGAAAAACACACGGATTTCATCTTTTCCGTGTGGGCGGAAGAGTGGGGTTTTGTGGGTTGTTTTGTGCTCTTAACGCTCTTTGCTCTGCTCATCCTGCTGTGCCTCAGGGTGGCCCGCAGATCAAAAGACCGCTACGGTTCGCTGCTCGTGGTCGGCATGACCGCCCTGGTATTGTGGCAGGTGCTCATCAACATCGGGATGGTGATCGGGTTGCTGCCGGTAGTTGGCATTACGCTTCCTTTTGTCAGCTATGGCGGTTCTTCGTTGATCGCCCTGTGCCTTGCCATCGGTTTGATCGAGAATGTGAGCATGCGCCGGTATATTTTCCAGTTTCGATAGCATTGCCGGGCCTCCCGGGGCAATTGTGATTTTTATTACTTTTTGCTTGCGAAGGGGGGGAACTTGTGCTAACAAGCACGCCCGATCAGACTGCCATCCTCTTACGGCTGCTTAGCAGGACCTCTCACCGAGCGAACATGCTGGTGTGGCGCGAGGAGGCAGGAGAGCGTGAAGGGGTGGCTTGGAGATGAGATTGCCGAACGCAGGAACAGAGGAAGGGTAAAAATGATCAGCATTAACGTGACCTTTTTCATTCAGATGGCTAATGTTCTTATCTTGCTTTTCCTAATGAATCTTTTCCTTTACCGTCCCATTCGTCGGTTTATCGCCCAGAGAAACGAATTCGTTGCCGAGCAGCGGCAGGGGATCGATCAAGCCGAAAGCGACAGCCTGGCGGCGTTGGAGAAATTTGACGCAGGGGTTCAGGAAGCTCGCAAACAGGGTCGGGACAGAATCCAGGAGATCAAATCATCCGCCTATGACCAGGAAAAAGGGATGCTGCAGACGGCGGCGGACCAATCTGCCAAGGCGGTGCAGGTGACCCGGATGATGATTCAAAGTGATATCAGAAAGGCGCGCGAGCAACTGACAGGGCAGATCAACGCCTTCTCGGTCGAACTGGCGCAGAAGATATTGGGAAGGAATCTCTAGATGTGTGAGCGTGAGAGGGGGTATGAGATGAGGGTAAAGGGTGTGTTACCCCTCCTATGTGCAGCATCGCTCCTTGCATTGCAGGGAATCTGCTGGGCTTCGGAAGGGGGAGGTCATGGAAGTCATCTGAATTGGACTGATTTCGCGTATCGGCTTGTGGCCTTTGTAATTCTGGTTGCAATTCTGGTGAAGCTTCTGAAAAAGCCGATCAGTAGTTTTCTTTCTTCACGGCGAGAGGGGATCCAAGAGCTGTTGGCTGAATTGGAGTCAAAGCGTTTGGATGCCGAACAGAGAAGCTCAGAATATCAGGCAAAACTTGCCGCCTTGGGGGATGAAACCAAAAAGATCGTCGCTGATCTGATCGCTGAGGGGGAAGCCGAAAGGCAAAAGATTATTGAG
This sequence comes from Syntrophobacteraceae bacterium, assembly GCA_017881795.1. Taxonomy (GTDB): domain Bacteria; phylum Desulfobacterota; class Syntrophobacteria; order Syntrophobacterales; family Syntrophobacteraceae; genus JADGQM01. Next base: position 15,984 of record JADGQM010000023.1, read on the forward strand.
TCAGCCCAGAAACAGGCTGACTACATTAAGCAGCAAGCGCAACTGGCCATCCAGCAGGAAATCAAGGCTGCCAGAGAAGGTCTCCGGGAGGAAATCGGTGACCTCACCGTAGCAGCGGCTGAAGCGATAGTGCGCAAAAACCTGAAACCTGCGGATCAAGATCGCCTGGTTCGGGATTTCATGACAAGGGTGGTGGAGGCGAAGTGAAAAATCTAATTATAGCCAAACGTTATGCCAAGGCATTGTTCAACCTGGCCCAGGACGATGGCAAGGTTCAACAATATGGAGAGGAGCTGGACGGTTTCGTGCGGCTCTCAGGGGAGCTTCCTGATTTGGCAAACGCCATTGAAAACCCCTTGTATACGGAAGCAGCCCGAAAATCAGTGTTTCAATCCGTCGCGGACAAGATTGGTTTGTCACCGATTCTTAAGAGTTTTATCAATCTCCTCATCGAGAAGAAGCGTGTTCAGAATATTGGTGAAATAGCGGATTATTACCACAAACTAATCGACGAACACGCCAATATCGCACGGGCTCAGATCACGGCAGCAGTTCAGCTGGATGAAAATGTGATTCAGGAAATTGCTAAGACCCTTGAAACAATGACAGGCAAGCATATCGTGGTTGAGTTCCAGCAAGATGCTAACTTGATTGGAGGCATTGTCGCGAAGATTGGCGATGTGGTTTTAGATGGGAGCGTAAAGCGACAGATACTTAATTTCAAGGAAACTATGAAGAGGGGTGCATTAGGTTAATGGAAATCAGAGCCGAAGAAATCAGCCAAATTATCCGAGAGCAGATCAAGGATTACGAGAAGCAGGTCGAACTCAGCGAAACAGGCCGTGTGCTCTCCGTTGGTGACGGTATCGCTCGCGTCTATGGCGTCGAGAAATGCATGTCCATGGAATTGCTTGAGTTCCCTACTGAACATGGATCAGTTTTTGGTTTAGCCCTCAACCTCGAAGAAGATAACGTGGGTGTCGCGATCATGGGTGAGGACTTCCACATCAAGGAGGGTGGGGAGGTCAGACGCACTGGACGCATTGCCGAGGTGCCGGTAGGTGACGCGGTTCTGGGTCGGGTTATCGATCCGGTCGGCGCCCCCATCGATGGCAAGGGGCCCATCGAAGCCACAGAATTTGCCCGCATCGAGCGGATCGCTCCCGGTGTTATTGCCAGACAATCGGTTAATGAGCCATGCTACACAGGGCTCAAGGCCATCGATGCGATGACTCCGGTTGGCCGCGGGCAGCGCGAGCTCATTATCGGTGATCGCCAGATTGGCAAGACGGCCATCGCTATCGACGCCATTATCAATCAGAAGGACAGTGGGATCATCTGCATCTATGTTGCGGTCGGGCAGAAAAAGTCGACGGTTGCCCAGGTGGTGGAAGTGCTTCGCAAACACGGGGCCATGGATTATACCACCATAGTCGTCGCCGGCGCCAGTGACCCGGCGTCCCTTCAGTACATCGCTCCCTATGCGGGATGTGCGATGGGCGAGTACTATCGGGATCGGGGCCGCCATGCCCTGATCATCTACGATGATCTCTCCAAACAAGCCGTCGCTTACCGTCAGGTGTCTTTGCTCCTGCGTCGTCCCCCGGCGCGCGAGGCCTATCCCGGTGACATCTTTTACAATCACTCGCGGTTGCTCGAACGGGCATCAAAGCTCAATAATGAGTTGGGGGGGGGGTCATTGACTGCTTTGCCGATTATTGAAACCCAGGCCGGCGACGTCTCCGCTTATATTCCAACCAACGTTATTTCGATCACCGATGGGCAAATTTATCTTGAACCATCGCTCTTCTTCTCCGGTGTTCGTCCCGCCATCAACGTCGGCCTCTCCGTTTCGCGCGTGGGTGGTGCGGCGCAAACGAAGGCCATGAAACAGGTGGCAGGCCGGATGCGTTTGGACCTCGCCCAGTATCGAGAACTGGAAGCCTTTGCCAAGTTTGGCAGTGACCTCGACAAGGGGACGCAAGATCAGCTGAATCGCGGTATGCGGCTGGTGGAACTCCTGAAGCAGCCTCAATACAAGCCCATGTCGGGGGAAAGAGAGGTCGTCAGCCTCTATTCCGGAACGAGAGGATATCTGGATTCTATTCCAGTTGAGAAGGTGAGTGAGTACGAAACGCAGATGCTTGCTTTTGTGGAGCGGAAGTATCCTGAAATTTTCGAGGAGCTTAAAGAGAAGAACATCATCAGCGACTCGTTGGACGAGAAGATGAAAAAGGCCCTGCAAGAGTTTGCCGAGGCCTTTAAGGCTGCATAGGCGTCAATTCAGGTAATCAAATAAGAGAGCGTGCATTATGGCTACCTTACGGGACATAAAGAGGAAAATTGACGCCGTCAAAAAGACCTCACAAATCACCAAAGCCATGAATATGGTGGCTGCTGCCAAGCTTCGTGGAGCTCAGCAGAATATGGAGAAATTCCACCCCTATGCCGTGAAATTCAAAGAGGTGATCGGACGTCTGGCGGCGGGAGTGGAAGAGGGCGGGGAGTACGAACTGGTCAATCCGAGAGAACAAGTCAGGAAGGTTGAGCTGGTTCTTATCACCGCGGATAGAGGTCTTTGCGGCAGTTATAACAATAACCTGATCGTCACTGCTGAGCGATTCATACGTGAGAAGCAAGCAGCAGGAGTTGAGGTTTCTTTGATCACGGTAGGCAGGAAAGGTTCTGACTACTACAAGCGGCGTAAAATTGAAATCCGGCGGCGGATGACCGGAGTTCTAAACAAACCCAGCTATGACGATGCCTTGAGTTTGGGCCGTGAGCTCATCGACATCTTTGAAACCGGCGAGAGTGATGAAGTCTATGTGATCTACAGCCGCTATTTGAGCATGGTGAGACAAGTGGCGACGCTGGTCAAACTCCTTCCCATTACCCCAGAAGGGCCGGAAAAGGAAAAGGAAGACGGATACGTCGAATATCTGTTTGAGCCTTCCCATCAAGCGCTGTTAACCGACCTTCTGCCTAATTTCTTGTATATTCAACTTTTGGAGCACTTCTATCAGACTTCCGTGGGTGAGCACGCAGCACGCATGGCTGCGATGGAAAATGCCACCAGCAACTGTAAGGAAATGGTTCGCAGTCTTTCGCTGACTTACAACAAGGCAAGACAGGCCGGCATTACCACAGAACTCATGGATATCGTAGGCGGTGCGGAAGCCCTAAGAAAATAGGTTCAGGCCGCAGGCAGCGGTCCTTTTGGACTAAGGAGGCAATAAGCCCATGAACATGGGGAAAATCGTTCAAGTCATTGGAAACGTAGTTGACGTCGAGTTTGAGGAAGGCAAGCTCCCCGAACTCCTCACTGCGCTGCTCGTTACTAATCCGGGCATCGACGATACAGAAGACAATCTTGTCCTTGAAGTTGCGCAGCATCTTGGTGACAATGTTGTGCGGACCGTCGGGATGGACACGTCCGACGGCCTCGTGCGCGGAATGCTTTGCAAAGACACCGGAAAACCGATTATGATGCCGGTCGGGAAGGCGGTGCTCGGCCGCATTCTGAACGTAGTTGGCCGGCCGGTCGATGGCTTAGGCCCTGTTGGAACCGATGAGCGCATGCCGATCCATCGTCTTGCCCCGTTATTCACCGAACAGGATACCTCGGTAAAGGTGCTGGAAACCGGAGTCAAGGTCATCGACCTTCTGGTGCCTTTCCCCCGAGGCGGTAAAATGGGGATGTTTGGTGGCGCCGGCGTGGGTAAGACCGTCGTTATGATGGAAATGATTCATAACATCGCTATGCAACACGGTGGTATTTCAGTATTTGCCGGAGTGGGTGAGCGCACCCGCGAAGGAAATGACCTCTATCACGAAATGAAGGATTCCGGGGTTCTGCCGCGTGCCGGTCTGGTCTATGGTCAGATGACCGAGCCTCCCGGAGCCCGTGCGCGAGTGGCCATCTCAGCCCTGACCGTTGCGGAATACTTCCGCGATGTCGAAGGCCAGGACGTTTTGCTTTTTGTTGATAACATTTTCCGTTTCACTCAGGCTGGTGCTGAGGTTTCAGCCCTTCTCGGCCGTATGCCGTCAGCCGTTGGTTACCAGCCGACCCTGGGTACGGACCTCGGTCAGTTGCAGGAACGCATCACCTCGACGACCAAGGGATCAATTACCTCGGTGCAGTGCGTCTACGTGCCCGCAGACGACTTGACGGACCCTGCTCCGGCAACGACCTTTGCTCACTTGGACGGAACCGTCGTGCTTTCCCGTCAGATCGCTGAGCTGGGCATTTATCCCGCTGTGGATCCGCTGGATTCTACGTCGCGAATCCTCGATCCAAACGTCCTTGGGGAAGAGCATTACTACACTGCTCGCCAGGTTCAGCAGATCCTCCAGAAGTATAAGGATCTCCAGGATATCATCGCTATTCTCGGCATGGACGAACTCGCCGAAGAAGACAAGGTGGTTGTGGCTCGGGCTAGAAGGATACAACGCTTCCTTTCGCAACCCTTTCACGTAGCCGAGGCCTTTACCGGAACTCCTGGGAAATATGTGAAGGTGGAAGAGACCGTTCGAGGCTTTAAGGAGATTTGTGAAGGCAAACATGATGACATCCCCGAACAGGCCTTTTATATGGTAGGAGCGATTGAGGAAGCGGTTGCCAAGGCCAAGTCAATGGCTGCAGCATAACCACAAAGAATGGTGAGCATATGGCCGATAAAATTTTGTTGGAGATTGTGACACCGGAAAGAAAGGTGCTGAGCGAATCGGTGGATATCGTCGTGGCACCTGGGGAAGAGGGTGAGTTCGGCGCCCTGCCGAACCACATTCCTTTTCTCTGCAAACTCAAGGTGGGCGAGTTGCGCTTCCGGATTGGCGCCCTCACCCGTCATGTGGCGATAATGGGTGGCTATGCCGAGGTCTTGCCTGATCATGTGACGATTTTGGCTACAGCCGCCGAGGAAGCTTCAGAGATTGATGTGATGCGCGCCAAGGCAGCGAGGGAACGTGCCGAGCGCCGGCTGGCTGAATCTCGGGATAAGCTTGAATTCACGCAGGCTCAAGCCGCGCTGCAGAGAGCAATGGCTCGTTTGAGAATCGCTGAAAAGCGCTAGTTTGCACCTGATATATCTTGTCGTGAAGCCCTTCCCTTGTGGAAGGGCTTTTCTTTCTTTACACTTTTATGTCCTTGTTCAATAATATTTCCCCTCAATCGATTGAATATTTCATTAATTTGCTATCGCTTTCCAAGCGAGGAGGAAAAGGAATGTGCGGTATTGTTGGCTACGTCGGTGTAAGTGATGGCAGCACTATTCTCCTGGAGGGCCTAAAGCGGCTTGAATACCGTGGCTACGACAGTGCCGGAATAGCCATGATTGGAGCGGATCAAAAAGTGAAGATCGTCCGCTCTCGGGGAAAGATTGCCGTCTTGCAAGAGAAACTGAAGTCCGATCCCGTTTTCGGGAAAATTGGCATAGCTCATACGCGCTGGGCAACTCACGGGAAACCCTCGGACGAGAATGCTCATCCCCATCGATCTGGCCCTTTTGTAGTGGTGCACAATGGGATCATTGAAAACTACGCGGATGTCAAGCTGCAACTGGAAAAGGAGGGGTTCTCCTTTGCCTCGGAGACCGATACGGAAGTTATCGTGAAACTTGCCGAACGCGAGTGGCGACGAGGGAAATCCTACTATACCTCCATCGTGGATACTCTTCGTCAACTGCGAGGTAGTTACGCCGTGGTTTTTCTCAACCAGGAGCATCCCGAAGAACTCATTGCCGCGCGCAAGGAAAGTCCTCTCATTCTTGGGGTGGGTGAGGAGGCCTGTTATCTCGCTTCCGATGTCCCCGCTATTCTCCCCTACACCAACGCAATCGTTTATCTGGAGGATGGCGACGTCGTTCGTTTATCCCGGGATGGTTATACTGTTGAAAGCCTTGATGGAAAGCGGCAGGAGCGGACCCCAGTGAGAATTGACTGGAATCCCGTAATGGCTGAAAAAGCGGGCTACAAGCATTTCATGCTGAAGGAAATCCACGAGCAGCCGCATGCCATTATTGATACCGTGCGCGGAGCCTTGGACCTGAATCGCCGAAGGGTCAGCTTAGATGATCTGAACCTGACAGACGCCGATGTCAAACAAATCGATAAGATTGTCCTGGTTGCTTGCGGGACTTCCTATCACGCTTGCCTTGTTGGAAAGTACATAATCGAAAGGTTGTGCCGCTTACCGGTTGAGGTTGACCTCGGCTCGGAGTTCCGCTATCGGCAGCCTCTGCTCAACCACAGGACACTTCTTATGGCCGTGAGCCAATCCGGCGAAACTGCCGACACCCGGGCTGCGCTTCAGGAAGGGATGGATCAAAAGGCTTCCTGCAAGACTATTGTTAATGTTGTGGGCAGTAGTCTGGCGAGGATGGCTGATGGGGTGATCTATACGCATGCCGGCCCGGAAATTGGGGTGGCTTCAACCAAAGCGTTTACCTCGCAGGTTGCAGCGCTCTATTTGTTCGGCTTGTATTGTTCGAGTGCCCTTGGACATATCTCTCAGGACCAACTCGGGCGACATATCCAGGAATTGGTGGAACTCCCGCACAAAATGGAGGAAACCCTCTCAAACAGCGACACGATTATGCGATGGGCGAAACGATATATGCATGCGCAGGACTTTCTCTACCTCGGGAGAGGGATCCTCTATCCAATTGCTCTGGAAGGGGCACTCAAACTGAAAGAAATCTCTTACATCCATGCCGAGGGCTACGCTGCCGGAGAGATGAAGCATGGACCCATTGCCTTGATTGACGAGAGCATGCCGGTCGTTGTCCTGGTCCAGCAGGGGCTTCTTTATGAAAAAATGCTGAGCAACATCCAGGAGGTCAAGGCGAGGGGAGGTCAGGTGCTGGCACTCGTCGAAGAACACCCTGATGACAAACTTGGTGCTCAAGATCAGCAACTGGTTCTGCCCCGCACGTCCGAATGGCTGGCCCCAATACTTTTTGCCATTCCGTTGCAGTTGCTGGCCTACCAAATCGCTGTTCTTCGCGGGACGGATGTCGACCAGCCGAGAAATCTGGCGAAGAGTGTCACCGTAGAGTAGATATCGTTAGGTTCGATGGCGTCGAGGAGAATCAGCTTGACTTATTTTTCTTTTTTTGAGTAAAATACAATTGGATGTGGGCTTTTCTGTGACTCCTCGGCGCGTGCTCTGCCTCATTGGATCGCGAAATGGTCGCTACATTGGTTACTGAGCGCAGGGGACTTACAACCACCGGATTAATGGTGTGAAGGGCCTTTAAGAATAAGGTAGCAGGAACTGCTCATAATGATCGAAAGGTGCTGCAAGGTGTAGACTCTGGAGAGAGACAAATTTGACACTGCAACTGACAGATTTTGATGGCAACGGATATTTATGGGTTTGGTCGAAGAGTTGTAGGGGTAGTGAACCTCTGATTATTGGCATCCATTGTTAAGACAAGGAATTTTAATCTTCTGAGTGTGATGGGCCTTAAAGCGCGACGGGAGCCTCTCCACCACGAGCAGGTCTGTTTGCGGGGAGAGGAGGCCGGGATGTTTCATGAATTGAGGGCGCTTCATTGAAGATTTTGGCCCCTGCTGTGTACGTGATTGGTAGAACGTCTCTGAGCCAACAAAAGATTGACGGGAACCACCTCTGAGTCTGGTGTGCATGTCAGGAAACTGAAAGCCTAAAGGAACCATGTGGTACCCACCTTAACCTACGGTTCAATACCGACTACCAACACGGCACTACGCGGGGGTTTTGTGTGATGTTTGACTCTCTCCTTGCAGAATTCAAGATCCTTTTCCGGGATCATGCACCATGTGCCAAATGCCCCTGGTGAAGGGTCTTTCCGCCTGACCTACCTGGTGAGCTTTTCCCGCAAAAAACATCGTCCTGTAAAGTGGGCTTTTTCAGCTGAATGAGGCAATAGCACAGCTGGCAAAATCGCGTTGTCCGAAGAAGACATTTCACGTGCATGGCTTGTTTATAAAGAAAACGGCACAAATGGCTGCTGAAGAGGGATAGATCATCATGGATTATATGTCAGGTACGCTTTTCATATTCTTGGGCCTGCTTGCAGGGACGGGGCTTGGCCTATTGCTTCGTCGCTATTGGGTGGAGAGGCAAACCGGTCGGGTCAGAGATCAAGCGCAGAATCTCCTGGCAGAGGCCCGCAAAGAAGCTGAGACCATAAAGAAGGAAGCCATTCTTCAAGCAAAAGACAATCTCTTCCAGATGAAAGCCGAGTTTGACCGGGAAAGCAAAGAGGCGAGGAAAGAATTTCAGAATCTTGAGAAGCGAATCCTCCAGAAAGAGGAAAATCTCGATAAGAAATCGGAAACTCTGGATAAGCGAGACGCCACCATTTCCAAGCGGGAAAAACAGCTGACTCAGCAGGAAAAAGAGATGGGGGAGAAGGATAAAGAACTCCAGTCTCTTCTTGAGGAGCAACGCAAACGGCTTGAAAGCCTTTCCGGCACAACCTCTGAAGAGGCCAAGGAAATGCTTATCCGAGTGGTGGAGAACGAGGCGCGTCACGATGCCGCTGTTTTGGTGAAAAGAATCGAAACGGAAGCTCGAGAAATCGCTGATCGGAAAGCCAAAAACATTATTTCCCTCGCCATTCAGCGATATGCTGGAGACTATGTGGCGGAAAAGACGGTCTCGGTCGTAAACCTACCCAATGAAGAAATGAAAGGGCGGATCATCGGCCGCGAAGGCAGGAACATTAGGGCAATTGAGGCGGCCACTGGAGTCGATTTGATCATTGACGATACGCCGGAGGCGGTGATCCTGTCCGGTTTTAATCCCATACGTCGCGAGGTGGCGAGGGTTTCTCTTGAACGCTTGATTTCGGACGGCAGAATCCATCCCGCGCGCATTGAGGAGATTGTGGAAAAGGTTGGTACCGAGATTGACACTGCCATCCGCGAAGCCGGCGAGCAGGCAGCTTTCGATGTTAATGTTCACGGTATTCATCCGGATTTAATCAAGCTCGTGGGCAAGCTCAAATACCGCACCAGTTATGCTCAAAATGTTCTACAGCATTCCTTTGAGGTCGCCTTTTTGTGCGGCATCATGGCGACGGAATTGGGCTTGAACGAAAAACAGGCGAAACGAGCGGGCCTCTTGCATGACATTGGCAAGGCCGTGGACCACGAGATTGAGGGTCCGCATGCAACCATTGGTGCAGATCTGGCGAAACGTCACGGAGAAACTCCCGTGATCGTGCATGCTATTGCGGCCCATCACGAGGATGTTCCCACCGAGGACGTCCTGGCCATTTTGGTGCAAGCTGCGGATGCGTTGTCGGGGGCTAGACCCGGGGCGAGAAAAGAACTCTTGGAAACATACGTGAAGCGGCTTGAGGATCTTGAAAGGATTGCCTGCGAGTTCCCAGGGATTACCAAAGCCTATGCGATCCAGGCGGGGCGAGAACTCCGGATCATTGTTGAGAGCGGTTCCGTCATGGACGCGGACGTTGTACTGCTGAGCCGCGACGTCGCGAGAAAAATAGAAAGCCAATTGACCTACCCGGGGCAAATCAAGGTAACGGTGATACGCGAGATCAGAGCTGTTGAGTATGCGAAATAAGGCTGCTCTTGTGGGGTGCTGAGGATCGAGGTCAACTTTCCCGATTAGGAGAACATGGTGTCGGAAGTTGGAAATGTGTTTGAGACCCTGAACCAAAGAGGATTTGTGGCACAGACTACGGATCCGGAAGAGATCAAGCAGCGTCTTGAA
>JADGQM010000456.1 GCA_017881795.1 Syntrophobacteraceae bacterium
TGGACCGACTCTCTCGGTTTCACTGGCACCAGCCCAACCATCGCGTGGTTCGCCAATGTCTTCAAGGCCAGTGCCAGCGCAGCAAAGATAAAGGCCGTGAGTTTTTATACTCCTGTTCCCAATGCCACTTATCAGATTTCGATTTACAAGAATGTCACGGGAACCGCGAATCCCAAGAATGGGACTCTGGTTAAGACCCTGAGCGGGACCATCGCGAGGAGTGGCTACAATACGGTTAAAACCTACAAATCGGGAGGAGCTCCCCCTGCGGTTACGGGTGGCAAGAAATTTTCTGTGGTGGTGAAGCTCACTACTCCCGGCTACGAATACCCAATTCCAGTGGAAGAAGATTATTATCCCTATAGCAGCGCTGCCAATGCCTATACCGGACAGAGCTTCGTCAGCGACAACGGTGCGGATTGGGAGGACCTTACAACGGTGATTATTGACGAGACCACACCATTCGAGAGAACCAATGTCTGTGTGAAGGCCTTCGGCGGTTAGACAAGCACCAGCCCAGATGAACGTGGGTTGTTTGAAACGGCGGCATGCTCGGCGAGGCTGCATCCTGTTGGAATGCACGAAACCCGCGAGATTGTTGTGAGGATCACTTAAATCCAATACCCATAGATACCATGATCCTACGAGCCTCCTCGGCGTTGTCTTCATTTGTCGTGCCGGGGAGGTTCAGTTTTTTCCGGCCTTACCAGCCATCCCGGCCTTGCCATTACTTGTTCAGGCGTCTGCCCTGGTTCCTTTCCCAACAAGACAATAAAGACCGTTGCAACGGGGACAGCAGCCATGATACTGGGGTGATGAGCACAGCTTGGGTGAAAGCTTATTTGATCGGGCCGTTATCCGGGGGAACCACCCATGGTCAGAGTAAGGGAAAAGCTCCGGTGTGGTTTCAGCACCGGGACTGCGGCGACCGCTGCCGCGCGGGCAGCATTGCGCCATCTGCTCGCGGGTGAAGCGTCGCGATGTGTTGCCGTACGCTTGCCGACCGGCATCTTCCTCCCGATCCTCATCAAGGCGAGCAATTTGACCAACCATGGCGCTTGGGCCAGCGTGATCAAAGACGGAGGAGATGATCCGGATGTGACGCACCATGCGGAGATCCGGGCCAGCGTGAAATGTCTGGCTGCAATATCAGCTCATGTTCCACCCGAGATATCGCCGGTCGTGAACGAGTCAAGCCCGGCAAAACGCAGCTCAGGGATCTGCCTGGTCGCTGGCGAAGGCATCGGCGCTGTGACCAAACCGGGACTTCCTGTTCGGATCGGGGAACCTGCTGTGAATCCGGTGCCGAGGATGATGCTGATGGAAAATCTCACAGAAGAGCTTCTGCAGTGGGGCTTGAAAGGACCATGGTCGGCGCCCTTTTCTAATTCCAATATGCCGCCGGGAAACCCTCATGTTTTTTTGCCATTCAGCCCGACCACAGATTTCCCGGACGAGGTCATGCTGGAGGTTGAAATCAGTGCGCCCAGGGGATTGGAACTGGCACGGCACACTCTGAATCCGCGTTTGGGGATCATTGGAGGAATCTCTATCCTGGGGACAACCGGGCTTGTCAAACCCTTTTCGCACGAGGCTTATAAGGAAACCATCCAGGCTGAGCTCTCCGTGGCGGCTTCCAATGGTTGTCGAGCAATTGTTCTCAGCACCGGCGGGAAGAGTGAACGGTTCGCCAGGGGAATGCTCAAAGACTGGCCGGAGGAAGCCTTTGTTCAGATTGCTGATTTCTTCGCCTTCGCTCTTGATGAAGCCCGCCAAAGGGGCTTCGAGAAGGTAGTGTTGAGCGTGTTTTTCGGCAAAGCGGTGAAAATGGCCCAAGGGCATCGTTACACTCATGCTCACAAGGTCCCTCTGGATTTAGGGCCGTTAGCGGAGCACGCACGGCAAGCCGGTTACCCTCAAGGCTTTTGTCGAGATCTTGCCGGAGCCAATACCGCTCGAGAAGCCTTGGATTTGCTGCTTGCCAATCGCGCCGAGGATCTGGTACGGACGGTGGCGCAAGATGTTCTCGAACAGGCGTCCCATATTGTCAGGAACGCAATCCCAGTAAGAGTCTTCCTGTTCGATTACGACGGAAGCTTGTTGCTCGATCTGGAAGGCCGATGAAAGAAACCGCAAAGCCTGATCCGAAAGAATGGCGCCCGCCCACATTGCTGCTGGTCGGGATGGGGATGGGAAGAGAGGACCTGAGCCCGAAGGTGCTGCAATGGCTCGAGCGTGCCGAGGTGCTCGCAGGAGGGAAGCGTCACCTTGATTCATTTCCGGAGTTCAAAGGGGAGAAGGCGCCTCTTGCATCGACTCTGGAGAAGTTCATCGAACACCTGGACCACCTTTCCCGAGAACGGCGCACGGCGGTTCTGGCCTCCGGGGATCCCTTCTACTTCGGCATTGGGCGTCGTCTGGTAAGGGCTTTGGGAAGAGAGCGCGTTATTGCTTTCGTGAATATCACGAGCGTTCAAGCCCTTTTTGCCAGATTGGGGGAAGGCTGGGAGGACGTGGAAGTGCTCAGCCTTCATGGCGGGGCGCGGTCACCCCAGCCTGCGGATTGGCTGCGCACCGTACGATCATCTGCGAAGGTTGCCCTCTTCACTGATCCTCAGCATCATCCGGGCTGGATTGCTCAGCAGTTGCTCGATGCAGGAATGGCAGAACGGTCGCTCATCGTTGCGGAGGACCTGGGACTTCCCACTGAAAACATTCAGCGCCTGTCGCTGGAGGAGACCAGAAGCAGGAGCTTTTCTCCGTTGAATCTGGTGGTAATTACCGCTGGAGCTTCTGCCGTAGATCCCGCCGGAACAGCAGGCTGGAAAGCCTGTTCCACCTCAACGGCAGGTCAAAACTTTCCCGTTTTTGGGCTTCCGGAGTCAGCTTTTGAGCACGAAGCCGGGATGATCACGAAAATGGAAGTTCGTGCGGTGGTGCTGGCTCATCTGCAGCTCAAACCCGGCCTCATCATGTGGGACCTGGGCGCCGGCAGCGGTTCGGTGAGTATTGAAGCGGCGCGCCTGGTCCCTCTCCAACAGGTCATCGCCGTGGAAAAGCATCGCGGGCGTTTTGAAGCCCTGCGGCAGAATGTGAAGAACCTGGGAGGTCCT
>JADGQM010000457.1 GCA_017881795.1 Syntrophobacteraceae bacterium
TTGTCGGCTGGCGGATTGCACCACGCCCCCGCTTTTATATGATGTACACCTACCTGGCCTGGAGCTTCCTCCGCTCGAGAATGCCGAATGCCAGGGACTTCTACCGCGAGCACCTGGTCCGTAACAGCAGCAGAGCCTTCCACACCGAACACCACCTGGTTTTCGCCTTCTGCCTGGTCGAGCAAGTCGCTCACTGGTGCGAGCAGATCACCGGCGAAGCAATGCCATCCGCTGCGCAAAGAATCGGTGAAGCGCGCGAGCTTTTTCTTGAGTGTGTTGAAAATACCAGGAAAGATGAAGAATGACCGAAAGGAAGTTCTCGGAGTAACTCGTGGTAGAACTCGGCGTAAGTCCCTGCGCAGCTCCGGTGGGCGCAAGAAGACGCGCCCACCCTACACGATCGCGGCATCGGGGCTTCAAACAGTGTAGGGTGGGCACAGCTTCATCGTGCCCACCAAAACCGGTTATGAATTTTCACTCAAGCGTACTAATTTTGTAGTCCTCTGCTCACTCTCGGGCATTTACAGGAGATCGCATGGAAGTCATCCGCGAACAGGTGGAAAAGGCAGCGGCATTTATCAGTTACAATCTGGCGTTCGAACCGGCAACCGGGCTGATTCTTGGCACGGGGCTTGGCGGCGTTGCCGATGCCGTGCAGGCGATCGCCGTAATTCCGTATAACGCAATTCCTCATTTCCCGGCATCTACCGTGGAGAGTCACCAAGGCCAGTTGATCTGCGGGAGATGGGCGGAAAAGCCCGTCATTGCTATGCAGGGGCGGTTCCACCTTTACGAAGGGTACACTGCGGAGCAAATCGCCTTCCCGGTCCGGGTCATGAAGGCGCTCGGCGTGCGCACGCTCATGATTTCCGCCGCCGCGGGAGGTCTCAATCCCCAGTTTCAGGCCGGTGATCTCATGTTGATCACGGATCACATCAACCTCACCGGACACAACCCGCTCCGCGGGCCCAACCTTGACGATTGGGGACCGCGCTTCCCGGACATGGTGGAGCCCTACAGCAGGAAGCTCCAGGATCTGGCCGTGAGCACGGCGCTCTCCGAAAGACTGCCCTTGCCGCGGGGCGTATACGTGGGCGTGCTGGGGCCAAGCCTCGAGACGGCGGCGGAAACGCGGTTCCTGCGCACCATCGGCGCCGATGCCATAGGGATGTCGGTAATCATGGAAGTGATCACGGCGGTGCACTGCGGCATGGAGGTTCTGGGGATTGCGGTGATCACCAATGTGAATCTCCCGGATTGCTACCAACCGGCCGTTCTCGAAGACATTGTCGCCACCGCGGAACAGGCCGGCCCGAAGCTTACCCACCTGGTGACCAGGGTTCTCGATCAGCTTTAGCTTGGTTCGCTATTTCTTTGATTTCTTCTCACCGCAGTAATTCATGTCCCTACGGGACACCTTGAACCATGAAAAGTAGGGTGGGCAGGCTGCCCACCAGAACTGTTCATAGCAGAGACGCAGAGAGCGCTGAGAAGGCAATAAGTTGAGATTCAATTTCTTGAAATCCTGTCAGGGTTTCTCTCTAAGTTGTTGTTTTCTCCGCGTCCTCCGCGTCTCTGCGTAAGTTTTTTTTGGTTGCGGCCTTTTGCTGTGCTGTGTACGCTGCCCCTCTGTGGTGAGCTTTTATTTAGGCGCGGTAATCACCGGATAGCGTTCTCCATGGCGAGATTTTTGCCTCATAAAGACCTATTGGGACTCGACAACCTATGACAGAAATAATCCATCAAACTGCCTCCAAACCGATTGAAGTTGACCTCTTGATCCTGAATGGCTTGGTCCTCACTCTCGACAGCAAAGACCAGCGCTTCGATCCTGGTGGGGTAGCCATACGCAACGGGGAAATCGTCGCGGTCGGGCCGGCCGACGCTATCCGCTCGGCATTTCACGCCTCCAGAACGCTCGATGTGACCGGCTGCGTGGTGTTGCCCGGTTTGATCAATTCGCACACCCATGCCGCCATGACGATTTTTCGCGGTCTTGCTGACGACCTTCCCCTAATGGAATGGCTGCATCAACATATTTTCCCCGCCGAACGGAAACTGACCGAAGAGTGGGTCTATTGGGGCACGATGCTCGCCTGCGCCGAGATGATCCTCTCCGGCACGACCACCTTTTGTGACATGTATCTGTTCGAGCACAAAGTGGCCGAAGCGGCCAAGGCAGCCGGGGTAAGAGCGCTGGTCGGCGAAGTGCTCTACGACTTTCCCTCTCCCAATTACGGTCCCATCGAGAGTGGGTTGGACTACACGGCATCGTTGGCGCGCCAGTGGCAGGGAGATCCCCTGGTGAGGATCGCCGTCGAACCCCACGCCCCCTACACCTGTTCGCCGCCCGTTTTGAAGCGCTGCCATGAGCTTGCCGAACGCTGTGACATTCCGCTGATCATGCACGTTTCCGAGAACGACGCCGAAGTTGAGGAAATCCTCAAACGCTATGGCCGCCGCCCCGTGGCCCATTTAGCGGACCTCGGGATGCTGAGCCCGCGGTTCATTGCCGACCACTGCGTGGCGCTGGACGACCATGACCTGGATCTTCTTGCCGAACGGGGCGTCCAGGTGGTTCACAATCCGGAAAGCAACATGAAGCTGGCCTCGGGCATTGCCCCCGTCCCACAGCTCCTCGAACGGGGAGTGAACGTCGCCCTGGGAACGGACGGATGCGCCAGCAACAATGATCTCGATCTGTTCGGCGAAATGGATGCCTGCGCCAAGCTCCATAAGGTGGCGACGCTGGACCCGACCGTGCTCCCTGCCGGAACGGTGCTCAGGATGGCCACGCGAAACGGCGCCAAAGCGCTCGGCTTCGAGGGAAAAATCGGCGAGCTCTCACCCGGCAAGTGGGCGGACATCATCGTGGTGGACTTCGAGCAACCCCATCTGACGCCCCTTTACGAACCCACAAGTCATCTGGTCTACGCCGCTCGCGGCGCGGATGTCCGCCACAGCATCATCCACGGCCGCCTGGTGATGGCCGACCGCCAACTGCTCACCATGGATGTCAACGAGGTAATGGAACGTGTCCGCGCCTTTGCCCGCACGATCCGCTCCTGAGGATCAGCATATGCCTCCTCGCGAGGTGGACTTATTGCTG
>JADGQM010000144.1 GCA_017881795.1 Syntrophobacteraceae bacterium
TCCCCCCACTTTGTCCTGCAATAGAGAGAATTCTGCTTGCGGCTGCCCGATGCAAACAGTTCGTGATCGAGCTGAACAGGGAATGATTTTAATTCGAGGGAGGCGTTTAGATGGAAATCAGAATTCAACCCGTTGATCCTGCCAAACGACACCCCAAGCCGGCAGATGAAACCAAGCTGATTTTTGGAAGAGTGTTCAGCGACCATATGTTTCTGATGGATTGGCGCGCGGGTCAGGGTTGGCAGGAGCCCCGCATTGTGCCGTATCATGATCTCCAGCTTGACCCTGCCGCCATGGTGCTCCACTATGGGCAGGGCATTTTTGAGGGCATGAAGGCTTACCGGTGGCACGACGGAACCATCCGGCTGTTCCGGCCCGAGAAGAACTGGGAACGGTTCAATGGCTCCGCCCGCCGGATGTGCATGCCGGAAATTGATGTCGCGCGGCAGTTCGAGTTTGTCGAAAACCTCCTGCGCATCGATCAGGATTGGGTTCCGCACAGCATCGGATCGTCGCTCTATGTTCGGCCCACCATGATTGCCAGTGAGGCCCACCTGGGCGTTCGCCCGGCGAGCGAATATCTCTACTACGTGATTACCGGTCCCGTGGCGGCTTATTACGCCGAGGGCTTCAATCCGGTAAAGATCTATGTTTCGGATGAGTTTGTGCGCGCTGTTCGGGGCGGGGTTGGAGAAGCCAAGACCATGGCCAATTACGCCTCCAGCCTGTATGCCGCAGAGTATGCAAAGAGCCGGGGCTTTACCCAGGTGCTGTGGCTCGATGCCGTAGAAAGACGCTTCGTTGAAGAAGTGGGCACCATGAACATCTTCTTTAGAATCCATGATGAGCTGGTGACCCCCGCCCTGTCCGGGTCGATCCTTCCCGGTGTGACCCGGGATTCGGTCATTCAATTGGCCAAACATTGGGGCATCACCGTTCAGGAACGCCCGATCGCTATCGATGAGGTGATCGATGCGGTGAAGTCCGGCGCCATGAAGGAGATCTTTGGAACGGGCACTGCGGCGGTCGTTTCTCCCGTTGGCGAAATCTCCTTCAAGGAAGAATCCGTCCGGGTGCAGAATGGCGGCGTTGGAGAATGGTCGCAAAAGTTCTACGACGAGATTATTGGAATTCAGTACGGAGAGAAGGAAGACAAGTTCGGCTGGGTTTACCGGGTTAAGATCTGATCCATTTTTTGGATGACTTGATTTTTTGTCCGGCATGATTAAATTTTTTTCGAGGCCGACGAAATGTCGCCTTCTCCTAACCCCTCCAAGCCTCGCTCTGCTATCCCCCTCCGGCAGAGCGGGGCTTTTCTTTTTAACACAATTTTCAAGCCCGGCCAGCGCCCACCCCCAAACCATGAAAAGCGCCCGCACCAAGCATCGCACCCACTCTGCCCTCCCCAACCACTCTTCACTCTTCACTCTTCCGCTGCTGTTCTTTTTCAAACAACAGGTAGTCATTGATTGCGCCTTCCCAATAGCGCATGAATTCGATGTAGTATTCTTCCGTATAATGCTTAACGAAATCCTCCCCCGCTTCGCTTAGTGCCGTGTAGGTATAGGTGACTGTGGCATCGGTCCCTGATTCCTCGTTCTGGCGGAGAGCGATGTGAATCTTTGCCATCGTGGTCCAGGGTGTGATCTTAATGATTTCCATCTCAAACTTGTTGCTGTCTCGATTGGTGATTATCCAGGCAGACTCCGGCTCGGTTTCACCGGTGAGAAAGATGCAATCCGGTTCCGCCAGGCCGGACTGAGAGTAAACGACTATCGGGTCCCATCCTTCCACCCATTCCGTCTCGCGCACGGGGCAGAGCAGCGGAAACACCTCTTCAGGGTGCGCCTGGATCTTTTGGACATAAGTTCTCGTGACTCTGCATGGCGCCATCACTTTCATCTCACAAAACCTCCTCATCAGGCTTCGAATTGAAGCCTGCCTATGTCTGGGAGAGAAAAAACTCGAAAAGAATGCTACAAATACGACGTTTCCAATGGCAAACAAGCTCCGGAGTCTGTATGGTTCAAAATTCAAATCGTTAATATTATTATTAAAGAAGCTGAGATCGGGCAGCCTATCCGATTTTTGCTTGCAGTTCAAAGGGAAATTTATAATTGTCTTCTCATGCTTCGTTACGACCCATGTGGTCCTGGGAGTTATTTATGATTCGAGGGTTTTTTCAGAAATTGTTTTCAGGGCGTCAAAGAAAGCGGTTCTCTGCCTGGCAGATCGAGCTCACCACCCGCTGCCCCCTGGGCTGCAAGATGTGCATTCGCGAAGGAGCGACGCAGTGGCATACTGGAGACATGGCTATCGACGATTTTGCAAAACTGGTTCCTTATCTCAAAGATGTGGAGACCGTCATACTCGAAGGGTGGGGAGAACCGTTAGTTTACCGAGACTTGACCAGGGTTATCAGGGTGGTCAAACAGGCTCAGTGCCAGGCCGGGTTTGTGACCTGTGGTTGGGGGCTTGACGACGACCGCGTTACCGAGCTCATTCATGCCGGCCTTGATTTCATCGGTTTCTCTCTCTCCGGCGCCACTCCGGAAACCCACAATGTGATCCGGGCGAATTCCAACCTGCTCAGTCTGCTGCAATCCATTCGGATCTTTCAGGAGCTCAAAGCCCGAGATAAGCTCACCAAACCGAAGTTGCATATCGTTTTTCTCATGATCAAAGAGAATCTTGCCGAGCTTCCCCTTCTGGTGGACCTTGCGAAAGAAATTGGCATTGACGAAATCGTGGTGGTCAATCTGATCCAGGTTACCAATGAATGGCAGGAGCAGCAAAGGCTTTTCTCCTGCGACGGGGGCGAAGACTATGCATCGCTTAAGGAGGCGGCGATGAAAGCCCGGGCCTTCAAAATCCGGCTTCGCATGGCGCCTCTGACGCCGCGAGAGGTGGGAGTGTGCTCCGAGTATCCGCTGCGGAATCTCTATATCTCAGTGGACGGGAACGTGTCGCCTTGCGTCTATCTCTATCCGCCGGTTCCCCCTCTGTTTAGGACATGGTATTGCGGCAAGGAGCATGCCACTTCCAAGCTAAGCTTTGGAAACATTTTCGAAGAGCCGTTCGAGAGCATCTGGAACCGCGAGCCATACCTGGCGTTTCGCAATTGCTTCGCGCAGCGGGAAAAGAGCTTTGACGAAAAATATCCCCCTCCTATCGGCGAGCAGGAAGCCATGCAAAAACCCAAAGAGATCGTCCTTCCGCCACCCCCTGAGCCATGCCGGACTTGTCACAAGATGCTTGGGGTGTAAGCGAGCCCGGCCCCGACCGATTTTAAGATTGTGGCCAAATTGAACGATTGGGATTAAGGAAAATACATTTGCGTTGCCTCAAGCAAAGCGGATGAGCAAGCTAACCCACAAAAGCCCTATGAGATAAGATATCGCCACATCGCTTGGCCAGTGAGCCCCAAGAACAACCCTGGCAATCCATCCGATGAGAAGGAGGAAAGCACAGACAGACAATATAACCCAGCGAAGCTTTCCCGATGTTTTGACTGCTGAAAGGACAGCCAGGAATCCAACCGTTGATACGTAGCTCAAAGCAAAGATGGACGGGAAGGCGGAACCCGAAGGCGACCCTGTCACCTGAACAAGTTCAGGAGAAGGGCGAGGCTGGGCAATTATGGGACCGAGCCCTTTACCAAGCAACCATAAACCGATGAAGCCGGCAACAGACAGCAAAGCTGCACGCCATCCGGCAATCAACCATGAAAAGAAAAAGGCAGCGGCGATCAGAATCAAGACCCAGGGCATTTCGGCTATCGCCGACACCAACTGAGCCCATCGTTTGGACTCGGGCAACACTGACTGCACCAGTCGGGTCAAGATCACGTCCCCGGGAAGGTACGGAACAACCTTGAGGGAAATCGCGAGTACAGCCGCTAAAATGAGCAGGGCCAGCCAAACTGAATCTCTCGCTCTCATCATTGACTCCTCGGATAAGCTTTAAGGGAGTTAGCCCCCCGGTGAAAAAGCGATCATGAGCCATAGGTTATCATATTGGCCATTCGATGGCCTCTGGAAAATTCGCGCTTTACAGACGCGGACTGGGGCGTTATGGCGCTCCGGCGATTTCCCGTGAGTCTCCGAGGACCCATTACTTCGCCCAGGCACGCATTGCTTTTGCCGTGGCCCGAAACCGCTGCAAGGAGGTCTTTAACCCGTCCGAATGCATGACTCTATGGGACCTGTGTACCTGCGAGCTTCCTCCGACGACGGGTAGCTGGTGAAGAGCACATGCTGCACAGATGCATTGAGAGTCCCACGTTCTTATGGTATTCTTTAGTTAATTTTCAACAACTAATGGACCACCTCATTTGGAGCAAAGTGAAAGATGCCGATCCAAGACAAGGTTTCGAGATTATCTGCGATAAGCCTTTTTACTGGTGCAGGGGGGCTTGATCTCGGCCTTGAGGCGGCCGGTTTTGATATCAGTGTCGCGGTCGAGATGGATGCTGATTGCGTCGCCACCCTGCGACAGAACAGGGACTGGCCGGTCATCAAACGGTCCATCCATGAGGTGCCATCAGGCGAACTACTCCAAACGGCAGGATTTGAGGCAGGCAAAGTTGATCTCCTGGTAGGCGGTCCACCATGCCAGCCTTTCTCCAAATCAGGGTACTGGGCAAGTGGTGACACGAAACGGTTGGATGACCCAAGGTCTACGACACTAGAGGCTTTTTTGAGGATCCTCCGCGATACTAGCCCAAGGACATATCTTCTTGAGAACGTTGCGGGACTGGCTTACTCGGACAAGGACGAAGGACTGCACTTTCTTACAGAGACCATCCAATCAATAAACAGAGAATGTGGAACGGACTATGGTATCGAGCTCCTAATCCTCAATGCTGTGGATTTCGGAGTACCTCAAATACGTGAGCGTGCCTTTCTCATCGGGTCAAGAGAAGGGTGCAGGTTCGGAAGGTTAAAGCCCACTTATCATCCTCCTTTGCCGATTGATCAGCCATGTCAGCTTCGAATCTCTCCAGACATACAGTTTCATCGCACAGCCTGGGATGCACTGGGTGATCTCCAAGAGGACGGAAACGATGAGATTTCTGTATCTGGCAAGTGGGCTGACTTACTGCCTACTATTCCCGAAGGCAACAATTATCTCTTTCATACCGATAAGGGAGATGGGCTACCTCTTTTTGGATGGCGCCGACGCTTCTGGAATTTTCTACTTAAACTGGCAAAGAACCTTCCCTCGTGGACAATCACCGCTTCACCAGGGCCAGCGACTGGGCCATTTCACTGGAATAATCGTCGTTTATCAGTGAGGGAGTTATGCCGTTTGCAAACATTTCCAGACGATTATTCGATAATTGGCACATATCGATCAGCTCTTCGCCAGATAGGGAACGCTGTTCCATGCGCACTGGCCGAAGCGATCGGCATTGAAATCCGACTGCGCCTTCTGGGTGACCTGTCCGCAACATCCCTAAAACCTACATTGGCTCCCCCAAAGAGATATCCCATTCCACCACCGGAGCCGGTTGCTCCTGTACCCGAAAAATTCTTGCACCTCATCGGCCAGCACACTCCGCATCCGGGAACTGGGAAAGGTAATCGAGCGAGCAGGCAGCAACTGCTGGTCAAAGCGGGTCTCTCAGTCAGATGAAGTATAGGACATACTCTGTCAGTAAGCGAAATAAGCAGCCTTTGTTGGATTTCATGCTGTCTTCCCTCAGCAAGTGCGGCTGCACTATTTTGCATCATTCCCCGTCTGATGAAGCGCCTTTTCGTGTCACCTTCGAAGCGCCGGATGGGGAAAGGATGGGCATAGTCGCGTATGCCTTCTTGGCCAATTCCAGGAAAACGCGAAACCGCCCGGGGGATGAACATCGGTTCCAGGTGAAATATGGCAGCAATGACGGGCAACTGCACGAAGTCTGGCAGGACCCGTTCGAACTGTACACCACGCTCTTTTTGGGCATCAATCTGGAAAGGAGTGTTTTCATAGGCGCTGATCCTTCACTCCACAATCCGACCCCATTTTTCATGTCCATTGAGTTCAAGGAAGATAATGCATCAGAAATACTGGATAAGAACTGGACACATTGGGAGAGGCAGAAACGCTCCACTACAGGACTTGAAGAGCCAGTTGAAGTATTAGTCGGCGGAACGGAGGAGAGCTTCCTGGGCTACGTGCGATTTGAGCGGGCAGCCAAAGGACTTGACCAGGGGCACCGGGCATTGCTTGCGGACAAGATTGGGGAGCTTAAGTCAACTTCAATATCAGAGCCAACTCTGAGCATTCCTGTCTTCCCGCAGCAGATCGTGCTCCATACTCTCACCGAGGAGTTTGAGCTCTCGCATAGCGAAATCTTGGACCTAATTCACAGTGCACCGCGCTTAAAGATGGCTGTGCGAGGATGGGTAGCAGAAGCACACCTGCAACGATATTTGTCGACTGTTCCAGGTATTACAGAATGCTTGTCATTGAAAGGAGATGGCAGACCCGATTTGGCGATCAGATATCGTGGAAGCCATCTGTTATATCTTGAATGCAAAAACGTCCTGCGAAGAACCTACTCTGACGGTCTGCCTCGGGTTGATTTCCAGAGAACAAGGGCTTCCAAGTCTGACCCATGCTCTCGCTATTACAGGCCTGATGAATTTGAAATCTTGGCAGCTTGCCTTCATCCATGCACGGAAAAATGGGAGTTTTCGTTCACTCTGACAAGGGACCTTTCTCCACATGCAAAATGTGAGGGGCGCCTTAGCAACAATGTTCGTGTCGATAGCAAATGGTCTCCGGATCCGTTGCCGGTGATTACCAGGGCGGTAGAATAGTGTGACCGTCTTTCAAGAATCAGTGTATCCGTACGAAAGACAGTACTGAGCATGAACTGTAGAAAAGCTCCACGATTTAGCTCGTTCAGTCCTGCTTCAGCATCCTCTTCATTTGCCAAGCGCCATAATAAAGCAAAAGATACTGCTCCAGAGATGCTGCTGCGCAAAGCACTCTGGAGTCGTGGAGTCCGGTACCGACTTCATTTAAGCCACCTGTTGGGAAAGCCCGACATCGTATTTTTGAAGGAGCGTGTTCTTGTCTTCATTGATGGTGATTTCTGGCACGGTAGGAATTGGGATGAACTTGAGAAGAAGCTAAGGCGTCGAGCGAATGCCGAGTACTGGATTGCCAAAATCCAATACAACATGACACGCGACCATGAGCAGACATTAGCGCTCGAAGAGCAAGGTTGGACTGTCATGCGAATTTGGGAGACGGAGGTTATCAAAAGCATTGAGGAGACTGTTGGGAAGATCATGATAGCCCTAAAATCAGGTGTTTGTGGTTTCAGCAATTGATGTACCTCGTCACCCTCTGCACGCCTTTAGCGGGGGTCCAGGGATTTGAAAGACTCCGGACTTTCGCCAAACGTGCGCGGGATGGATGTTCGGAACGCCTCCACAGCCAAAGAGGAATGCCCCGATGCTCAAGCGTGGATTGACGGAAAAATTGATCTACGGCCACGAGTTTGCCGGTCGTTTCACCCAGGATTCGCCGATCCTGCCCGACGTCTGGATCAAGTGCGCCGAAAAGCCCACGGAGAGGCACGATCTGCTTATCACGCCATACCTCGAAGCGAATGCAAGCCGGATGAGCGCGGGTCGCCTGAGCCGCGAACTGCGTGAGCGGCTGGATCGCGAGGCCGCCACCCCGGTCTGGAGGCGACTGCACGCCGGCGAGACTCGCCCTGCCGCCCGCGTCGCCTACAACCAGTCCACCGTCGCCGCCTGGTTGACCTTTGACGAGGTGGTGCGCGTCCTGCTCCCGCTTTCCAAGTGGTGGACGGATCGGGTAATGCGTTACGGTCTCGACCGTGGCCTGAGCGTCCTCTCCCAACCTGCGGCCCAGGAGGTGCAGATCCTAACGGAGACCCTCGCCTACCCGCAGCGAATCCATGAGCGGAGCGTGCGCAGTTGGCTCTCGCTCGATGTCGTCTGGATGGTGCGGGTTATCGGGACCATCGGCCTGGCGATGGAGGCGACCGGCGAGACCACGGCCACGGAGGCTGCATCGCAGGCATCTGCTGATGCCCCCGAGACGGTCTGGCCGAAAACGCTGCTCGACCAGCCGGCGCGTGCGGGTGAGTCCGAGGAACTGCGCGAGCGGCGCCTGGACTACTACCGACGCATCGTGAAAAAGGTCGCCGACCTGCTCGAAGGCCTTGTTCCAACGGGCGACGAGCGTGCGTCCATTTACTCCGTCAGCCTCAACCGCAAGGCCGGAACGACAGTCTGGCGCTCCTCCGTGGCCGTCAAAGCCGATGCTGCCGGCCGTGTCTTCGACCTGTCCTGTCGCGACCTGGCCTGGGCCGTTATCGACAGCGGGATCGATGCCCGCCATCCGGCCTTCCGTAAGCGCTATCCCGACCAAACGCAAGCCCGCGAGCTGTTGGTCCCGCTTCCGCAGAAGATTGCGGAAGAGACTGGCGACCCTCATGACTCCCAGTCTGATGTTTGGCATAAGCAGTGGCGCGAGAAGAATCGGGACAAGTTGCGCAAGACCGACTGGTCGGAGCGCACCCGCATCGTCGCCACTTATGACTTCACCATCATCCGCTACCTGCTCGCCGCTGATGGCGAGGAGGGCACAGGAGTGAGCGAAAGCGTGCGGGAGCGGCTCGAGGCCCTGGAGAATCGGTTGAAGAAGAACCGGAAGTCCAGCCTCAGCTCGCAACTGCGCACCAGCCTCCAGAACGGGCGGGAGATAGACTGGTCGCTCCTCGAAGAGCTCATTCGCATCCCTCATAACCGTGACTATGAAGTCCCGAACCATGAACACGGCACCCACGTTGCCGGAATTTTGGCGGCGGATTGGCGCAAGACGGACGTGGACGACATGTTCCCCGCTCCCGAAAACGTGCGTGGCCTCTGCCCGGACATCAACCTCTACGATCTGCGCGTGCTCGACGACAATGGTGAGGGCGATGAATTCAACGTGATGGCGGCGCTCCAGTTTGTCCGCAGCCTCAATGCCCACAAAGACTTCATGGTCGTGCACGGCGTTAACCTGAGTCTCTCCATCCCGCATGATGTCGCCAACTACGCCTGCGGCCGCACGCCGGTGTGCGAGGAGTGCGAGCGGTTGGTCGGGGCCGGCATCGTGGTCGTGGCTGCCGCTGGCAATGACGGCTACCTTCAATACATGACCGCAAAGGGCTTGATGGAGGGATATCGGAGCATCAGCATTACCGACCCCGGTAATGCTGACGGCGTCATCACCGTCGGTTCGACGCACCGCGACCAGCCTCACACCTACGGTGTTTCCTATTTCTCCAGCCGCGGTCCGACGGGGGATGGGCGCGCCAAACCCGACCTCGTAGCCCCCGGCGAAAAGATTGAAGCCCCGGTTCCGTACCGCGACCTCAAGCGCAAGGACGGAACGAGCATGGCCGCGCCCCATGTCAGTGGCGCCGCCGCCCTCATCATCGCCCGTCATCGCGAGCTCGCCGGGCAGCCCAGGCGCATCAAGGAGATCCTCTGTCGCTCCGCCACGGACCTTGGCCGCGAACGCTATTTCCAGGGGGCCGGGATGCTGGATGTCCTGCGTGCCCTGCAATCGGTCTAGTGCCGTTTGGCGTAAGTCCGCTCCCTTTTCTGGTGGGCACAAAAAGACGTGCCCACCCTACTACTGCCTCAAAGCTAAAAGGCTCGTAGGGTGGGCAGGGCTCCATCCTGCCCACCGCAACTGGACACGGACTTGCGGCCCCATATGTACGAGCCGCTGCATCCGTCCATCAAACATGAAGGAGGACCTGACCATGATCTTTACGCTCGAAGCCCTGAAAGCCGCCTACGGTGATGCGCTCCTGCTTCACTTCGGCGATCCGAAAGCCCCTTTCCTTGCCGTGATCGACGGTGGTCCGCGCGGTGTTTACAGCAACGTCCTCAAGCCCCGCCTGAACAAGCTCAAGGAGAATCCGAGGCGGCTGAGTGACGGTCAGCTGCCTATCCGCCTGCTCATGGTGAGTCATATCGATGACGACCACGTCAATGGCCTTCTCGCCATGGCAAATGAACTCGTGGAGATGACCGGCCAGAAGCCCTATCGGATCGAGTCACTGTGGCATAACAGCTTTGACGATATCCTCGGCAATAGGGGGCAGGAGTTGGCCGCCTCGCTCGAACCGTTTGTCAAAAACATCCTGACCACGGGCGCGAAGCCTGCGAATACGCCGCT
>JADGQM010000458.1 GCA_017881795.1 Syntrophobacteraceae bacterium
CCGAACCAGCGATTCTATCGATGGGAATTTGCTTCTTCTTTAACCACGAAGGACACGAAGATCACGAAGAAGAGCACAGAGATTATTGTGAAAGCATTTCTTTGCGTCCTTTGTGCTCTTCGTGTTCTTCGTGGTGAATTGTTGATGAAAGTTCGCTCACTGGGCGCAGGCGCTAACTTGAGCCAGGTCCGCCCGGCAAACCCGCGGACAAACCAAGAAACATCAACCGACGCTCCTCTACCATCAATTCTGGAATGCGGCTTCCGACAGCCTCCGAGCATGGTCCCGGATATCGACGGGCCATGAAGCAACCAGATCATTGAAGCGTCCAGGATTTCCTGCGAACAAAGCCCTCGTCGCTTCCTCGAATCCTGGCAGATCACCGGCCATGGCGGACATGAATCGGTACGCCGCCTCCTGGGAACGACGAACCTTATCCTTGCCCCTGTTCACACGTCTCGCTTCCTCGACGAGCTTGCGAAGCGCCACCGAGGCGCCTCCTGGTTGGCTATTGAGCCATTCCCAATGCCGCGGCAGCAAGGTGACTTCACGGGCGACAACGCCCAGCCTGGGGCGACCTGGCCCGCGCGGCGCACCTTGGTCCGGAGTTGACGGCGC
The DNA here is from genome assembly GCA_017881795.1 of Syntrophobacteraceae bacterium. Classification (GTDB taxonomy): domain Bacteria; phylum Desulfobacterota; class Syntrophobacteria; order Syntrophobacterales; family Syntrophobacteraceae; genus JADGQM01. The sequence continues at coordinate 619 of JADGQM010000458.1, forward strand.
CGTGGCTGACTCGATGCTCGCCGCAGGCTTCTCCAATCTTTTCAGGACATCTTCCACAGCGCCACGAAAATCCACCTCGATCAGCTCGCTGGTGAGGTCGTGAAAAATCAGGACCGATGCCTGTTCTCCTCGATCGATTATCGCTTTGACCTTCCCGGCGACCTCCACCAGGTTTCCCGAAGCAATGCAGCGGCTGCCTTCGAAGGCGGTGCACCGGATATCTTGTTCGTCCATCTCGCGAAATCCTCCCCATTTTTGAGTGGACCATATATATCCGGGTAAAATTAGATTGTCAATATTATCCGGATAAAAACATCGCAGATAGCCAACCTGACATATCAATGAAAAGTGGAGAAGGCCAATCCACGACCCTTCTGACCAATCCGTGCTTTACAGGACCTCCGATGCAAGTGCCGTCAGTCATCATGAACGTGGGAAAAGTCGAGAACGTTGAATCAGGAGCTCCGTGGAGGTGGGAACGCCACCCAGAAGGTATTTCCGGCAAGCAAGGTAATAATGAGAATGACGTTCATCTGTTCCAGACTCAGTGCCTGGCAGGAGAAACCTTCCCTGATCAAAGCTGCCGGCACAATAAGGAAAGCAGTGACATCAAATCCATAAACGACCATAAGAGTCAGCGTCAGGGCGCCTTCAATGAGGAGCAGCAACGAGAAACCCAGCGAGAGATTTCTTCGAAAACCCAGCAGTACAAAGAGCAGCATGCAAACTGGGATTAACCGTCCAACATTGACGCGCATTTCCAGCCACACCCATTGATAGAGCACCAAGGCAAGAAAAAACCCTGCCAGAAATCCGAGAAATCCGCTCTTCGCCATGCGCATGACAACGCTGATCCCCTATCTGCAAAACGCGCGAACGCTGCTCGTTGATGAGTGCAACAGCGCAGCGCCCGAGCGTTCGAGCCTTCCGACTCATGACCTACGTTTTCTTCTTGACGGTGATCACCACTAAAGACCCATCCGGCGGAAGAATGTCTTTGTTCCCGACGAAAGTCACTTCGTTCCTTGTCTCGACGGCTCCATAGCTGTAGGCAGAATTGCTGCAGATTCCGACCGGACAACTGTCGAGACAAATCAAGCACCCCGTGTTTTTCTCCAGCGACAGGGACAAATTCCCGCCATAGCGAATGGCCATGGGCTTGCCATTGCTGTCTTTGATCACCTCGTCAAGGCTGTAGCTCTTAGGGGCGCCTTTCCAGGTTACGGTCACGTCGAGCAGATCTCCCTGAACCGTGGTTTTTTCCTTGTTTTCCATGGTCATGTTCTCGCCTGCCTTGGCGCCTATTTCAGCCAGTGCATCATTGAAAGCCTTTGGCGAGGCATAGCTTATGAAAACGGACTTGTCTCCGAATTTTCCGAGCGCGTAGACAGCAGCGTGTCGAGTCGGGTTTAGAAAGTATTTTCCATTTACGGCCGCCAGGAAGGAAATCGTGCCCTCAGCTTTGTTTACCTGAATCGGGTTTTCGGTGGTTACCTCAGCCATCTGTGAATTGGCTTTTTCGCCAGCAATCATGGACAGCGCCACGCCTGCCAGCACCATGAGAAGCATCGACAGAAACACTCTCTTACTCATTTCCTAGACTCCTTATTTTTTGGCAAGAAGCGGTTAAAGGGAGCTATCCTCTTTGGTTTTTCGTTTAAAAAGCTGATAAAAAACCGGAATGAGGGATACGGCTATTACCAGGCAAAGCCCGAGGATAAACTCACGAGAGATTTTCCCCTTGATCACATCCAAGAGGGAGCTCGAAAAAACGATAAATGCGATACACGCAGGAAGCATGAAGAAAAACGTGGTGACCGCATAATGAAGGAATTTGATTTTCGTGAGACCAAAGGCGTAGTTGAGAAGATTGAAGGGAAATAGCGGGATCAGCCGGGTGAAGGCGACAACCTTCCACCCATGCCGCTCCACTCCCTCGTCGAGCCTTCTCCATCGTGGGCTTCTGAGCTTGCTTTCGACCCAGTCTCGGGCAACATAGCGTGAAATCAGAAAAGCCACACAGGCTCCCAGCGTGGAACTGGTAATGGTATAGACCACGCCCCAGAGGGGACCAAAGAGAATTCCTCCGACCAGGGTAAGGGGCAGGCCGGGCAAGAACAGAGCCGGCGCCACCGTGTAGATCAACATGTAGAGGACGGGCGCCAGCAGGCCGTAGCTCTGGATGAAGTTTCTGAGGACCTCCTGATCGAGGTGACGGGTCGCTCCGGTGAGCCGCACCGCCACGATGCCGCCAATGATGAGCGCGAGCATGAGCAGGCGCAGGATCAGATTTCCCTTGCTGGTTTTTGCTTCAGGATTGAAGGTCCGTTCACGTGCAACGGCAGCATCTATGGTTTTTTTGAATCTGTTCTTGAGGCGAATACGGTTCCAGTAGGTTATCGGCGCTTTGGAGACTTTTACCTTCCCTGCCAACGCAGCTTCGGGTTCAAATACAAGATCAAGAATGTGGC
>JADGQM010000145.1 GCA_017881795.1 Syntrophobacteraceae bacterium
ACATTGTGCTCATCTCGCTGCCGGGACCCTCCAGACGGCGCTTCACAATTATGTGGCTGCCCCGGAACATCGTCACCATCTTCCCGCGCCCTCACTGGAAAATTACTGCTAAGTGAAATCAACGGGAGATTCCAGACCATGGAGCAAGTCACTTACTCACCGATCGGGGTTATCCGGTCACCATTCAAAGAGACAGCCGGCACTCCCATCCAGCCGACAGGAGCTGGAGGCATCCGCGGAACGATCGAGATTGATCAACAATTTATTCCCGGTCTCAAAGATCTCGAAGGCTTTTCACATCTCATTGTGATTTACCACTTTCATCTCTCTCATGGTTACTCGCTACTGGTTAAACCGTTTCTGGATGAGAGTCTTCGTGGGGTATTTGCCACCAGAGCACCCAGGCGACCGAATCCCATAGGAATTTCAGTAGTAAGGCTAATCGGGATAGAGCAGAATATTCTCCACATTGAAGATGTGGATATCGTCGATGGGACTCCGCTGCTCGACCTGAAGCCTTATGTACCCCAGTTTGACCACCGACAGGCGGAACGTATCGGCTGGCTTGACGAAGTGGTGGATAAAGCAAAAGATGTTAGAGCGGACGCGAGATTCGAATAATTTGTGCAAGAAACAATAGGTCGTCCCCCCTCCCTTTCCCAAAGCCCAACTCACTAAGGATAGTGGATGAGTGACGACATTCAACGAGGCATCAAGGGCTCTCGCTTCGGTCGAGGTGGCGAGGTGTCATTCAAAGCGTCCATGTTGTGCGCAGGTTATCATTACCTTAAGGGGTTTTTGACATGAATCATGATGAACATCGGGGAGACAGAGTAATGGGCGACACGCCTCGTCAACGCATTGCCGTGATTGGAGCAACCGGGCAGGTGGGTATGGCCCTCTCGCGAGCGTTGCACCGGCTTGGCCATGAGGTAATCGCCGTTTCGCGCGGCAGGTCGGCGAGCAACCGATCACAACTTGATCAACTCGCAGCCCTCGGCATGCACCTGGCTTTTCAAGAGGACCTCACGAATGTCAGCCAGGTTGTCGCTATTCTTGCCGGCTGCGATGTTGCGGTAGTGGCTCTTCGCGCCAATGCCCGCCTCGTGCGGGAGCTTGAACCACCTATCCTTGAGGCGGCCCGCAAGGCAGATGTTCGGCGATTCGTGCCCGACGAATTTGGCACGCACACCAAGGGCCTCGATTACGGCGTGGGCACGCTCTTCGACGCCAAAAAGGAATTCCAGGAGCAGGTCTTCCGATCCGGGCTGGAGTGGACGCTCATCTTCCCGGGAGGCATATTCGACTACTTCCTTCCCAACCTGCGGCTGGTTGAAAGAATCACCACCTTTGGAAACCTTCACTGCACTTTTCCCACTCACTCCCTCGAAGACATTGGCGCTATCAGCGCTAAAGCTGTGACCGACTCACTCACCGCTAACAAGGCCGTCCAAATGTATGCCAACGTGGTGACGCAGGCGAAACTCGTGACGATGCTTAAAAGGCTTTGGCCCGACCACCATTTCGAAATCGAACACGTTTCCACCGAGACGATTATTTATCTGAAGGAGCACGGAGACCCTCTCAAAATCTCCGCCAAAGGCGGGGCCGAGCCAGACCGGGAGCGACATGGCATCAATTACGCCACTTATGTGCTTGGTAGACTCGCCTGTCTTGATGATCCGGACACCATTAACGCCAATGACCTCTATCCAGGCTATGTTTATAAGAAGCCGGAAGAAGCGCTGGCTGACCCGAAATTTGTCTTCGGTGAAACGCACTATAATTGCTGATTTCCGCGGCGACGGGAGGCGCGATGTCTCACCTAGCGCTATGAGCTATTCTCAGTGGCAACGCCTATTCCAGGCAGAACACCAGCGTATGAATCCCTGCGCCAGTTTGGCTGCCAAGTGGACCTCGTTCACTCATCCTCACCTGCGGTGCGCAGTTTTCGGTATTTTGCCCGAACTTCCCGGTATAGCGAAAGGATTTTCAGGTTCCGTTTCCAGTCTTCTTCCGTTTCCTTCTGCCAGCCCGGAAACAGGTCGTAGCCGGCGTACCACTTCACTCGGTGCCGTCTGCAAATGAACCAGTGCGCTTTATAGACATTCAGGAACCCATCATTGCGACCGCACTTGGGACAGTCTCCAAGCCTGCCGGGTTTCGGGAACTTAAGAACAAGACCTGCACTCATAGCCAACCTCTTCTTCAAAAGCCAGGAGGGGACCTCCTTACTTGAGGTCTTCTCGCTTTTGGAGCAGTCTCTTGATGCTTTCTGCATGGTCTTTATGCATGACCAGGGTTCTTTGGCCGATTCGCACAACGATCAAGTCTTTAACCCCGATGAGCACCACCTCCTCTTCAGGATCATCAACGAACACCACATTCTCGACCGCATCCAGGGTGGTGATCTTGCCGCGATAGCTATTGCCGTCCTCATCGCTGGGCAGGAAGTCCCGCAATGCCAGCCACCCCCCAACATCAGTCCAGAAGAAGTTGGAGGCCGCGCAACGCACATCCCGCGCTTTCTCCATCACCGCAAAGTCGATGGAAATCGTCTTCAGGGAGTCAAAACCCGCCTTCAACGCTTGCGGCCAATGCGGGGTGCCGTCGAAATCACAGACGCGTGAGAGATTGCTCAGGTGCTCGGGAAGGTGCGTTGCCAGTTCCTGAAGAATAGCTTCAGCAGTCCACACAAACATCCCTGAATTCCAGAGAAACGCGTTCGAGGCAACATAGCGGCGAGCGGTCTCAAGGTCTGGTTTCTCTTTGAACCGGAGCAATTGAAAATGTTCAATGCCGTCATCCTCGGTGACCTTCCGGCCGAGCTCCAGATAACCATAGCCGGTTGCCGGGTAGGAGGGCCGAATCCCAAAGGTATAGAGCGCTCCGCTGGTGGGGGCCGCATGCACGGCAGACAGGAGTGTTCGTTGGAAAAGGGCGATCGGCTCGATGATGTGGTCGGCTGTCAGCGTGACAATGACCGGGTTGCCGTAGCGTTTCCGACAGAGCACCGCCCCGAGGGTCACCGCCGCCGCAGTATCGCGCCGTGCGGGTTCGCCGATGATGTTTTCGACGGGAACTTCCGGCAACTGCTCGTGGACCAGGGCCACGAAGGCCGCATTGGTAAGAATCAGAATGCGATGAGGCGGCAGCAGACCGGCCAGGCGGTCGAAGCTCTTTTGCAGGAGGCTTCGGCTGTCGAAGAGATGCAAAAACTGCTTCGGCCTGGCTTCCGTGCTCAGGGGCCAGAACCTTGTTCCCGCTCCTCCGGCCATGATCACGGCAGCCACGTTTTCTTCGTTACTGTCCATGCTCACGCTCCCACCTCCCAGCAATCAGCCCTCAAGACAGATGACTCCAATGTTCGCCCTCCATCATTGTATTCCGACTCGGCGTGAATGCGAAATCCTTTCTTGGCCCATCCGCTGCCCCAGGTTGAGATTGAGCTCTGAAGGGCAGTCCCGACTCAGTCCGTCAAAGGAACGAAAGCGACCGGCAACAATCGTTTTGTGTTGATCTTCCCCTCCCTATCCTTTTCCACCAGCGTCAGATACTGAGTGGTATACGGTTCGCCAATCGGGATGACCATCCTGCCGCCGGGCTTCAGCTCTTCGATCAGGGGGGGCGGAATATGGGCGGCCGCAGCCGTGACGATGATGGCATCAAAAGGAGCATGCTCCTTCCATCCCTGGTAGCCGTCGCCGATGCGAACCTCAACATTCTCATAACCAAGCCGCTGCAGTCTCGCTTTTGCCTCTTCCCCAAGTCCTTTAATGATCTCTATCGAATAAACCTGTTTCACACAATAGGCCAGGATCGCAGCCTGATAGCCGGAACCCGTTCCCACTTCCAGCACCACGCTGCCTTTGCCGACATTGAGAAGGTCGGTCATAATGCCCACGACGAAAGGCTGGGATATGGTCTGGCCGTGTCCGATGGGGAGCGGCCGATTCTCATAGGCATACCGCGTGAGGTGTTCGGGGACAAATTCATGCCGGGGAACATTGAGCATGGCATCGAGAACACACTGGCTCAACGCCTTCTTTCCAATTCGCTCACTGGTGAATGACAGTTCGTCTTCGATCTCCTTCACCATACCTGCGCGCTGCAAGCGGTAAGAATCGCTTTCAGCACCGGATGCGAAGACGGGGATCGCCGGCACTGAGAGGAGAATGGCAACCAAAAAAAGAACCAAACACCGTTTCATTTCCCCTCCAGGAAGCGGTTGTAGGGTTTTAGAGGAGACAGGAGACAGGATTCAGAACACAGGAGACAGGAGTCAGAAGCCAGGAGTCAGAATAAATCGAAAGATTACGCATTCGGTCGTGAGCCTCCTGTCCTAATGATATCTTATGACCCATCGGGCCGCCAGAATAAGTATACACCTTGAGGAAGCGACTACCAAGTCACAAAGAATTACGCGTTATCAGTTATCAGTTATCAGTTGTCGGTTATCAGTTATCAGTTATCAGTTGACGGTTGATGCATTATTGCATTACTGGGAGCAGGAATCAACGTGCAGGAAACTGGGGAGCCGGCTTTCCTGCTCGCTTTGCCGGCCCATCTGGAAGGCCGCCATCAGACCTACAAGGCCCCACAAAGAGGACCGATGTGGGGAATGTCCTTGACCGGCGAGTGAACTTCGGATATCGATTTACTGCTCGACCATTAAACCGCAGGCATCGAGGTCTAAAAGCCAAGAGCCAAGAGCTAACAGCTAACAGGTAAGAGCCAACACCCAAGAGGTTGCCATGATAGATCTTTCCCAAATTGACTATGCGACTTTGGATAGGCCGGAGATCCTCATGTTCCTGTTTCACCCCAGGCAGGAATGGGGCGGGTCACAGGGCCGGACTTCAGCCGTCGATATGCTTATCCCGGTTGCCAAGGATGTGGAAATAGGGGCCTGCTTTCACATGGCCACGAGCACCGCCCCCAATATCCTCTTTTTCCACGGTAATGGCGAGATCGCCTCCGATTACGACGATCTTGGGCCTTTCTACAACCGCATGGAGATCAACTTCCTGCCTGTTGATTATCGCGGTTACGGACGCTCGACGGGAAAGCCGACCGTAACCGATATGATGAAAGACTGTCATGTCATCTATGAGTTTGTCAGGCGCTGGCTTAAGGACAACGGTTACTCCGGCCCCTTCATCGTCATGGGTAGATCCTTGGGAAGTGCATCGGTCATTGAGCTCGCCGCGCATTACCAAAGCGAGATCGATGGCCTCATTGTGGAAAGCGGCTTTGCCTATGCGGAACCGCTCCTGCGGCTGCTTGGCATCGACACTCGCGCTTTAGGATTTAGAGAAGAAGCGGGATTTCGCAATGTGGACAAGATTCGGGCATATGAAAGGCCGACCTTGATTATCCATGCTCAATACGATCACATCATCCCGTTTTCCGATGGACAGGCTCTGTACGAAGCCTCCGGCGCCCCGCAAAAGACTCTGATCGAAATCCCCGGCGCAAATCATAATGATATTTTTGTCCGTGGCTTCGCCCAGTACATGGCTGCCGTCAAGGACTTTGTGGAAATGTTGAATAATCCGGATCAATTCTAAGGCCCCAGGCAACAAATATTTGTCCGTGACATCCAGACCGACGCGGTTTCTGAAACCGCGTCGGTCTCCCAATCTTGGCCGATTACTTATTGCCAAGGGCCGAAGAGAGTCATCAGGACTGGAGGAAGCCCGTGAGGTGCGAGAAATTCACCAACAGGCTTTGCTGTGGCCTTTCTGACCACTGATAACTGATAACTGTTTTCTTCAATACGAGGCACGCATGAAGATCAAAATGCCCATCAAGTTTTTCGGAAACTATCAGGTGACCGTTCGCTCGGGTGCTACCGAAGCAAAGGAGCGGTGTCAGAAACTGACCATTCTGGAACTGGGCTCCGAGGACCCGGGCCAGCCCCCCAACGATCCGGCTGATGCGGGGAACTACCAGATTATTTTTCATGATGCAGGCTGCCGAAGAATCATTACGGGTAAGTTGAAAGAAAATCTGGAAGAAAAAGTCGTATTTCTGGTGGAAGACAAAGAGTATGAGTTCTCGCCTCTTTAGATTCAATGCTGTTGAATTAAGGAATTGAGGGATTTAGGAATTTAGGATTTCTTATGCCGCGAGGCAGAGATTGTCCTGGGTTGACGGAACCAATCCCCGAATCCCTCAATTCCTGAATTATTAATTTAATGGCATTGTCTTTAGATCACCAGATCACACGGACGCCACCCAGATCCTGTAGCGAAAAATCCTGAGAATAAGTCAGGGAGCCCATGAACATCATGTTTCTGGGAACATCCATTTCTTGGGAAAGGGCGTCGACGCTTACCGGAGTGAAAAGCCCTCTTCGGGCCATGTATTCAATCGTGAGGTGGGGATACAATTCTCTGATTACCCCCAGATTTCTGTGAAGTTTAAGATCAACTTCGGGGTCCTCCTCGGTAAAGAAACGAAAAACCAGGATATTGTGGCAATCTTCATTGCGGTCGATGTAGCTGAACGCCTTGATGAGTCGCGGCAAAGCCCCCAGCCCCACAAAGACCACCGCCCGCACACTCCTTATACGCTCGATTTTCTGATGCACTCCCAGGCGCCACATGGAAATCCGTTCCAAGGAGCGGTCGATCAAGATCAATACGCCCTTGAGCATGGGGATGCGGAAATACATGAGCATCCCGCCGGCAACTGCCGGGATGAAATAGATCGCAAAATACCCCAGGAACCGAAAATCGATGACGAGATTGCCGATGATCCCGGCGATGGTGGCGAACGCGCCCAGGAGCACCGTGCTCCACCCTGCCCGGTAAGTGCGCTTCAATTCACGGCGATTCACTTTGAGCAGGATATTGCCAACGGCGAAGAACGTCATTACTCCCAAAAAAGAGATGGTATAGACCCCGGCCAACGACAGGAGCTGCCCCTGCGTCAGGTAGAGAATGGAGATGCAGAGCACCATAAAGCCCAGGATGATCAGAGGATAGCTGCCGCGGCGCGTAGCCTTCAGGAAAAATTGAGGAAAGCACTGATCCACCGTCATGCGGTGCACCAGACCACTGATTCCCACATAGCTGGTCAGCACCGCCCCTGAGAGCACGAGAAAGGCATCCACGATGATCAGGGTATGGAGCGCCTGGCCGCCAACCTTCAAACCCAGGACGGAGATGAGGTCTTCTTTGTGGGCAGAGATCTCGGGGATCGGCAACAGCCCCAGAGCCAACAGGGCCATGAGCGGGTTGAAGACGGCCACGGCCACCCACATGTTCCTCAAGGTTAAACGGAATACTCCGGGCTTCTGTTGCTCAACATAATTGGCCGACGTTTCAAAGCCGCTCACCCCCAGCATGGCGGCTGAAAATCCCAAAAACAGCGAGGCGCCCCAGTTGCCTTCCTGGCCCGTCAGGTTCCAGTTGGTCCACCACATTGGAGTCAGATCGGATGAGGCAACCACCCACAGGACGAAGAGCGTAAGCGTGCTCATATGCAGGACAAAGATGGCCAGGGCGACCCGCGCCGAATCGGTGATGCCCATAATGGTAAGGCCGGCAAAGGCGATCAGGATGAGGGTCGTCACTTCCATGGGGGGCATAAACGGGAACAGGTCTTTCAGATATTCCGCCGCAGTCTTGGCGGAGATCACCGCCGTGGCCAGATAGGACAGGAGGGTGAGAGAAGCTGCAAGAAACGCATCGAATTTTCTCGTACAGTTAAGGAGGCAGTTATAGACGCCACCATCCAGGGGCAGGGCTTCCACTACTTCGGTGTATATCTTCTTGTACAGGTAGAGCACTCCGGCTGCCAACAGGAGGGCCAGCGGCGCCAGCGCGCCGGCATAGACTGCGGCAATGCCGGACACATAAAGGCAGGAAGAGGTAATGTCGTTGCCGCAAATGGCCGTGGCATGCCAGACGCCCAGACGTTCCTTTTTGATTTCCTTGCCCTGGAGCAGTTCCTCCGGAGAAGTCCCGGGCGCAATCGCCACTTCACCAGCGCTGGCATCAAGTCCGCCCTTGATCAATCTCATTCCTTTTGTCACGATCCCGCTCCGATTATGCGGCCTAAAGAGTCAGAAATTTGGAAACTCGGTCTATCCTATGATCTTCTGCCCTCAAATCCCCCTAAATCCCCCTTTACGAAAGGGGGACTTTCAAAGGCTCCCCCCTTTTGCAAAGGGGGGCGGGGGGGATTTATTCAGTTTTCAAATTTCTGAAAGAGTTGGTTGAAAGAGACGAAAAGGGGACGATCACATTCTTTTTAGACACGCTCGCAGAGTTCGTCCGGCACCCACGTCATGAGAGACGCATTCAGTGAGCTCGGCCATAGTCGTCCTCGGCGCGCTCGATATCGTCTTCCCCGAAATAGTCACCGGTCTGGACTTCGATAAACGCCATGTTACCGGTTCCGAGATTCCTGACTCGATGCCAGGCTCCTTGTGGGATATCGACTGCCTGCCCCGCCTCCAGATTAAGCGTTTCATGGTTTCTGGTGATCTCGGCGTGGCCCTGAACGATGAGCCAGTGCTCGGCCCGACGCCGATGCCGCTGAAGACTGAGCCGCTGACCCGGGTAGACCACGATCCTCTTGACTTTATGCCGGGGTTCGTCTTCAAGCACCAGGTAATACCCCCACGGCCGGTGGTCCTCGCGATGGCGCTGCGATAGGATCTTCTCATAGACGCGAAGGTAATCCAGGACCACACGGTCGGCACTGAATTGTTCCTTACCGGGGCCATGACGAATGGTGGCGATATAATCGAGCTCGGGGTGGCGATGAACATCGTTGGTCGCAACATAGAAGGCCAGGCCATTGTATTTCTTGTAAATGGGCAGGATCTCCGCGGACAAAGCCGTATCAATCGTGGTAACCACAGGTGTCGAAGTGACCTTCAGGTAAGTCAGAGGCAGGTAGTCCAGGTGGTTGTGGATGAGATCGAATTCGTCGCTGCATTCGAATAGTTCAGAGATGTGCAGGGCTTCCCAAACTCTGGGCAGAATAGTCGGGTCTTCTTCATAGCCTCGCGGACAAACCCCCACCAGCCGTCCCTTTGTTTCAGAGTTCTGCGTCGCAAACAGGGTGACTTCCACGCCCCTTCTCACAAGACCTTCCGTGAGGAGGGAGACTGCATTTTCGCGATGACCCCAGGGGTGTGGCGCAGTCGGCCACGAAATGGGAGAAAGCATGGCTAGGCGCATAACAAATCCTCTCTTTACCCATCTGGAACGGAGTGGTTAGCGACCAAGTGACGAGTGGCTAGTGGCTAGTAGATGGATGGTCACTATTTCCCACGGCCCCAACGGAAACAATGAAGCAAGAAAGCCACCCCCAAATAAGTGGCTTGATTCAACGCTTGATTTTTCTTGACGGTCCCTTAGCCCAAAAAGGATCTTATCGCATCCAGACGGCTTGTCAAAACATCATTTGAAGCGGGCTGCCATAAATGAGCTGTTCCTCACCGTCGGCTCCATATGCATCAAGTTAAGGGTTTTCCCAGATCAAGAGTAATGCCTGTGCTAGCGGTTGTCAGTCGGATGATGGAAAATGGCTATAAAGAGGGTGAGAATGGTAGGGGAGATTCTTCATGCCTCTAAGCCCTGAAAGAGCTTCATAAAACAGCCCAGGGTCAGTGGCAACGTCACCCTGGGATTGGAGCACAACGTTCTTGTCTCTTACCCTGAAAGGATTAGATCAGGCGTCGCGTCGGCATGTTTTATGTAACCCCTTCAGGGTAAGAGATGCTTGCTGCACTTGACACCCCAGGGTGGCGCTATCGCTGACCCTGGGCTAATTTATAAAGCCCCTTCAGGGCAAAAGAATTTAGCTTGATGCATATGCCGTCGCCCCCCCATGGCGGAGTCCGGAAACCAACCCCTAACCACTACCCACTAACGGTTATGACCCAGAGGGTCACAACAAAACATGAAAGTCTTCTGCGTCATTCCGGCGTACGCCGGAATCCAGAAGAATACCCTGGATACCAGCTTTCGCCGGTATGACGGGAGTAATTTCATATAAATCACTAGTACACACGGGCATAAGTTCGTGCACGTTTGCGGTGGGCAAAAAAGACCTGCCCACCCTACGGAACCGGGAACACTGTAGGGTGGGCACAGCTTTA
>JADGQM010000459.1 GCA_017881795.1 Syntrophobacteraceae bacterium
TTACACGACTACCGGAATATTAACCTCATTCCTTAGAAATTTACTGAATTGAGGACGAGGTTCCAGATCGAGATAAGGATAGGTAACCTTTGAGAGATAAAGCCCTTGTGCATATACTGGAATAATCGTCTTTGGGGTGATATTTGACTTTAAATATTCTTCGAATTGGGCGACTGAAAGATTACCATCACCTACTTCGAGCAGCTTTCCCATGATAATCCTGATCATTCCTGCTAAAAACCGGTTCGAGGAGATATGAAATCTTAATTGTGTGTGATCGACGTTGGTGAACAACTGTGCGTTCGAAACCTGGTCGCAGTACTCGAGAAGTTGAGCCACAACAGCCCGACGCGCTTCGGGGTTCTTGTGAAGCTTTGTTTCCACGATTGTTAAGCGGCCTTGTCCGCTAATAAATAGACAATCAATGCTGCCAGCACCAGTGCTTACTTCTCGTCCAATGCAAATCGAAGGATGAAATGTTGATGAAAAGTGCTGCAAAGGCAAGATGGTCGGGCATCGCACGAGAAAGTCTTGAAGATGTCTTTCAGCTACGGTGACGTCAGCATTACCTGAACCTGCCACGGCTTTTGGCCATTCAAGCGAGTTGATCCGCTCAAGACGAGTAGGAATTGAATGAATGTCGTCAAGGAGTGTTGGTATACCATCCTCATATATGCTCATCGCTATCTCCATGAGAGACTCCGCGCGCCCGTCAACGTGATTCTGTAGTTTCTATATATCTCCGGGACGCGGGGTAGGTCTTCAATTCTAAGTGCCCAAGGGAGGTCTGTCGTGTGGGTTCTTCAATGGAAGCCGACTTCCCACCTTCCTGATTTTCCAATGTATCCTATGCATAAAATCTTCACAAGGGTTTTCCGATAATGCGTTTACATCTTTCTGTCTATCATGCAAAATGAAAGTAAATACTGAAACCGGAGGATTCCTGATGCTCAACCTCCCTTCAACATTGCAGGCACAATTTGTAGTGTTTTTGCGGAACGAGGCGGTTCGGAATGATGCCCATGCATCCCATCTGAAGTGGTTGCGTTATTATTTAGATTTCTGCGAGAAGTATCACTTCTTAGAATCAAAGAGTCAGAGCCTCACTCACTTTCTCCACAAATTGGAGGAAAAACGGCAGACAAAGTCGCAACAACAGGAGGCGTCGCGCGCCGTATCGCTTTATTATGAGCTCATCCACTCCGTCGGTTCCCATCATCAGCTCGCTTCGCCCCAGAAGGTCCTCTCACCGGGGAAGCTTCCCGACGAATCTCCTCGTCCCTCCGATTCTTCTCTCAACCAGGCTGCCAACCCCGAGGTGACCGCCCCTCAGGGGCAAGTTCCCAAGGAACCGCATCTCCCGCTCCTCCCTCCCACTCAGACCCGTAAGGTGACGACGGGAGTTTCGTGGAAAGCCGAGTACGCGAAGTTGGCTCAAGCAATCCAGGTTCGCCACTATTCCCCGAAGGCCCTGAAGACCTATACGCAATGGGTGCGAGATTATCAGACTTTTACACGCTCTAATCGGAATAGCTGCGTCGGATGAAGTCAGTGAAGTAATCCATACTCCCTTCCGCCCCAAATATGTTATTGATGAAGACCTGATTACCCCAACCGGAATCACCGGACGACTGCGCACCATATGGATTCTGGAAAAAGGTGAAAACAAGCCTGGCTTGTGACAGCATACCCGGTGACCAAAAGAAAAAGAGGGGCAGAAGGTGATTGAAGAACTTGAAGCAGTCGTGATCACCAGGGATTTTCCCGAATATGGTCTGAATCGGGGGGATATTGGGGTTGTGGTCCACTGCTACAAAGACGGTGTGGCCTTTGAGGTTGAATTTGTCACTGGCAAGGGTGAGACCGTTGGGGTTATTACCGTGGAAGCAAACGACGTTCGGCCGATACACTCCAATGAGATATTGCATGTTCGAGGTATCAAGGCTACGTAAAATGAGGCAGCAGCCTGCAAGAGTGAGCACTTATGGTTGCCGTTACAGCCTATAATTGTTGACTATAGACAGACCAATTGTCATGTCCGATCAAGACCACGTTTGCATGAAGACCGCCCTCCGCCTGGCCGCCAAAGGCCGGGGCCAGACCAGCCCGAACCCGATGGTGGGGGCGGTGGTCGTGGTAGGTGACGAGATCGTTGGACGGGGCTATCATGAGCGAGTGGGCGGGCCGCACGCGGAAGTCAATGCCCTTCATGAGGCAGGTGAGAAGGCAGCCGGCGCCACCCTTTACGTCACGCTGGAACCCTGCAATCACTATGGGCGGACTCCTCCCTGTACCATGACGGTGGCTGACAGCGGCATCTCGCGGGTGGTTGTCGGCATGGCGGACCCCAACCCCCATGTCACGGGGGGCGGTGCAGACAGCCTCCGCAATCGGGGAATCACGGTGGTCGTAGGGGTCCTCGAACAGGAATGCCGTTTGCTCAATCAGGCTTTCATCAAGCATAGCTCGACCGGGCTTCCTCTGGTGACCATCAAGGTTGCGGCCACGCTCGACGGGCGGATCGCCACCCGCACCGGGGATTCCCGCTGGATCAGCAATGAACGGTCCCGGCGCTTCGTCCACCACTTGCGATGCAAGGCCGACGGCATTCTGATCGGCATCGACACGGCTCTGGCCGATGACCCGCAGCTTACCGCCCGGGTCCGGAAAAGGCCGCCGTGCCGCCAACCCACGCGCATCGTGGTGGATAGCCGGCTCAAACTACCCGCGACCAGCCATCTCGTGAGGACGGCACAGGATGTTCCGGTGTGGGTGGCTTGCACCGAAGATGCGCCGCTCCAAAAGGAATCGGAATTGCGTGAAGCCGGGGTTGTGGTGCTCAGATTGCCGGGGCAGAGGGGCCACGTCGATCTTCTGAGCTTGCTGAAGGAATGTGGAAAACGTCAGATCACCAGCCTCCTTGTAGAAGGGGGAAGCCGCGTGGTAGGGGCCTTCCTGGAGCATCACCTGGCGGACGACTGCTATTTTTTCTACGCCCCCAAGATCCTGGGAGACCTGCAAGCCGTTCCCATGGTGCAGGGCATCCCC
>JADGQM010000024.1 GCA_017881795.1 Syntrophobacteraceae bacterium
CTTCCCCCTTGGGAGGCTTGAGCGCTACGGGCACTTTTTCATTCCGATATGGTCCGTTCGGAAGCTGATCCAGCGCCTGCTCAACGATTCGGCAACTCTGCTCCATCTCTTCCATGCGGACACGGTAGCGATCGAGAGCGTCGCCCTGGGCGCCGACCGGAATATCAAAATCGAACCGGTCGTAAAGTTCGTAGGGTTCGGTCTTACGTGTGTCGAAGGCAATGCCGCAGGCGCGCAGGTTGGGGCCGGTGACGGCATACTGGCGAGCCAGTTCAGGGGTAATGACGCCCACGTCGCGGGTGCGGTTGATGAAGATGATATTCTTGGTGACCAGACTTTCGTAGTCGGAAAAGCGGCTTCGCAACCGCTTGACAAAGGCCTTCGCCATGTCCACGAATTCAGCATCGACATCGTTGGTGACCCCTCCAAAGCGGCAGTAGGAGTAAGTGAGTCGCGATCCGCTGACCCGATCGAGAATATCCAGAATCTGCTCGCGATCATCGAAGGCGTAAAGGAATGGCGTAAACCCTCCAAGATCCATGACATAGGTGCCAAACCAGAGCAGATGGCTGGAGATGCGGTTCAGTTCCGAACAGATGACCCGAATGTATTGGGCCCTGACGGGGACCTCGATACCAGCGAGTTTTTCCACTGCCAGCACGAAGCCGTGGTTGTAGAGCATGCCTGACAGATAGTCCATCCGGCTGGTATTAGGCATAAACTGTTTATAGGTGCGGTTCTCGCCCATCTTTTCATGGCCGCGATGACCGTAGCCGATGATGGGCTCAGCCTTGACGATGAATTCGCCGTCCAGATCCAGCAAGACCCTGAGAACACCATGGGTGCTCGGATGCTGCGGCCCAAGATTCAGACTGTAAATCTGCTCGACAACCGGTTGTCGAAGTTGCTCAGCCATAGATACCTTCTCGTTGCTATGGTCTCACCACCCACTAGCGTCTAGTACACCTCGGCGAAAGTTCCTTACCAGTTCGGGCGCCATCTAACCCGACTGTGTAGGGGCAACCGGTCGGTCGCCCCTACCGGCTAGCCACTGCCACTAATCCCCGCCATAAATCTCTTTCCGTTCGCGATACGCGTATATTTTGCCGAAGGTCTTCTGCAAGGGATGGTAATCGGCGTCCTCGGGCAGCAGCAGAGGTCTCAAATCAGGATGACCCTTGAAGGATATCCCGAAAAAGTCGTGGACCTCTCGCTCCAGCCACAGAGCAGAAGGGAAGATATCGCTTAAAGTCGCCACCGACTGCTCGTGCCCGCACAAGACCCGCAAGGCGATGCGCGACTTCGGTTCGTAACAATTGAGGTGGTATACCAGTTCTGCCGTATCCAGGAAATCAAGGCCCGTTATGGATTCCAGATAGAGTCCCGTCGCTTCACAGACGGCTGCCGCCTCCCGCAGTTTTTTTTCCGGCAGTTGCACCGACAGGGCTATGCCGGAACGATAATCTTCGTCAATGCAGAGGGCATCTTCGGAGAGTGTACCAAGGAGCTTCTGGATGATTTCATCTCTCTTGGCCATGGTCAACCTTGTCCTTCCAGGCGACGAAAGCGCCTCAGCAGGTTACGGTCCTCGCCCCGGGTGATCTTGTCCTCGAGCGCAAGAAAACCCTGAATGAGCCCCTCCGGGCGTGGCGGGCAGCCGGGAACGTAAATATCAACCGGGACAATCAGGTGGGCTCCGGGGATGATGGCATACTGTCCTTCGTATTCAAAGGGGCCGCCGGAGATCGCGCAGTTGCCCATAGCGATGCACCACTTGGGGTTCGGCATCTGGTCCCAGAGCATCTGGATGGCGGGCCCCATCTTTCTGGAAATGGTGCCGGCGACGATCATCACATCGGATTGGCGCGGCGAGGGGCGAAAAACGCCGGCGCCAAAGCGGTCGAGATCGAAGCGGGAGGCTCCGGCAGCCATCATTTCGATGGCGCAGCACGCCAGGCCGAAGGTCATGGGCCAGAGCGAGTTGGCGCGGGCCAGGTTTAAGACATCGTCCAGGAGAGCAAATTGGATAACCGGCTCACCCGGCCCTATCTTTTGCGTTCCCACTCAAACACTCCTTTGCACCAGGCATAGACGATAGCGAGGGAAAGAATCCCGACAAAGATGACCACTTCCAGAAAATCCCTGATGGCATACTTACCGTAGGCCAGAGCCACCGGGAATAGGTAGAGCACGTCCACATCAAAGGCGAGAAAGATGAGGGCGTAGATGTAGTAGGCGACGGTAAACTGAATCCAGGCGCTCCCGATCGTCTCCATGCCGCTTTCATAGGTCTCCTCGCGCCTCATTCCGGCGCTGCGCCGGACGATCAGCGGGGAAATGATGAGCGGAACCACGGCGAAAATCACTCCGACCAGAAGGTAGAATGCGACAGCCAAAAAATCGGTGAGTAGCTCCTTTGGCAGCATGCCGGTCTCCATTCGCTAATCGATGTAATGCTTAAGGCTGCACAAAAATAGGTGACTCAATGCCGACGCTTTCCACGTAAATGGCGCCGAATTTACAGTTCTCGAGACAGATCCCGCAGCGCACACACGCTTCTTCATCGATGACGTGGCACTCTTTCTTGGCTCCAAGAACGGCGCCCTCCGGGCACTTCATTCGGCAGCGCCCACACCCCGTGCATTTGTCGAGATCGATCTCGTAAGTAATTAAAGGCTTGCAGACCCTGGCCGCACATTTCTTCTGATGAATGTGAGCTTCATACTCATCCCGGAAGTACCGGATCGTGCTCAAGACCGGATTCGGTGCGCTTTTTCCAAGCCCGCAGAGGGCCGATTCCTTGATGCTGTTGCAAAGCTCTTCCAGACGCTCCACGTCTCCCGGTTCACCCTTCCCCTGACAGATCCCGGCCAGGATCTCATGCATGCGCTTAACGCCCATACGGCACGGGACGCATTTGCCGCAGGACTCTTCGGTGAGGAAGTTCAAGAAATAGCGGGCGACATCGACCATACAGGTTTCGTTATCCATGACGATCATGCCGCCGGAGCCCATCATCGAACCGGCCTCTTTCAGTTTCTCGTAATCGACCGGCAGATCAATCAACGCTTCGGGGATACAGCCGCCGGACGGGCCTCCGGTCTGGACGGCTTTGAAGCATTTGCCCTTGGGAATGCCGCCGCCGATTTCATACACGATTTTTCTCAGAGGAGTCCCCATGGCCACTTCGACCAGTCCCGTGTTGTTGATTTTTCCCACCAGCGAAAAGATCTTCGTGCCCTTGCTGCGCTCGGTCCCAATGCCGGCGTACCACTTGCCGCCGTTGCTGATAATCATGGGCACATTTGCATAGGTTTCCACGTTGTTGAGATTGCTGGGGAGGTTCCAAAGGCCTTTTTCCACGGTGTGGATATGTTTTCCCCGAGGTTCGCCAATCTTGCCCTCAAGCGACGCCATCAGGGCCGTGGATTCACCGCAGATGAAGGCGCCCGCTCCCCGGTTGATAAAGATATCAAAACTGAGTGAAGACCCCAGGATATTTTGCCCGAGCAAGCCATAGGCACGGGCCTGCTCCAGGGCCCAACCGGCGTTCTTCACGGCGAGCGGGTATTCGAAGCGGCAGTAGATATAGCCTTCGGTGGCGCCTATGGCGTAGGCGGCAATGATCATCCCTTCGATCACCTGATGGGGATTACCTTCCATGACCGAGCGGTCCATGTAGGCCCCCGGGTCTCCCTCATCGGCATTGCAGATGACGTACTTGGTTTCACCCCGAGCCCTGCGGCAGGATTCCCATTTCACGCCGGTAGGGAAGCCGCCGCCACCGCGACCGCGAAGACCGGATAATTTAACCTCGGCAATGACCTGTTCCGGGCTCATCTCCGAGAGCGTCTTTGCCAGGGCGGAATATCCGCCCCGACTGATATAGTCTTCAACATCGGTAACGTAATTGATGCCGGTGGAGTGAAAGACCATACGCTCCTGCCCGGCAAAAAAAGGAATCTCATGTTCGTGAGCGATCTTTGCGCCGGTTTCGGGGTTGACATAGAGGAGATCGTCGAGGATCTCATCACCGAGGACGGTGCGCTCCATGATCTCATCGACCCGGTCTGCGCCGACGCGAGCATAAAAGACATTTTCCGGTTCGACCACCACGATTGGCCCCTGAGCGCAAAAGCCGTTGCAGCCCGTCGGTTTAACCATGTACTCGACGGTGAGGCCTCTGGCATTCAGGTACTGCTGAAAAGCATGGACCACTTGTTCCCCGCCCTGGGAGTGGCAGGCTGTGCCGGAACAGACTCGAACCCACTTCTTGAGCCGCTGGTGCCTGGCGATGGCTTCCTCTCGCAACGTTTCCAGATCCTGCATGCTGTTCAGCCGATTCATGGCCTTTTCCTAGACCTCTTTTCCTTTCCACTCATCGCTCATCACTCTTACACAGACTTACACTGACTCACACAGACTTACACTGACTCACACAGACTTTCACAGACTTTCGCTGACTGACACTGACCACTGACAACTGATAACTCTCCACTGATCACTGATCACTGGCCACTGATTCTCTTTGTCTAAGCCCCTTTGCGATTTTGCTGACCTTATTGGGGGTAACTTCAGCATGGGTGACGCCTTCCACAACCACTACCGGAGCCGAGGCACAGGCACCCACGCAATTGACGGTTTCCAGAGTTATGGCCATATCTGCGGTGGTCTCACCCGGTTTGAGATGAAGGTCCTGTTCCAAACGGTCAAGCAAACGGGGGGTCCCCTTGACGTGGCAGGCCGTCCCCGTGCAGACATGCATGATCGTCCGTCCCCGGGGTTTGAGACTGAACACTTTAAAGAAAGTAGCAACGCTATACACATGGTTGATCGGCATGACCAAACGCTCGGCTACACGACTCAGGCTCTCTTTGGGCAGGTAGTGATAGCGATGATTGATGTCAAGCATGATCTGCAGAAGGGAGGCCGGCTTTGGTCCCCATTGATCGATGATAGCGTCGACATCTTGCAGGTTGAACTCCATGCCCATCCTCCATCCAGGCCTCGATCAAAAATAGTGATCAGTGGTCAGTGATCAGTGATCAGTAAGCTAAGACTCGACGAATGCTCGGGTCTATAATCCTCAGTGCTAACGGTTTTCCCTCGCTCCTTACTCCTTACTCCCTACTCCCTACGCTCTTTATCGACATAGACGGAAAAGATGGAGCCTTCTCCCGGCCGGCTTTGAACTTCAATTTTTCCACGATGAGCCCGAATAATCTTTTGCGCGATAGCCAGCCCTAAGCCGGTTCCCTGCTGCTGCCGAACTGCTTTCGATTTGCTGCGGTAAAACTGCTCAAAAATGAAGGGAATCTCCTTTTCATCGATACCCAGGCCGGTATCCTCTATGGCCACCACCACGCAATCTTTCGTCTCACAGGCGCTGATGCACACCTTGCCTTCCGGCCGATTATACTTGATCGCATTGGCGATAAGATTGCTCAGGACTTCACGGAAGGTGTTACGATCGATACATACCCTGGGAAGATCCTGGGGAATGTTTACGCTCAGTTTTATCCCTTTCTCCATGGCGGCCATTTCGAGTCCAGCCAGGGCCGCGCTTACACAGCTGGAGAGCGGGCAGGCTTCGAGGCGATGGGCGATGTCTCCAGTCTGAATGCGATTCATGTCCAACCAGTCATTGATGAGCTGCAGCAAACCGTCCAGCCGTTCACGGGCGCGCTCGATCATCTCGCGCTGAATCTTGCTCAGATCTCCGCCCAAGTCACTGAGGAGCACTTCGAAGTATTGGTAGATAGCTCCAAGGGGGGAACGCAACTGGTGAGTCACCATCGTCACGAAGTTACGTTCCATGGCTTCCTTTTCCTGGCGCAGGGCCTGGGATTCACGATCCAGCCTTCGCTTTTCGAGGCCGCGTTGGACCACAATGACGAGTTCGTCGGGCGTAAAGGGTTTGGGGAGATAGTCATAGGCCCCTTCCTTAATGGCTGTAACCGCCGTTTCAATCGTGGCATAGCCGGTGATGATGATGGTTACAATGTTCGGATCATAATCGCGGATGCGGCGGGCGACTTCCATTCCATCCATTTCCGGCATTTTGAGGTCAACCAGCACCAGATCGTGCGGCTCGGCCAGGAGCAGATCGAGTCCCTCGCGACCGCTACCGGCTTTCGTGGTTTCAATGCCGATCCGTTTGAGAATGCGCTCGCAGGAAATCCGACTGATTTCTTCGTCATCGATCACAAGCACCTTGGGATAGGCCACATCAGTCCTCGGTGGAAAGGGTCACCTTTTCGGATTTCGGGCTTTGATCGGGGAGTTGAGGTGTAGGTTTAAGCAGGAGCTTCAAATTCCGCTAGTGATCAGAACCAGGCGCTGAATTAATGGATGTGGAAAAGCTGCCCGAAACGCGAAGTCACCTTCATTTTCGGATAAGAGCCGCGACCTTCTCCAGTAGTTGTCTCGCCTTCAATGGTTTGTCCATGTATTCATCAGGCTGAGGAGAGTCTCCCATGTCTTCCCCGTCGGCAAAGGAAAAGCGTGAGCCGGTGTCGGTCTTAACGCTCGACACCATAACGACAGGAATGGAGTTGAATTCCTCGAACTCAGGAGCGACCCTCAACGCGCTCAAAAAACTGAAACCCTCAAAAATGCTTTCCATCATGATGTCAAGGAGAATCAGATGAGGCTGGCTTTCTTTGATTTTTTCCAGCCCCTGCCTGGCATCCTCGGCGACCACCACCTCATACCCATCCGCAAGGAGAATCATCTTGGTGGTTTTCACAAAGTCAGGGTCGTCATCCACAATGAGAATCCTACCCTTTGTTGCCATGGCAATACCTCCAAAAATCCAAAAGTAGGGAATTTACACAAACATCGAGATGAGTTGGACGAAGCGTTTCGACGAGCAGCGGAATCGGACTTGAAACTCAGCTTGTATCCGTTAGCGGCTCTACTACTTATCCGTATTGGCATGACAGGTCAAGCCAAAAAAATTCCACTGATCATCGGCGCTATTCGAACTCGATCTTTCGCTCTTCTCCCAGCTTGAAGTTCTTGTAGTCCGCGTAGCCCTGGTCGAGGGCGACGGAGATGGGGATTTGTTTGCTGGTCGGTCCCCAGTGCTGGATGGGGCCGGGACTGCTGAAGAGATCCTCGTGAGCCCATTTTTCACGATTTTCGGCAAAGACTTTAAATGAGGGTGAGGAGAGCTCGACGAGGGATTTTTCGATGACCTCTTCGGGTTTTCCCTTCCTCAGTTCACCGGTAATCAGGCCGGAGAGGGGCAGGGCGAGAGCTCTGCCGCCTCGGTCGAAGTCGGTCACCACCGCCATGTAGCCGGTTTTTCCGGCCAAAACAAGGGAGCCTGCAGTCAAGCCGAGATTAAAGGTGAAGGCTGCATCGAACGGCGTAGGCTTGCCGCAGCGGCCTTCATAGCCGAGAAAGTGCGACTGGGTTGAGAGGCTCAGACTCTTGATCTTTTCGATCTGCTCCGGAGTGGCCTCAAATTTCCCTTGGCCCTTTCCGAAAAACTTCTCGGGATGCCGCTTGATTTCGGAAACCCGGTAGCGAATCTTGTCAATCAAAAGCTTTTCGGTTTCGATCTGGGAAACCTTGACATTGCCATGTTCATCACGATCCAGGATGAGCATCTCCTCGATTTCCTCGGGCAGGGAAGCCATAAGCTGGGCGGATTGAGGCGAGAGACGAGGATAGATAAAGTCCTGTTTGTTTTTCAGGGTGGGGAGGTCCTTGATATCGGCCTCGTATTCCGCCAGCACCTTATTCAGTTCCTGGATGAGCGTCCTCATCTCGGGGATGAATTCAACCAGGCCTTCCGGCACCAGCACGACGCCATGATTGATCCCTCTCAAGCGACGATCGGTGATGGTATCCACGACATAATTAACGATATCATCCAGGGACATATTCTTTTCGGCCACTTCTTCCGAAATCAACGCAACCGCCGGCTTGGTTTGCAGAGCCACCTCCAGGGTGATCTTGCTGGCCGTGCGTCCCATGAGCTTCACAAAGTGCCAGTATTTGACGGCCGAGGCGGCGTCCTGGGTCAAATTGCCGACGAGCTCCGAAAAAATTTTCGAGGCCGTATCAAAACCAAAGGAAATGGGCAGGTATTTGCCCACGGCGAGGTCCCCATCGATGGTCTTGGGAATTCCGATGACGCTGCACTTTATGCCTTCCCTTTCGAGGTACTCGGCAATGAAAGCACCATTGGTGTTCGAATCGTCTCCACCAATGATGATGAGGCCATCCAACTTGTTCTTAAGAACTGCTTGTTTGACTTTTTCAAACTGCTCGGGGGTCTTGATTTTGGTGCGATCGGTTCCCAGGAAATCGAATCCCCCGGTGTTAACGATGGTTTCGGTCTGGCGACAGGTAATTTCAAAGAGATCGCCGTTAAGCAGTCCTTTCGGTCCCTTTTTGATGCCAAGCAGCGTGTTATGCTTACCCAAGACTGCTTTGAGACCGGCGAGCACGTTGTGACCCCCCGCAGCAGGTCCCCCTGAAAAGAGCACGGCTACGCGTTTCCCGGTAACCTTTTCGGCAGTTTGTGGCGGAGTTGCTACCAGAACAACATTCCGATTCTTGCCTACGGTTAGTGGAAAGACCTCGGCCGTCCGCTCATGGTCTTTGCTCTGCAGCACCGCGTCGGTTTCCGTGAAGGCGGTGGGGCGGATGCTCCCGGTTTCACCGAGGAATACGGAACAAACAGGAACCGGAAGTTTCCTGATTTCCTCCTCAAAAAGCGAATGTCTGGCGCTGGTTTCGGCAATCCTGGACGCCAGTTTCGGCGCCGTATGATGATGTGACATGATCAATTCCTCTCTCTCGTCAGTCTTCAATTACTCGATTCACGATGGGACAGGTCCACCGCAATTCCGGGGTATATGGCAGTGGACCCTCCAATATAGGTTTTCCTACGGCCCTGGCGATGGTTCGCAGCATCCCCCGGAACAACCAGTGATGCGGAAAATAGAGGCTGTACCAGTAGGCAAGACCGGTAAAGCCCTTGGGGACAAAGCGGGAGAGTTGCTGCAGTTCGGTTTCTTCAGGACCCACCGGAGTAATGGTGAATTCCAGGATCGCCTCGCCGGGGATCTTCATCTCGGCGAGCAGGACCAGGCGGTATGGGGCTGCAAGATCCAGCACTCGCCAGAAATCCAGGGCGTCGCCAACATAGAGCTCGGATGAAGCCCGTCTTCCTCGTCTTAGCGCCGTGCCGCCCAGGATGAGGTCCAACCACCCTCTGATCTTCCAGAGTCGCTCGCCGTAGTACCAGCCCGTCATGCCGCCGATCCTCACAATGGGCTCCCAGACTTCCTGTGGGGTCGCTTTGAGGCGGATGCGGTAACCACATTCCATGACCGTCCCACCGGCATACTCGGCATCGCCGACCTGGGTCCATTCCGGCGGGTGCAATTCTCCCGCGTCGGTCCAGCAGCCTTCAACGCGCTGCAGTTGCGTTTTCTCCAGGGCACGGCGAATGGTCTCCCGGGAATCAAGAAGCTCCTGGGGAATGATGGGTTGGATGCGGGTATCCAGGCACACCACCTGGTTGAGCAGCCCTTCCACGAGAGGTTGAGCGAGCGACGCCGGAATGGGGGTGATGAGATGAATCCAGAGGGCGCTCATCCTGGGGGTGATAAAGGGCTGGGGGATGATCCGGCGGTGCTTGAGTCCCGCGACCTCGGCATAAATTTGAATGAGGCCTTCGTAAGTCAGGACGTCGGGCCCGCCGATGTCATAGGCCTGGCCGATGGTTTCATCATGTTCCAGGCATCCCATCAGGTAGCCCAAAACATTGCGGATGGAAATGGGCTGGACCGGCGTATGCACCCAGTGAGGGGTAAACATGATGGGCATGCGGTCCACCAGATAGCGCAACATCTCGAAGGAAGCACTCCCCGAGCCGAGGATCATGGCCGAACGAAGCAGCGTCGTCGGCACTGGTCCGGACTGCAGAATTTGTGCGACTTCGTGCCTAGACCGCAAGTGGGTGCTCAAACAGGGATCGGTAGATCTCCCCAGACCTCCCAGATAGATGATCCGTTCCATGCCCCATTCCGCGGCTGCAATGACCATGTTCCGAGCTGATTCGCGGTCGGCTTCGACGAAATTCTTGCTGGCAGAGGTCATCGAGTGAACCAGATAGAACGCCGCCCAACAGCCGGCGGTTGCTTTCCTCAGCGCATCGAGATCCTGCACGTCGCCTTCCACCGCTTCCAGGTTAGTGTGGGACGCCCACGGGCGGTTGACCAACTTCGCCATGGATCGCGCCATGGCCCTGACCTGGTATCCTTGCTCAAGGAGGTTCGGGACCAGGCGCCCCCCGACATAGCCGGTAGCTCCCACAACCAAAACTGGCCCGGTCTTTTTTGGAACCATTGTTTTTAGAACCTTTTCATATTCTTGGAGGTCCTTTGTGGACAGGTCACAATGAATCTGTGCACCGTATCAGCCCTGTTTCTATATGCACTATATCTCGAATGATGTCAAAATTCATCCTTGGTCATTGACGACGATCGGTGGCAGATGAAGTGGTCAGAGGGAGAGCTGGAGCGAGTTTGCATGCTTTGCCCAGACTACCATGACGTGGAAATTGCTTGAAACATGGAGAAGTCGCAAGTATAAGAAGGGGAATCAAAAGGGGTGGGTTCCGGGTATTTCAGCCTCCTTTGTTGTTTCTTTCAGCGTGTTGGTAATTCCTCTCTGTGTTCATCCAAATTGGGTAGGGTAAAGGCGAGTAATCTTTAAGGGGAACGGGGGATGGAAAGGGTGGGGACTTTTTCTTTTAAGGAGAGAAAAGCACCGATTTTGGCCCGGATGCTGCTGATATTGATCGCAGGAATCGTCGCGGCATGCTCGCCCTATTCCGCGAATGTGCCCAGAGAAGAGGCTCCCCTGCCGCGTGAGGCAATTCTTAGACAATGGGAAGCCAAATCGCGGGAAACCATCGAGTCTCAGCAGGGACCTTTAACTGCCGAACGCGCCGTCGAGGAAGCTCTGGGAGCAAGCCCGGAACTGGAGCAGATCCGTCAGCGCATGAAGGCTGCGGCCGAACAGGTCAGGCAGGCTGATTCCACATTTTATCCCCGGTTGATCGTTTCCGAGGAGTACAACATAACCAACAACCCGGTCTACGCTTTGATGGATATCATCAATCAGCGGCGCCTTCGCCCTGATATCGATTTCAACTATCCCGGAACCCAGCAGAACTTTGGCTCGCGGATTCGCGGCGAGTGGTCCCTTTTTGAGGGTGGCAGCCACTGGTATGAGCGCAAGGCAGCCGTTGCGCAACAGCGCTCGGTTAATGCCGAACTGCCGGCGGCTCGCAATCAAATGGCAGCGAAGGTCACCGAAATCTACTACCAGTGGCTGCAAGCACTGGCCTTTACCGGGGTGGCGGAGCGCGCTCTGGAGTCTGCCCAAACTGACGAGCGACTGGGGGAGGCTCGGGTGCGTGCCGATGCCGCTCTTCCCAGTGAGCTTTTGCGCCTCAAAGCGCGTCGTGCTGAAGCCAACGGCAATCTGGTCACCGCTCGGACGAACGTGCAAAAACTGCAAGCCGGTTTGGAACGACTCCTTGTCCGACCCATCAAGGCCGGCGAGGTGCCCGACCCCGGAATTGCTGCGGTGGCCGTCCAGGTTGACGATGATCAGAAAGACTCAGGTCGTTACGTCGAGATTGCTTTGGACAAGCGCCCGGAAATGGCTGCCGTGCGTTCCCTGATCCAGGCTGCCAGAGAACGCGTAAAATCTTCGCAGAGCGGACTTTTGCCGCGCCTGGGAACAAACGTCCAATATGAACTGGATTCCCAAAATCTCGGTTCCTTTGCCGACAGCTGGTTCGTGGGAGTCCAGGCAACCTGGCCGCTCTTTGAAGGAGGCCTCAGTATTTCGAAGATTGCTGAAGCACGTTCACGTCTCAAGGAAGTCGAAGCGCGAGGCGAACAAATCGCTTTGGATATCGCCCTGGAAGTCAACCAGGCCACCTTGGCGGTCCAGGATGCTGCCGAAAAGATTCGGGTGGCAGACGAGCGAAGAAAGTGGGCCGGGAAGGCTCTTGGCGAAGTGCGGCAGATTTATGCCAGGCAGGCTGCCACCGTGGATTCCCTGCTTCAGGCCGAGCTCGCCTGGAACCAGGCGGAAGTCTCCTACACTGCGGCACTCTATGAAGGCAAGATTGCCCAGGCCTTCCTGAGAAAAGCCCTGGGGGACTTCGCGGAGGGAATAGCAGTGGTCAGTGACCAGTGATCGCTCCGCTAAAAGGTGTCAAAATGAGTGCAGATTCTAATGCGGACAAGAAACACGCAGCCCGGAAAGAGGTTGTGAAAGGGGTGGGAGTTGTCGCCCTCCTCATCGTGCTCATGATGTGGCTTGCCGGAACTTTTGTGAAAAAGGTCGAACCAGGGCTTCCGGCGCCCAAACCACAGCCTCCGAAAGTGAGCACACAGAAGGTTGAGCGACAGGTTTATCCCCTTACCATTGACCAGGTCGGAACGGTGCAAGCCCAAACCGAAGCCAGGGTCTCATCTCGGGTCATGGCTCAGGTCAAAGACATTCTGGTTAAAGAAGGGGACCATGTTAGCGGTGGCAATGACAAGAGCTCGACATCCACAATCATGGCCTTGCTTCAGGATGCTGATATAAAGGCTCGACTGAGTCAGGCAGAAGCCCAACGGGATGCGGTGGAGCGCGGCCAGGAGGCAGCGAAAGCCAAACTCGGAGCTGCCAGGGCCCAGGTTGAAGCGGCCCGAGCCAATCGGGAGCTCACCCTTGCCGACTATCGGCGCTACGTGGACCTCCACCGCAGTGAGGCGGCGACGGGGCAACAGGTGGAGCAGGCGAAAGCCCAGAAAGATACCGCTGAAGCCAGGTTGGCGGCGGCCATCCAGGATGTCCGGGCGGCAGAGAGTGATATCAAGCGCATTCAGGCCCAGCAAGAGCAGGCGGAGGCTGCGGTTGCCGAAACGCGCATCATGCTGAGCTATACCGTAATCCGGGCCCCTTTCGCCGGAAAGGTCATCAAGAAACTGGTGGACGTTGGCGATATGGCGGCTCCCGGGCAGCCGCTATTCCTCCTCGAGACGGCTTCCGATTTGGAGCTGCATGCCTTTCTCTCGGAGTCTCTGATTCCCCGCGTTGACCTCGGACAGGAAATGGAGGTTCACATCGATGCCTTGAACCGCACGTTTCCCGGAGTGCTGCGAGAAATTACCCCGAAGTCCGATCCCTCGACCCGAACCGTTTTGGTCAAAGTCACGCTGCCGCCCGATCCGGACCTCGTGAACGGCCTTTTTGGGCGGCTTGGTGTGCCTTACGGCAAATACGAGGCTCTGGTGGTTCCCATTAAGGCCGTGCGGGAAGTGGGGCAGCTCTCGCTGGTGGAGGTGCTGGGGGCTGACGGCACTTTGCAGCGGCGATTTGTTACTTTGGGTCAGACTCATGATGGCCTTGTGGAGGTGCTATCCGGTTTGCAGGAGAACGAAGAGGTGGTCATTCCATGAAGGAGAAGTCGGCTGCCTCCCACCACTGGATGACGCGCATTGTTGGGGCATTTCTGGAAGGGAATCTCTCGGTTCTGTTGATCCTCATGAGCCTTATTGCCGGGATTGTTGCGCTCGCGATCACGCCGCGCGAAGAGGACCCACAGATCGTTGTCCCGATCGCTGACGTTCTGGTAAACATGCCCGGTGCTTCGGCGCGCGAGGTGGAACGCCAGGTCTCCACGCGCCTCGAGAAGCTTCTCTACCAAATCGATGGGGTGGAGTATGTTTACTCGACAAGCTACCCTTCCCAGGCCATCGTGACCGTGCGCTTCTATGTCGGTGAAGATCGCGAACGAAGCTGGGTGAGACTGCACAACAAAATCCAGGCGAACATCGATCAGGTCCCCCCGGGAGTGACCGGATGGGTGATCAAACCGGTCGAAATCGACGACGTACCCATCATGAACCTGACGCTCTACAGCGATCGCTATGACGACTATGCCTTGCGGCGCATGGCGGAGGAGCTCGAGATTCGGTTACAGGGAGTGAAGAATGCCGGGCGCACATACCTCGTTGGGGGCCGGCCGAGGCAGGTCCGGGTTCGTCTTTCGCCACAACTCATGGCTAGTCGCGGGGTGTCTATTCAGGAGATGCAACGGGCGATCCAGGGTGCCAACGTCACTTTTCCGGCAGGCAGCCTGATCGACAACAACAAGGAGATCCGGGTCGACGCGGGGCGTTTTCTTGTTTCCGGGGCGGAAGTGGCGAATCTCATTGTCGGCGTTCAGGATGGGCGCCCGGTGTATTTGCGGGAAGTTGCCGCGATTGAGGATGGACCGGCAGAACCGGAAACCTACACGCACATTGCTTTCGGCGCGAGGGCCTATTCCTCGATGGATCCCGGCAGGGAAGGAGACGGTTCCCTGCCCACCTCCATCCAACGGTTCCAGGACTATCCGGCGGTGACGGTGGCGGTGGCCAAGCGCAAAGGCACCAATGCCGTGTGGGTTTCTGAAGAGATTCTCAAAGAAGCCGAGCTCTTCGCCCGCGAGGTTCTCCCTGAAGGGGTCACCCTGCGCACCACCAGGGACTTCGGGCGAACCGCCGATGATAAGGTGAATGACCTGGTTGAAGCGCTCCTGGTGGCCATCGCCATTGTCGTCATCCTGCTCGCCTACACCCTGGGATGGCGCGAGGGGATCATTATCGCCCTGGCCGTCCCCGTAACCTTCAGTTTCACGCTCTTGATAAACCTGTTGCTGGGCTACACCATTAACCGGGTGACCCTCTTCGCCATGATCCTTGCACTCGGCCTGGTCGTCGACGATCCCATTGTGGACGTGGAAAATATTCATCGCCACTTCGCCATGCGCAAAGAATCGCCCAAGAATGCCGTGATCAGTGCGGTCAATGAGGTGCGTCCGCCGATCATTCTGGCCACCCTCGCCGTGATCATCTCCTTTGTGCCGATGTTCTTCATTACCGGGATGATGGGTCCCTATATGGCCCCCATGGCGCTGAACGTGCCCGTGGCGATGCTCATGAGCCTGATGGTCGCTTTTACCATCACGCCCTGGCTCTCTTTGCATATGCTTAAAGGTGAATACGACAAGCCGCATGAAAAGCCCTTTTCGCTGGAAGAGAGTGGCTTATTCAAAATCTACCACCGCATCATGACCCCACTCATTGATTCGCGGCGGCTGCGCTGGGGAACCCTCGGGCTCGTGGTCATGCTCTTCGGCTTTGCCGTGTGGCTGGTTCTCTCCAATCGGGTGCCGCTCAAAATGTTGCCCTTCGACAACAAGAATGAACTCCAGGTGGTGATCGATATGCCTGAGGGTACGACTCTCGAGACCACGGCGGCGGTTGCCGACGCACTCGCTGATTATCTCGTGCGTGTGCCGGAGGTGACCGATGTCAGCACCTATGTGGGGACCAGCAGTCCGATGGACTTCAATGGTCTGGTCCGTCATTATTATCTGCGCCGGGGCGCTCATGTTGCGGACGTTCGTATCAACTTTGTGGGCAAGAAACAACGCGCGCAGCAGAGCCATGCGCTCGGATTGAGGCTGCGGAACGACCTCACGCGGATTGCTGCACACTACCATGCGAATATCAAGATTGTCGAAGCACCGCCTGGCCCGCCGGTGATTGCCACGCTGGTGGCTGAGGTCTATGGAAAAATCGGTCAGCCTTATGAAGAACTGGCACAGGCGGCTGCCAGGGTCCGACACCACATGGAGGAAACTCACGGAGTTGTGGATGTCGACGATGTGTTGGTGGCGTCCCAGAAAAGGGTGGTTTTCCGAGTGGACCGCGCCAAAGCCATGGCGCATGGCGTTAGCGACCGGCAGATTGCAGAAACCGTTCAGGGTGCGATGGTCGGCGCTGCTTCCGGTTCGCTCGGCCTGGACAACGAAGTGAACCCGGTCTTCATGCAACTGCGCCTGGCCCGTGAAGACCGGGCGCAGAAAGCGGACCTCGATCAATTGATGATCAAGGGCGCCAATGGCGAAGGAATCTATCTGACGGATCTGGGGACTTTTACCGAGGGGGTCATCGATCAACCCATTTATCACAAGAATTTGCGGCCGGTAGTCTATGTATTCGGGGATACGGCCGGCTTGCCGCCTCCAGATGCGGTGCTGACGCTTGAGGACAAGGTGCGGGACGATCCCGAACTGAAGGCTTATGACGTCGTCTGGTCCGGGGAAGGCGAATGGGACATAACGTTGCGGGTCTTTCGTGACCTCGGCATCGCCTTTGGGATCGCCGTGTTGGGAATCTACATCCTGCTGCTCTATCAAACGCAAAGCTACCTGTTGCCGGCAATTCAGCTGATTGCTCTGCCGCTGTCGGTAATCGGCATTCTTCCGGGTTTCTGGTTGCTCAATGCCCTCGGGCAGCCGGTGGGGGGTTGGGAGAATCCCGTATATTTCACGGCGACGGCCATGATCGGGATGATTGCCCTGGCTGGCATTGCAACCAGGAATTCGATCCTGCTCATCGAGTTTGTCGAAGTGCAAAAGAGCAAAGGTGAACCCCTGGTGAAGTCTCTCATCGAGGCCGGAGCGCTCCGCACCAGGCCGATTTTTCTCACCTCGCTGGCGGCCATGCTCGCCGCCTGGCCGATCACGCTCGATCCGATCTTTTCCGGGCTCGCCTGGGCGCTCATTTTTGGCATTGCGGTCTCGACCTTTTTCACGTTAATTGTAGTCCCGCTGGTTTACTACATGGCTTACGCCAAGAAAGAGGAGCGTGCAACGAATGCCAAAGCCTAGAATGATGCGAACTCCAGAGGAAATTTTCTGCGGAATCTGTAATGAGAAGCGAGGAATCAACCCGGAGACTTTGAAACACACGGTCATCCTGGCTGTGGAAATTGCTCGGGAAGGCAGGGAAGGTCGGAAAATCGGTACGATGTTTGTGGTCGGGGACACCCCAGAGGTCTTGCAACACTCGAGGAGCCTCATTCTGGATCCTCTTTTCGGGCATCCTGACGAATCCAAACTCATCCATCTTCCCGACATGAGGGAAACCGTGAAAGAGCTCGCTCAGCTCGATGGCGCCTTTGTGGTCTCGGACGAGGGCGTGGTCGTCTCGGCATGCCGGTATATCGATGCCTTTTCCGAAGGTATCAAGCTCCCACTTGGATTGGGCAGCAGGCATGTGGCCGCAGCCTCGATCACCAAGCAGACCAAAGCCGTGGCGGTTGTCGTTTCCGAGAGCTCCATCGTACGTGTCTTCGATGACGGCGAAATCATCTCCGAGATTATTCCGGAGCTCTGGA
Organism: Syntrophobacteraceae bacterium; assembly: GCA_017881795.1. Lineage (GTDB taxonomy): Bacteria > Desulfobacterota > Syntrophobacteria > Syntrophobacterales > Syntrophobacteraceae > JADGQM01. The sequence goes on from JADGQM010000024.1 coordinate 17,266, forward strand.
TGTTTGCTCGCTACGGTTCACATCTGGCGGGGCCGATCTCGGAGATCAATGAGGAAGACTTGACCATTGTCAGCAAAGCTGATTGAATGCAAGTCGGCTCACCCTTCAGAAGATTGCGAATAGCGGACTTCCTGTGGGATGCACACTGACTGATTCAGAAGGCTTGTGAATGGTTCTCTTTTTGAGGGTTTTGGCTTTTCTGCTGCTGCTCGCCATAGGCTTCTGCTCCCATGTGCTTGCCTTTTCCTCGGTCAATGTACCGCTCGATGACTGGTCCTACGCAGCCCTGGATAAGTTGGAAGGGTTCGGTCTGATCCATTCGGAACTACATGGCACGCGTCCTTTTTCGCGCCTGGAAATGGCGCGCCTCATCCATGAAGCGCACGTCGAACAAGAAGCACAGGGCATCACCCTCCCGCCGTTGATCGAAGAACTCCTCCGCGACCTCGATAAAGAATTCAGGCAGGAATTGCCTCTGGTCGGCAAGACGACGGGCATCCTGCAGAAGAGTTTCATAAAACCACTCAATGAAGTGCAGGCGCGGTATGTCTATAGTCAGGGGCAACCACGGGAGTTCCTCAACGTGAAAGGGGGTGAAAGCCAGTACTTGATTACCTCTGCCAGAATTCGGGCTACGGAAGGCACCCCACTCGTTTACAACAATGACGGCATCATCTACGGAGAGGGCAGCAATGTCTCGCTGCAGTTCTCCTCTATTCTTGGATACCGTGATTTCTTTTCCGCCTATGTGGAGCCTATCGTAGTCATTCGAGAGAATCCTGCCGGCCTCCAAAATCCCAGCGATACGCAGGTGGATCTGCTCAAGGGCTATGCCAAGCTGACTCAGTGGAGCAATGAGCTCGAATTCGGAAGAGATTCCATGTGGTGGGGGCAAGGATATCACGGGGATGAAATCATGACGAACAATGCGTTTCCTCTTGATCTATTGAAACTCTCCAATCCTGAACCCATTCTCCTGCCATGGATTTTCCACTACCTTGGCCCCTTCAAATACGTCATTTTTGCGTCCCATGAAGCGGGGTATGAAGATCCCCCCAATGCAAATATAATGGGATTTCGCCTCAATTTTAAACCTTCCGCTATCTTTGAGATGGGCTTCAGCACCACCGCTCAGTTTGGCGGGGAAGGACAGCCGGCCTTCAATCCACTGAATATGTTCCGACTCTTCAACGGCAAATCGCTCCCGAACTCCAACCAGTTGACGGCCTTTGACTTTCGCTTAAACATTCCGTGGTTACGAAATACCCAGGTCTATCTTGAATACGGCGGGGAAGACAGCGGTTTTGGTGATTATCAGCACCCATGGAACCTTCTTATGAAGGATATCGCCTGGATGCTGGGATTCTACTGCCCGGCCGTCACCGCAGACGGCCGGCTCGATTGGCGGGTCGAATTTACGAGCAATTATTACCCAACCGATCCCACTCCCGGTATGTGGTATGCGCACAGTATCTACAAATCCGGGTACATCCATGAGGATATGATCATGGGGCACCATATGGGGCCGGATGCCGAGGATTTCTTCACCCGCTCGACCTATTACCTGACCAACAAGATTCAACTGGGTCTCGACTACGATTATATGGTGAGAGGAGTAATGCTTGGTCGTACCGAGGAAACCGTCAGGCAATATTGCGCTGACTTAACTTTTACTTTCTTTGAAAGATCGCTGAGTCTCACGACCCGCTACGGATTTGAGACGGTTGAAAATTATAACATGCAACTCGGAGACAATCGCCAAAATCACCTTGTAGAGACCGCCTTGAAGATGCAATTTTGAACTCTGTCCCTGACGGCAGCCTGACAATAGTTTCATAAAACGACAGGGATTTCCATTTCGGAGGATGGAGGTCCTCTTTCGTTCCGAAATTGGATACGCGAAATGAGCTTGATTTTCTGACAACAGTCTGATACCGAGAATCAGGTGTTACTGACTTCGCTTCTTGTCCCGTTATTATAGTACCGCAGTCTGTGCGGTTCAGTGAGGGGGGGTGGTATCGGGCGATCAACAAATCTATCGGTAATGCGTAATGATAGTTCCGGCATTGTGGTCATTTGAAACTCCTTGGAAGGAGAAGAAGATGCGGAAAACAGTCCTTTCTATTGCGGCAGTTCTGCTCTTATCCGTGGCCATCGCAGGCGGGTTGGGCGCAGGCCCATTGCCTCCGGAGCCTGCCGACCTACAGTCTCCTGACGCCCCTAAGCTGGCCTTCTGTGGGAAGTTAACTCCGATTGAGAGTTTGGGAAAACTGATATTTTTCGACTCAGACCTCTCACTATACAACAATCAATCCTGTTCCGCCTGCCATTCACCTAAAGTTGGATGGACGGGCCCTGATTCCAGCATTAACGCCCTTGGGGCGGTTTACATGGGCTCCGTCGATGGCCGCTTCGGCAATCGCAAACCGCCCGCCTCTGCCTACGCAGGTTTCAGCCCGGTTTTGACCCAGGATCCCCCTGGCACGTATGTCGGAGGAATGTTCTGGGATGGGCGGGCAACCGGGTTGACGCTGGGTGATCCGCTTGCGGAACAGGCCAAGGGGCCTTTCCTGAACCCTCTTGAGCAGGCGCTGCCGAACGCCGCCAGTCTCGTGAGCAAAGTTTGCAAATCCCACTACAAGGGCATCTTTAAAGCTGTTTGGGGGCATAACGCCTGCAACGATGTGGATGAGGCCTATATAGCTATCGCCCGGTCCATTGCGGCTTATGAGAGGTCTGGCGAAGTGAACCCGTTTGCTTCCAAGTACGATCTCTACCTCAAGAAGAAAGCCAAACTCACCGCAAGTGAGGCCAATGGCCTTGCTTTGTTTAACGACAAAGGGAAATGCGCGCAATGTCATCCGAGCACTCCCGGTCCCTATGATCCCACGCGCCCACTTTTCACTGATTATACTTACGACAACCTGGGCGTGCCGAAAAACCCGCTGAACCCGTTTTACTACAACTTTGCCTACAATCTTCTAGGCGTGACCTGGGTTGATTTGGGGCTCGGCGGCTTCCTGAACGACGTGACCCAAAACGGCAAGCAGAAGGTGCCGACACTGCGAAACGTTGATAAGAGGCCCTATCCCATTTTTGTGAAGGCCTATAGCCACAATGGCTATTTCAAGAGCCTCGAAGCCATTGTCCATTTCTATAACACCCGGGATACCTTGAGTGTCTGCGACCCCAGCCTCATCGGAACTCCCGACCACGTCCCCGGGGTCAATTGCTGGCCTGCCCCGGAATATCCTGACACCGTCAATAAAACGGAACTGGGCAACCTTGGGCTGACTGACCAGGAGGAGGCAGATATTGTAGCCTTCTTGAAAACCCTTACCGATCTCTAGCCCCGGAGGTATCCCGAGTTCCACGGAATCGTTGGAATGATCGGGTAACACCAAAGGCGTGCCATGGCTAAGAATGGCACGCCTTTCTCCTTCCCTTCCCAATCCCTCGCCATGCCAAGTCCGGAAAGATCTATCAGTTAGTGTCCATCCGAAAACTCCATAGACCTGAATTTAGACAGTAGGGAAGGGGTTTATCCTCTCCCGAAATCCGTCGAAATCATTGCCAATTGTGGGCGGACATAAAGTCCGCCCACACGCTCATCTAATTCAAGCATTGGGTTTACGGATGGACACTAGTTGAGATTCCCCGCCGGATCAAAATACTGGAAGCATCTCACCCAGTGGTTCGATGAGTATTCGACCAGGGGAGGTCTCGCGGTCTTGCATGGGCTGATTGCCTGTGGGCAGCGCGGCTCGAAGCGGCAGCCGTGAAGAGTCGGCTGGGTGCTGGGGTCGTGGACGATGTGCCTCGGTTTTCTCGCGGCCACCGGGTCAGGCGCCGGGATAGCCTGCAGCAAAGCTTGGGTATAAGGATGCAGGGGCTGATCAAAAAGTTCGCGTTTTTCGGCCAGTTCCACCAGGCAGCCCAGGTACATTACCGCAATGCGGTCGCTGATGTGGCGCACCACGGAAAGGTCATGGGAGATGAAAAGGTACGTGAGCCGGTTCTGCTCCTGAAGGTCCTGCAACAGATTGATGATCTGGGCCTGAATGGAAACATCCAGGGCCGAGAGCGGTTCGTCACAGATGATCAGCTCGGGCTGGAGCGCAAGCGCCCGCGCGATGCCGATGCGTTGGCGCTGCCCGCCGCTGAATTCATGCGGGTAGTGGTTGAGGTCGTCGGCCTGGAGGCCTACAACTTCCAGCAGATAGCGCACTCTTTCTTTACGCTCTGCAGGAGTCCCAACGTTGTGAATTTGCAGTCCCTCGCCGATGGTGCGGCCCGCGGTCTGGCGCGGGTTGAGAGAAGAATAGGGGTCCTGAAAAATAATCTGCATCCGTCTCCTGATCGTGTGCAGTGCTTTGCGAGGCATCCCGACAAGGTTTTGGCCGGCGAAGGCAATCTCCCCTTCGGTTGGTTCCTCCAGCTTTAGGATTACGCGACCCAGGGTGGATTTCCCGCAACCACTCTCTCCTACCAATCCCAGGGTTTCCCCTCTTCGCACCGTAAGATCGACACCGTCCACCGCCTTTACCATTCCCGCTTCCCGCCGCAGGAACCCACTGGTAAGCGGATAGTACTTCTTAATGTTGCGGAGAACGAGCAGGTTCTCATCAATGAACGGTTCTGAAGTGATCGGTTCTGGCACCTTAAGTCTCCTAATAGAGCCAGCAACGCACCGGATGACCCCCGAGCGGCGTCCGGAGGTCAGGTTCCGGATCATGGAAGCACCGTTCAAAGGCATAAGGGCAGCGCGTATTGAATTTACAGCCGGAGGGTAGTGCAAAAAGACTCGGCACTACCCCCTGGATCGCTTCCAGGCGTCTGCTTGCCGCGTTCGAAGCGCGCCCCGGGATAGAACGCATCAGCCCCTTGGTGTACGGGTGCAGGGGATGATGAAAGAGATCGATTACCGGCGCTTCCTCGACCACCCGCCCCGCGTACATGACCAGCACCTGTTCGGCAAGTTCGGCGACGACCCCAAGGTCATGGGTGATGAGGAGAATGGTCGTCCGAATACTTTCCTGAAGATGCTTCAGCAATTCCAGGATCTGGGCCTGGATGGTGACATCGAGCGCGGTTGTGGGTTCATCGGCCAGGATCAAGCGGGGACGGCAGGCAATCGCCATGGCAATCATGACCCGTTGGCGCATGCCACCGCTCATCTGGTGCGGGTAGTCTTTGATTCTGACCGTCGGGAGCGGTATGCCCACCTTTTCCAGGAGTTCCGCAGCTTGATCGAGAGCCTCTTTCCCGGTTATCGCGGAATGCCGCTGCAACACTTCAGCGATCTGGTCGCCAACTCGAAAGACCGGATTGAGAGAGGTCATCGGCTCCTGGAAAATCATCGAAATCTTGTTCCCTCTGAGTGCCTGCATTTGATCTTCGGGGAGGGATAGCAGGTTGGTGCCGTTGAACCAGATCTCACCTCCGACGATTCTGCCGGGAGGCGAAGGGATCAGGCGCATGATGGAAAGGGCCGTCATGCTCTTGCCACACCCGGACTCCCCCACAATCCCGAAGACCTGTGCCTCGGGAACTCGGAAGCTGACCCCATCGACAGCCCTGGCCGTACCCCTTTCGGTGAAGAAATAGGTCTGAAGGTCGTTCACTTCCAAAAGTACCGGGTCCACCTGAGCTCGTTCCTCTCCCAACTCGCACAAACCTTGAAAATAGCACAATTTCTCAACAGGTTGGGAAGCCTACCAGGGGTCATGGCAAAAGTCAAAGGGGCAACTGTGCAGGAATCGTAACCGCGTGTGCAAGAATCGTAACCGGCGGCTTCATGGGCAGGCGATCTCAGACTGGGTAAATGGTGTGCACCGAAGTCCTTTAAGCTCTGGCACAGTTGTTGCCATTAAGGAGACGTGATCAATTTCAGAATCGGATACCGAGGCATCTCCGCTCGGTTGTGAGTTAAGGCAATACGCGTGAAAGCGAGGGTGATATGGCAAAATCAGCGTTGCAGAGTGAACAGTCCGATGTTGCAGAGGATCTCCTCTCGGATGTACAGGCCGGGGATGTTCCCGGCGATCTTTCAACTGAATCCTTCCTGGATGCGGGCGCAGTGGTGATGCCCTTTGTCAGGAAGGGGAGCCGGCGAACGAGAGAAGGACACCCGGCTGATGAGCGGCCGGGCAACCTTTACAAGGATGATTTGCCGAAAAGCAAAGCGGATGAGAGCGTGGTTCTCCGTCCGGTTTTCCCCAAGGCCCCAGCCACCAGCGGGATTGTCCAGTTTTTTCTCGAACCCCCGAAGAGCATACCGGTTATCGAGGGAATTAGACCCCGAGTCGAGGGGAAGTTCATTTTTGTGGGGGATGAGAAATTTTACGTGCGTGGCGTGACCTATGGTCCATTTCGTCCGGATGAGAATGGATGTGAATACCACAATCCCGAAACCGTAGAACGCGACTTTGCCCTAATGGCGGAACACGGCATCAACTCGGTTCGCGTTTATACGGTGCCGCCTCGGTGGCTGCTCGATGTGGCTCAGCGGCACGGTTTGCGCGTCATGATTGGATTGCCGTGGGAGGAGCACATCACCTTTCTCGACAATAAGAAGCTTGCCAACGATATTGAGCGCCGTGTCCGCGTGGGGGTGCGCGCCTCGGCGGGGCATCCTGCGCTCCTTTGCTACACCATCGGCAATGAAATTCCGGCTTCCATCGTGCGCTGGTATGGCCATCACCGTATCGAGGCCTTCCTTGAGCGGCTCTATAAGGCAACCAAGGACGAAGATCCTGAGGCTCTGGTCACCTACGTCAACTTCCCGACCACTGAATATCTGCAATTGTCCTTTGTGGACTTTGTCTCCTTCAATGTTTACCTGGAAACCCGGGAGAAACTTGACGGGTATCTGGCCCGGCTCCAGAATCTTGCCGGAGACCGTCCGCTGGTGATGGCGGAGATTGGCCTCGACAGTATGCGCAACGGCGAGGCGACGCAGGCCTCGACCCTGGAATGGCAGATCCGCTCGACCTTTGCGGCCGGTTGTGCAGGGGTTTTTGTCTTTGCCTGGACGGACGAATGGCATCGCGGTGGTTTTGACATTGACGATTGGGGGTTCGGCCTTACCGACCGCCACCGGCAACCGAAGCAGTCCCTGGAAATGCTTCGGAAAGCCTTTGCCGAGATCCCGTTCGCTCCTGATCTGCCCTGGCCCAGCATCTCCGTTGTCGTTTGTTCCTATAATGGTGAACGCACCATTCGCGACTGTCTGCAGGGTCTCCGCAAACTCGATTATCCCAACTACGAGGTCATCGTCGTCAACGACGGGTCCAGGGACCGGACGGAGGCGATTGCGAAGGAGTTCGGTTTCCGGGTGATCACGACCGAGAACAAGGGCCTGAGCAGCGCCCGGAACACCGGGATGCGCGCCGCCAAAGGGGAGATCGTGGCTTACATCGATGACGATGCCATCCCCGATCCGCACTGGCTGACTTACCTTGCAGCAAGTTACCTGAGAACGAACCATATGGGCATCGGCGGGCCGAATCTGCCGCCGCGCGACGATGGACCCATCGCCGACTGCGTGGCCAACTCCCCGGGTGGCCCCGTTCATGTGCTGCTCACGGATGAAGTGGCAGAGCATATTCCCGGCTGCAACATGTCCTTTCGCAAGGCGGCTTTGGAGGCAATCGGCGGCTTCGATCCAAAGTTCCGGATTGCCGGCGACGATGTCGATCTTTGCTGGCGCATCCAGCAGCAGGGTTGGACCCTGGGGTTTAACCCTGCGGCGATGGTCTGGCACCATCGGCGGAGCTCGGTAAAGGCTTACCTTAAGCAGCAAATTAATTACGGCAAAGCTGAGGCGATGCTGGAAAAGAAGTGGCCGGAAAAGTACAACGCTGCGGGCCATATTCCGTGGGCGGGCCGGCTCTACTTTAAGGGTTTTGAGCAGCTTCTGGGATTTTTCCGCGGGCGTGTCTATCAAGGCACCTGGGGTACGGCCCTGTTCCAGTCCATCTATCAGCCCGCATCGGGTTTGTTGAGTGCGCTGCCCATGATGCCCGAATGGTATGTGGTGGTTGCG